>JAJRVX010000134.1:0-13090 GCA_024277095.1 Chloroflexota bacterium
AGAGCGATCAGTTCTCCGATTTCGCCCTGGTGCTGTATCCGCTCCAATCCAGCTTCCTGCCCATGATCCTTCAGGAGCGTTGAGTCTCCCCTGGGCTTACGATCTGTTGCGGCACGGCTGCGTGGATCGCCTCTTTTCCTTATCACAGCGCGAAGACCGAGAGGGTACACCGCCCTTGCCTCCGCGACTATCCTCCTCATCGTCGGCGACGTATCCTTCCTGTGTTGCGCGATCGTCCCCTCCCCATTTGTCTCCATAATGCGATTCAGGCATAATGGCAGCAGATTTTGCTCACAGAATCTGGATCTTATGTCATAACCGGGTGCTTCTCTATGCGCGATTTCCTGCGGCTTATTTTCTTATTGGTAGTTCCGTTGGTGCTCGTCGTGGCGGTGCTTGTGCTTGGGTTGACGCTGCGCAGAGCGCTGGCCTCGTGTCCGCCGGATTGCAAAGAGGCCGATCTACAGGCGGCCGATCTGCGGGGCGCTGACTTCCAGGATGCCGACCTGCGGATGGCACATATGTCTGAGGCGGATTTGGCGGGGGCGAATCTGCAGGGAGCCAACCTCTTTTTCGCCGAGCTCAAGGGCGCCCGTCTGCAGGGGGCGAATTTGCGGAGGGCGTATCTGCGTGGCGCTCTGTTGCATCGGGCGGATCTGCGCGGGGCGGATCTACGCGAGGCCGACTTGAGCGGCGCCCGGCTTCTCGAGG
Organism: Chloroflexota bacterium; assembly: GCA_024277095.1. Lineage (GTDB taxonomy): Bacteria > Chloroflexota > Anaerolineae > DUEN01 > DUEN01 > DUEN01. The sequence continues at coordinate 712 of JAJRVX010000134.1, forward strand.
CCGATCTGTCCGACGCTGATCTGCGTGGAGCTAACCTGGAGTATGCCGATCTGACGCGAGTGAACCTGCGGGGTGTCGTCCTCGATGAGAACACGAAGATCGATCCCCGATGGCATCTGGTCTGGGAGCTGGTCAACCAGGGAGGGGAAGGTCGGGATCTGTCCGACGCGGATCTGCGGGGAGCCGGCCTGCGTGGCGTGAGTCTGCGCGGTGCGAATCTCCGCCGGGCCGATCTGCGAGAGGCCGATCTGCAGGGTGCCGACCTGTCCGGCGCGGATCTACGGAGGGCTGCTCTACAGGGGGCGATCCTGGATGACGCGACGCGCATGGATGAGAAGTGGCGTCTGGTGTGGCAGATCGTCAGCCAGGTGAAGGCGGATCGGGACCTGGAGGGGGTGGATCTCAGCGAGGCGGATTTGCGACAGGCGTACCTGCGGCGGGCGAACTTGCGGGGCTCTGATCTGCGCGGGGCCATCCTCGTCGAGGCCGATCTACGCGGGGCGGATCTGAGCGAGGCGGATCTGCGCGGGGCGGATCTGAGCGGAGCCAGCCTGCATCAGGCCAGCCTGCGCGGCGCGGACCTGCGTGGGGCCAACCTGACCGGCACGGAACTGCGCAGCGCGGATCTGCGTCAGGCCATCCTGGATGAGGCCACGCACATCTCGGACAAGTGGCGCCTGGTCTGGGAGCTTGCCAACGGCGGGGGAGTCGGCCGGGACCTTCGGCAGGCGAACCTGAGTTGGGCCGATTTGGCTGGTGTGGATTTGAGCGGAGCGAACCTGGAGGGAGCCCTTCTGCGTGATGTGAACCTGGAGGGGGCCCGGCTGGAGGGGGCCAATCTCGCCGGGGCGAATCTGCGGTATGCGAACCTCCGCCGGGCCGATCTGCGTGGGGCCGATCTCCGGGGCGCCGATTGGGAGCATGCCGACCTGGAGGGCGCGAACTTGCAGGGGGCCACGCTGCCGGACGGAACTGTGGGAGAGTGATCGGGCCCCGGGCGCGCCGCGTTGCGTCACTCCAGCAAGTGCAGGCGCTCGCCCAGGACGATGAGAAGGCTGATCAGGAGGGTTCCCACTCCCAGCCACTGGCGGCGGATTCGCGGGGGACCAGACGGCTGGATGGCGTCCCGGATCACCGTTCGGTACCAGGGGAGCAGCCCCCAGGGGAGTCGGTCTACGGGAAAGAATTGGACGGCCACCGTCTCCTCGCCGGGGATCGCTGTGCCGCCGATGGGCGTGCACACGAAGACGATGCTGTCATGGGGGCGGAATCCCAATCGCTGATACGTGCCCAGCTCGCGCTCGACCCGCACCTGGAGGCCTGTCTCCTCGGAGACCTCCCGTATGACCGCCTCGGCCGGCGTTTCCCCTCTCTCGATCCCGCCTCCGGGCAGTTCCCACACCCTGGGATCCGTGCGCTTGACCAGCAGGACCCGTCCGTCTTGCAGGACTACGGCCTGTGCAACCGTGTACCGCCTCCGCTGCTCGGTGAGCGTGGAGCGGATATAGAATTTCCAGTAATCGGAGATCGCGGAGGCGATCTGTCGTGTCTTACGTCGGAACCTCTTCGTCCGTCGAGCGATCGTATTACCGGCTGATCGGAGTAGTCGGGGCATCTCGAACGGGCCGGGACGGAATCCCAGGGCCCACAGGAAGGCATCCAGGGTATTTCCAGAGAGGTTACCCACGGTGATCATGCGGATCAGGATGCGGATATGCTGACTGACCTCGGGGCCGTAAGTTTCCTCCAGGCGTCGCTCCGCCTCTGGAGATGGGCGCCCCCCGGTCTCGGCGTGGTGTTGGGCATAGATCAGCGCGATGGCCTCCTCGGCGGGAACGGCTCCTAGATCTCCGGCCAGCAGTGCCTGGATCTCCTCTGGGGGGATGTCTTGCTCCAGCGCCAGCCGGGAGTGATAGTATGTGCAGTAACGGCAGCCGTTCACGCCGGTGACGGCCAGCATGATCCGCTCGATGAAGGCGCGACTGAGGTGCTCGTCGTGGAACGCGGCCCGGATGTCCGCGCGGTGGCTCAGCAGATAGCGGATATCGTTCCAGAACCGCCACCAGGTATACGTGCGCCGTGGGAATCCACGGAATGCCGATCTCGGACTCATGGGGATATTGTACGCTCCCTTGTGCAAACCGCCAAGCTGCCGGGTCCGGTTTCTCCTTACCCTCGCCCGGGGTGGAGGTTCCTATGTGGTACCATCTGGTGACATCGCCGAAGGCCGATCCTGACTTCACCCAATCCTCGCTGGAGACGGTGTATTCCGTCGCTCGCCATTTGATCCTGACCACGATCGGCCTCTCTTCGGCCGCGCTGATCGTAGCCTGGATCAAGCCCCCTTCTACCGCCGATGTGGTGGTCATTCCCATTTTGGCCCTGGCGATCGCCTCTTCCTCTTTTGCCCTCTGGCTGCTCCGGAGGAGGTTCTTCGCCGCTCAGGCGATTTGGCAGATCACCCTGGCTGCATTGCTCGTGTGGGCGATCTATCTCCTGAGGGAGCCAATGTTGGGCTTCCTCTTGGCGTTGTTGCCCTTGTTGGCCATCGTTACGCTGGGATGGCCGGCCGCCTTGCTGGCCGAGGGGGGAGTGATCGCGCTCTCCTGGATGCTCTGTCAAGGGTGGTTGGCACCGTCCCTGCCCGGAGCGTACGGCCTGGGGATCGCGGCCGGCGGGGCGATCTCGGGACTTCTGGGCTGGGCGGCTACGTATGCCCTCTTTACCATCACCCAGTGGGCGCTCCTCAGCTTCCGGGAGGCTCAAAAGCAGATGGAGGAAGCGCGAAACCAGCGACTGGAGCTGGAGCAGGTGAAGGAGGACCTGCTGCACGCCAATCGCGAGCTGGCCCGGCTGTCGGATCGGCTGAAGGCGATGTACCAAGTGGCGGAGGAGGCGCGGCGGGCCAAAGAGGAATTCGTCGCCAACGTGAGCCACGAACTGCGCACACCCCTCAACATGATCATTGGCTTCGCCGAGATGATCACGCAGGCCCCTCAGGTCTACGGCGAGGCGCTGCCGCCCGCGCTCCTGGCCGATATCACAGCCATCCAGCGCAACAGTCAGCATCTAGCCCACCTGGTGGATGACGTATTGGATCTGAGCCAGGTCGAGGCCGGCAAGATGGTGCTCAGCAAGGACTGGGTGTCGCTTCGGGAGGTCGTGGAGGCTGCCACCGTCGCCGTGCGTGCGCTCTATGAGTCGAAAGGGTTGTATCTAGAGGTCGATGTCCCAGCGGACTTGCCGCTCATCTTCTGCGATGGCACGCGCATCCGCCAGGTGGTCCTGAACCTGTTGAGCAATGCCGGCCGGTTCACCGAGCGGGGCGGGGTTCACGTGAAGGCCTGGCGTCAGGACGACGATATCGTCGTGAGCGTCGCCGATACGGGGCCCGGCATCCCTCCGGATAAGCGGGACAGGCTCTTTGAGCCATTCCAACAGTTGGATAACTCCCTCCGACGAGCTCATGGTGGGAGCGGGCTGGGCTTAAGCATCAGCAAGCGCTTTGTGGAAATGCACGGGGGGAAGATGTGGCTGGAGAGCACTGTGGGCGAGGGTACGACGTTTTACTTCAGTCTGCCGTTGCACATGCCTGTGTCCGACGTCTCCGCGCACTCCGGAGATGCACGGCGTTGGTTCAACCCTTATTATCCGTATGAAACGCGGGCCAGGCGATCGCGAGCGCCCATCCCGGATCTTCCCCCCCGGTTCGTGTTGTTGGAGCAAGGGGAATCCCTGCAGCGGTGGCTGCGGCGTCGCATCGAGGGGATCGAGGTCGTCTCGGTGCAGACCATTGAGGAGGCCCGGCGGGAGTTGCATCGCCTGCCGGCCCGGGCGCTGATCATCAACGATCCGTACTGGGCGGAAGCGCAGGCGACCGTCGACGGCCTGACCGATCTGCCCTATGGGACGCCGGTAATCACATGTTGGGTCCCTGGCGAGGAGGCGGCAGCCGAGCGGCTTGGCGTCGTGCGATACCTCGTCAAGCCGATCAACCGCGCCACCTTGCTGGCCGCCCTGGAGAGCCTGGGCGCGGAGGTGAGGAACGTGCTGCTTGTGGACGACGAGCCGGAGGTCGTGCGTCTCTTCTCCCGAATGATCGCCTCAGCGGGGCGCTCGTATCGGGTGTTGCGTGCGAACGATGGGCGGAGGGCCCTGGATCTGCTGCGTACGCGCCGCCCCGATGTTATGCTGCTGGACTTGATCCTGCCGGGCATGGATGGCTTTCAGGTGCTGCGAGAGAAGCGACGGGATCCGTCCATCCGGGACATTCCCGTGATCGCGATCTCGTCGAGGGATCCGATCGGGCAGCCCATCGTCAGCGACGTGTTGCGGGTTACCCGGGGCGGCGGGCTGTCCATGCGGGATCTGGTGGCCTGTATCGAGGCGGTCAGCGCTGTTCTGACGCCGTCCGTTCGAGCTGGCGATCGAGAGCGTTCAAGAACTCCGTCCGCGTGACCGGCTTGCGGATGAAGTCACTGGCACCCAGGAGCATGGCCAGGTCTCGCTGAGCCAGGATGGTGCACACCACGACGGGGATCTGGCGCGTGCGTGGGTGCTCCCGGAGCCGTCCCAGGATCTCCCAGCCGTCCACGTGGGGCATCATCACGTCCAGGATGATGGCCTGGGGCGCGAGTTGCTCGGCTAGGCGCAGCCCCTGTTCCGGATCGCGAGTGCCCACAAGCCGATAGCGGGTGGCCGTGGTATAGCGCTGGAAGAGTTGCAGGGCGTCCGCGCTGTCATCGATGGCCAGGATCGGGATCTGTTCCAGGGCAGGAAGGATGAGCGTGGCGTCGAAGCCCCGTAAGTCAGCGGAGAGGCGCAGGGTGCACCCGCAGATCTCGGCCAGCTGTGAGGCCATATTGAGGTTCGTAGCCTCGTCGTCAGGAGGGGGTTTGGGGCCTGAGGGGTACTGTTCGCACCGGATGCGCATCTCCACATCCCAACGTAGTGGCCTGGCCGAGAACTCGACCTGCCCGCCTGCCGCCCGGGGGATGACCACGCTGAACAGGTTGATCAGGATCTGTCGCAAGGCCACGGAGGCGATGCCTACCCCAGGAAGGGGATGCGCCACCGCGACGTCGATCCGCACGCAATGCCGCTCGGCCAGCTTCTGGACCAGGTCCAGAACCGGGGGCAGCACCTGTTCCAGTTCGACGAAACTGGTACCTCGGGACTCCTGGAACCACGCGAGCTCTTGCTGAAGCGCGTTGGGATCCGGCTCACGCGACGCTTGTTCCGGCTTCGTCTCTACCAGTCTGTCCGCCAACCCGAATTGTTGCCACAGCAGATCGGCCAGTGCCTCCTGGGCAGCGTTTTGCCAGCGGCGCAGGTGACGGGTGGTGATCCCCAATTGATCGGCGACCTCCTCCGCGCTCAGTTGTTCCACGTATCGGTAGAACAGCGGTTCATAAACGCGCCAAGCGGGGGATTGAGGGGGTTCGCCGGTGGGCGGCTTCAGGGCCTGGATGGCGTCGGTCAGGATACGCTGCAGGGCGGTCGCTGTGTCAAACCGATCCGCCACGCCAAAGAGGGCGGCCAACGGATTCCGGCGCAGGCGCTCGGGGTTGTAGAGGTGATTGAGCGCGTCGCGCAGGTACAGGAGGAATTGCTCTCTGGTCACTATGTCCGCCCGGGTGTCCGCTTCATGTCCGCATCTCTTCCGCGGTAGGAATGGAGAACAGTGCTATCCTATATTATAGGAGGACTGCGCGCCGGTTGCAAATCCCACTTTCTGCAGTCCTCCCGGTCGAGCCACGTGGTTTCAGAGATGGGATTGCCCCTGCTGACGTGCTTGCACATGTAGTCATGGGAATGAAGGACCGGCTGGCGCGTGGGTCCGAGCCGGGAGCGCCGCGCTTTTCTCGACCCATTTCCCCTGACTCGCCCAACCTGATCCGTCGTCATGGGAGCGATCTCATCAGAATTTCAGAAAGGGAGGAATGACAAATGGCGGGTGGAAAAGGCGTAACGAGACGTGAGTTCCTGCGGATGGCATCGGTCGCATCCGCTGGGGCGTTGCTGGCGGCCTGTGCCCCGTCGGGTGGTGCGCCTGCACAGGCGCCGTCTGAGGCTGGGGCGCCCGAGGCTGCTCCCGAGGAGCCGATCACGGTCCGGCTGTGGGTCGCCTGGTCCAACATGGATAAGCTGTTCCAGGACGAAGTCTGGTATGATATGCCCGAATACCAGGAGATCTGCGGGAACATCAAGATCGAGTACAAGGGCAGCACCGGTGATCAACTGGTCATGACGGCGCTGGCGGCGGGTGATCCGCCGGAGGCCGCGTCGAACATCAGCTATGCCCAGTTCGCGATCAAGAACGTGTTCCTGGATTGTCAGCCCCTGGTGGATGCCAGCAAGTACGTCCATGAGGAGGACTTCATCCCGGCGATCTGGAATTTCTGCAAGTTCTGGTCGTTCGACGGGCTGCTGGGTGTTCCGGCCTTCGAGAGCTTCCTGGACTATGGCCTGAACTACAACGTGGAGCTGGTGCAGAAGGCGGGGCTGGATCCGGACAATCCGCCGCAGACCTTCGGCGAGGCGCTGGAGTGGCACAAGGCCCTGACGATCAAGGATGAAGCTGGCAACCTCAAGCAGTTCGGCCTGGATCCTTACGATGCCATGGGCGGCGACCCGGACGGTATGCAGGTGGCCTGCAACCACAAGTATTGGGACGACGAGACCGGCAAGTTCGACTTCACCAACGAGCTTTTCGTGGAATACTTTGACATCACCAAGAAGTTCTATGATATCATGGGGCCGGATCAGATCGCGGGGTTGCGGCAGGCCGAGGGCATGGGCGGCTGGGGTGGTTCGTACAATGCCGAGGTCCAGGCCATGATCATCGAGGGGTACTGGCATCCGGGCGAGACCACCGTCCAGGCGCCCGAGGTCGCCAAGAAGAATCGCGCTTCCTGGACGCTGGTGCTCGATGGCCTCAAGGGGCATAAGATCCAGGTGGCTGGCGGGCATACCTTCGCCATCTTCAAGGACTCCAAGTACCCGAAGGAGGCGTTCAAGCTGGCCGAGTTCTTCCTCACCGATGCGGCCCTGGACGTCCTCTTCCGGCAGGTGGGGTGGATCGTCGGCAAGAAGAGCTGGGTCGAGAAGATCGATCCGAACACGTATCCCGGCCTGGAGTTCTACTTCCAGAGCGCCGAGGAGGCCACCGACTGGTACGAGCTGCGTCGTTGCCCGCTCCATGGTTTCCTGTGGGGCCAGCTGGCTGAGGTCCGAGAGATGGTCTACCGCGGCAAGCTCACCCCGCAAGAGGGAGCCGAGGAGATGCAGAAGCGGGCCGAGACGGAGTGGAAGAACCAGGGCCTGCCCATGACGTAAGGCGAGGGCTCTCCCGAGCTTTCCTGAGCCCCTCCCCTTTTTTCGTAGCCGATCGTCAGGGCGATGGACGCCGGTGCCTGATGCCGAAAGGTGTCGGGCACCAGCGTCTTGCCTTTGCAGGAGAGGACATATGACCGTTGCGAATATGAGGTTCAGGCGATTGTCAAAGGCCGAGACTCGGAATTTGATCACGGGGTTGTTGTTCGTGTCGCCTTGGCTTACAGGGTTCCTGTTGTGGACTGCCTATCCGCTCTTATCCTCCCTCTTTTATAGCTTTACCCGTTACGACTTCATCACCGAGCTGAAATGGATCGGCTTTGGGAATTATGTGGAGATCTTTACAGATGATCCCCGGTTTTGGACCGTCGTGTATAACACCGTGTACTACGTGGGCATCAGCGTGCCGCTTGGCGTCGCCACGGCTTTCCTGATCGCCAACTTGCTCAACACGAAGCTGGTCGGGCGCTCCTTCTTCCGGGCCATCTTCTTCGTGCCCTCGATCGTGCCGGCGGTGTGCTCCGCGATGGTCTGGCTTTTCATTTACAACAACCAGTATGGGGTGATCAACAACACGCTTCGGGCGTTGGGGCGGCCCATTATCCCCTTCCTGTCCAGCGTAACCCTGGCGAAGCCAAGCCTCATCATCATCTATCTCTGGGGGCAGGGGGCCGCGGTGGTGATCTTCCTGGCCTCCCTCCAGGATGTACCCCGGTCCCTCTACGAGGCGGCGACGGTGGATGGCGCCAACGCCTGGCATCGTTTCTGGCACGTGACGGTGCCCATGAGTAGCCCGATCATCCTCTACAATCTGGTGATGGGATTCATCACTGGATTCCAGACTTTCCTGATGCCCTACTTGTTGACCAACGGCGGGCCTATGGCCTCCACCGAATTCTATGCCATGCACCTGTGGCGAAATGCCTTCCAGTTCTTCCGAATGGGTAAAGCGTGCGCCCTGGCGTGGATCATGTTCCTCACCGTCGTCCTGTTGACGATGTTGCTCTTCAAGACTTCGGCGAGTTGGGTGTTCTACGGAGGCGAGCGATGACGACGACGACACGCGTGGTAAGCCGGGGTAGAGGGCGCTTCTCCATGGGCAAGTGGACCTTCGGGAGGATCGTTGTCGAATTCTTGAAGTACTTCATCGTGCTCTCGCTGGCCGTCTCCTATGCGTTTCCGCTGTATTGGATGATCAGCTCCTCGCTCAAAGACGACCCGCAGGTGTACCGCGTGCCGCCAGTCCTGGTGCCTAATCCGGCCCATTGGAACAATTTCATCGATGCCTGGCGGGCCGATGATTTCACTCTATACACGTTCAACTCGGTCTTCCGTTACGCGCTTCCTAGCACGGTGTTCACGGTGCTATCGTCCTCGATCGTCGCCTATGGGTTCGCACGGGTGCGATGGATTGGGCGGGATCAGCTCTTCTTCCTCTGTATCGCCACCATGATGATCCCATACACGGTCACGATGGTGCCGCTCTTCATCATCTTTAAGAAGCTGGGATGGGTGGGCACGTACAATCCTATGGTCGTCCCGGCGTTGTTCGGGAACGCCTTCTTCATCTTTCTGTTGCGCCAGTTCTTTATGACCCTACCGGAGGAGTTATCCGACGCGGCACGAGTGGATGGCTCTAGCGAGCTGGGGATCTTGTTCCGGATCGTCTTGCCGCTGTCCAAGCCCGCGCTGGCGGTCGTGGCGCTGTTCCAGTTCATGGGCACCTGGAACGATTACATCGGGCCGCTGATCTACATCAACAAATACGAGATGTACCCGCTGGCGCTGGGCATTCAGAAGCTCCGCACCGCGCTTGCCCAGGTGGGGAACGCTCCCATGGCATATCCTTACCTGATGGCGGTGAGCACGATCGCCTCGGCGCCCATTATCCTCCTCTTCTTCTTCGCTCAGCGTACGTTCATCGAGGGGATCTCTCTGACGGGGTTGAAGGGATGAAAATCGGAAACCCGGCTTCTCGAAGAAGCCGGGTTTCCATCTTTACGCTCCGGTGGGCAGTCCCCGTGGGTCCTCGTCGAATGGGGTGACGTCGCTGGTCTGCACCAGCCAGGCCAGCATCTGCGACTCCATCTCCGTCCGGATGTCCGCGCATTTGGGCTCCTCATAGCGGTTGTATAGCTCCGACGGGTCCTCCCGCAGATCGTACAGCTCGCAGACGCCCGTGGGGCGGTAGATCAGCTTGTGCGTGCGCGTTCGCATCATCACCGTGCGGCCGACGCTGTCCGGGTGATCCTGTTGTACCTTTCCCTTAGGGTAGTAGATATGCCTTTCGTCGCGGGCGAAGACGTCGCGATGCGGCCATCCCTCGAAGCAGTGCGGCTCGTGGCGTGCGTAGCCCCCCTCGCAGAAGACGGCCCGGTCGGGATCACCCGGCGCGCCTTGAAGCTGCGGGACAAGGCTGCGGGCGAAGTGAGTGTGTCGCGGCTCGATGCCGGCCAGCTCCATGACCGTCGCCATGATGTCGAACAGCTCCACCGGCTCGTAGACGACGTGGCCGGCCGCGCCGCCGGGCGTGCGCACGATGAGCGGCACCCGGGTGATGACGTCCTCCATGGCGCTGGGCCACTTCTCCACCAATCCGTAGTCGCCGGCGTAATCGCCGTGATCGGAGAACACGAAGACGGTGGTCTCATCCTCTAGTCCGCTATCTGCCAGGGCATCCAGCAGTTGCCCCAACAGGTGATCGATGAAGCTGGTCATCCCCAGGTAGATGGCGTTGATACGTCGGAAGTCGGCTTCGGTGAGCTGATCCAGTCGTCGGCTGCGCCGAATGTACTCGAAGTAATCCGGCTTGTTGGGAAGACCGACCGGGCGTAACGACGGCAGCGATTCCGGATCAACCTGGTGATGCCACGGCTCCGGCGCGCCGTAAGGTGGGTGAGGGAACACCAGCGGCAGGTAGAGCAGGAACGGCCGTTGGGGCTTGCTGCGCAGGAAGCGGATAGCCGCCTGCACGTTCGCGTAATCGGAGTGCTCCTCCAGCGGCCCGGTGTAGGGGGTGGTAAGGAAGCTGTAGAAGAGCGGATCATCGGGTGAGAGGGAGGGAAAGTCCCACGGGCGTCCCCCGTGCGAGGTGGCTGTGGTCACGCAATCGGCGAAGGTCTCGGTAGCCAGCAGGTCGTTCTTTCCGAACCAGACCACGTCGTAGCCGGCCTGGCGCAGGTAGCGCAACAGGTTGGGCTCGTCCGGCCGGAGCAGGTGCCAGAGCGTGCGGTGGCCGCGCACGTGGGGATACCAGCCGGTCATCAGGCTGCAGCGGGAGGGCGAGCAGACGGGGTGCTGCACGTGGCACTGATCGAAGCGAGTGCCCTCCGCCGCCAGGGCATCCATGTTGGGCGTGACGGCGCTCGGGTGCCCGTAGCATCCGACGCTCTCCGCGCGCAGTTCATCGGGTATGAAGAGGATGAAGTTCATCGCAATCCCTCCATGGGACCCCAGGGGGCCAGGGCGACGGTACCGTAGGGGTTGAAGATGAGCTCGTCTCCTTGCTCGGCCGCGAAGCGCCACATCCGCCGCACCAGCTCGCGCTTGATCTCCCGGTACTCCGGCCGGTCGGCCACGTTGACCCTCTCATGCGGGTCGTTGCGCAGGTCGTACAGCTCGTCGAAGTCGAAGCCGTTGTAGACGTACTTGAACTCCCGGGACATGACGACCCGTTGGGTGTAGTATAGTTCCACTCCGTTGAACTGCGTATAGAAGGTATCCGGCCAGTCGGCGGGCGTCTCGCCCTGCAGGAACGGGACGAGGCTGCGGCCGGTGAGCCCTTCGGGCACGGGGACGCCAGCCAGCTCCAGGAAGGTGGGCGCGAAGTCGGCCAGCGTGACGAAGGCATCGATCTCGCGGCCGGGGTTGCGGATGCCCTTGGGCCAGCGCATGACGCAGGGGACGTGATACGCCTCGCGAAATGCGGGCACGCCCTTCATGTAGAGGCCGTGGGCGCCGCAGTAGTCGCCGTGGTCGGAGAGAAAGATGACCAGTGTGTCCTCGGCCTGGCCCGTCGCCTCCAGCGCGTCCAGCACCTCGCCCAGGAGGGCGTCCATCATGGTGCAGTAGGCCCAGTAGTGGGCGATGGATTCCCGCACCTCGTCCTCGGTGAGTTGGCTCCAGTACTGGCGGCGCATACGCTGGTACACTCGCGGCTTATCCTCCAGCGTATCATGATAACTCGGCGGGAGGGGGATATCCTCGGGATCGTACATGCGGGCGAAACGTTCGGGCACGATGAAGGGATCATGAGGGCCGACGGGGCCGACGAAGAGCACCCAGGGATCATCCCCTTGGGCGAGCTCCGGCAGCGCGTCCACCGCGGCCTTGACCACGGCGTAATCCTGCAATCCTTCGTAGCCTTTGGGGCCGCCGTCAGGGATGGTGCCGTAGAGCTGGTAGTGACCCCAGCCGGGGCGCAGGATCTGGCCGCGACGGCGGGGGCCGATCTCTTCGGGCTCCTGCGCCCGTCTGCGCCATTCCTCTGGCCTGCGGTGGTGCTGATAGGCGCAGCCCTTTCCCGCCGTCACGATCAGCTCGTCCCAACCGCGATCGGCGGGGCCTTCCTCGTTGCTGACGTGCCACTTCCCGCTGTAGACCAGGCGGTAGCCGGACTGACGCAGCAACTCGGAGAAGGTGACCACGCCCGGGTTCAGCCCGAAGTGGATGGCCGTGGGCGTGCACACGTTGTTATAGACGCCGTGGCGGCTGGGGTAGAGGCCGGTCATGAAGGTGGCGCGGGAGGGGCAGCAGTGCGCGTAGGGGGCATATGTCTGGCGAAAGAGGATGCCCTCGCGCGCCAGCCGATCCGCGTTGGGGGTCATGCAAGGATGGCCGGGCTCGACCACGGCCCCCTGCTCTTGGTCGGTCATGAAGATGAGGATGTTGGGGCGGTCGGACATAATGCCTCCTTACAATCAAAACAGTGGTAAGTCCCCGCGAAATCGTGATCATGTAGCCCACTGTTGAATGAGCTTTTGCAGCTCCTTGGAACGCCGTCCTCGCTTCCTGGGCGGCTGCCAAGGCGGAGGTGGTACGTGGA
>JAJRVX010000135.1:0-2777 GCA_024277095.1 Chloroflexota bacterium
CCAACTGGCCCACGGCGGTGCAACACATCATCGAACAGACGGGCGATTACTACCTTGGCGATGACGGCAAACCGAACTTCTATCACCTGGTCGGAGCGGCCGCCAAGTGCGGTCACGTCGAGATCACGGATGCCAACATCAGGGATGTGATCGGGGACCTGATCGATTACGCCAGGGTCGCTCGGGGCCAGAAGGCCGGGGAGGGCGGTGATGACCTGCCTTTCTGACGTGTTGAGCATCCTTCCCGATATGGCGGACCGTGAGCTCGAGGCGGTGATCGAGGCCGCCACGAGCATCCTGGAACGACGCCGCTCCGGAGACGGGGACGAGCCCGAGGAGCGCATCCCGGTCCCCGTATCCGCCAACGGTGGTGGCGGTCGCCGCGTTGGCTCCAAAGGATGGCTGGAGATCAAGACGATCAAGGGGCGGCAGTACCTCTACCGGCGCTGGAGGGATGGAAAGATTCAGCGCTCGGAGTACGTGGGGAAGGTCGAGGCGCCCGCAGGCGCCGGTTAGGGGGCATGTGGGGCGATTGGGCAACACCTTGCCCCCTGACCGACTCTAGAGATGGGTGGGACGTTGCACAGAGATGGGCGCTCATGGCGGTACCCATGAGCGCCCAGGCGGCAAATCGGGGACACCGAACTGCCGGGGGCATTATACCACGTCCCCGGCCTGGTCAGAAGGGGAGCAAGATGGCAGAGCAACAGACGAAATCGATCATGCAACACATGGGCCCCACGGATGCCGACGGGATGTGTTGCCTGAAGTGCCGGGGGCGCATCGAGGATGGGCAGACGTGGGTCAGGCTTTGGAGCGTCGACATGTCCTATTGGGTTGCTGTTCATTCGGCATGTTGCGCCACGATGCTCGATGGCACGAACAGAGGTGATCATGCCCAGGTATCGGGTGATCCATAGGGTGACCGGTGAGGCATACGAGGTCGAAGCGCCGTTCGCCCAGGATGCGTGTGGGCGCCTGGGGTGGATGATCGGTGATTGCCACGTGAGGGTGTTGCGGGAAGGACCATTCACGGGGCCAGAACGGCCGGTAGGGGCGGCCATGCGGCGGGCAGATGGGCTCGCCGGGTGTGGCCGCAACGATCCGGCCGACGGGATGTAAAACGGCTGCTTGGCATCGGTTAGGGGGCATATCTGGCCACACAAGGCCACATGCCCCCTAACCGCGCCCTGGAGGTCATATCATGCGCCGGGTGGACGACAGCATCGACGCTCCCACCTATCGGGTCTTGGACGCCGAGCGTGAGGGCTCGACGCGGGCCTCGCCGATCGAGCTCTTCCTGCTCTCCATGCTGGTATCCTTCGGCGTCTTCATCGCCGTGATCATCATCGCCCTGGCGAAGGACAGACGGCCCGGTCAGGCGCTCGATCTGGCCGCGATCGTGAGTGGGAGCGTCCTGATCGGCCTCATGATCCTCCTGGTACTCTTCGCCGCCGGTGATTCTCTCGAGCGGGCGATATCACTGTTCCTGACGGCGTGGGTACGCAGGCGAGAGCTCGAGGCCAGACATGCCGAGCGCATGCGAGAGCTCGACATGCAGGAGCGCCTCAGTACCCTGCAGCTCAGGGTGGATCTCGAGCGCAGGGAGGTCGCACGCGCTGCCCTTGCAGCTGCCAACCAGACGCCCAAGGGGCTCCTGTTGCGCTCCCCGGCCGAGGAAAAGCTCATCGACGCCGTCCTGGAGGCGTATCGCTGCGCCGATCCCACTACCGGCTACCTGCCCAATGACCGACCGTGTCCGTTCGGCCGCCGGCGCCTCGGCGCCGATTACTGGGAGATCGTCGACTGGCTGGCCGACCCGGGAAGGCGGCAAGGGATCGCGGGCGCGCCGCCGGTGGCGATGTACGATGAGGGACGGAAGGCGTGGCGACTGAACCTGGAGCGATATCCGACGGCCGAGCAGGCTCTGCGAGCCCTGGTCGGATTCTCCCTCGGGGCGGGTTAGGGAGCACATGGCTCTTGATGGACCGCCCTGCTCCCTAACTCGCCCCCGTGCTTTGCCTCCCCCACCCCCGGTCGTGGTGGTGGGGTGGATCCACCACCACCCACCACCTCTCTGACGCTAGATCAAGGGGGCGTCGACTATGTGGGCTGTCGTTGTGAGGTTCCCCCTATGATGGGCGGTGCATCACCGGGCAGGCTTTCGACTGCCCCCAGCGCCTTCAGGCTTGCCCTCTGGGCCTCGGTCAGTCCTGTCACGCCGGTGATGTTCATGCCTTCGTAGGGTCTGTCGCCGCGCAGGATTTTCAGGCAAGTTCCTCGTTCCATGTCCCAAAGCCGAATCGTTTCATCATTGCTGCCACTCGCCAGGAAGCGGCCGTCAGGTCTGAAGGCGAGCGCTCGCACAGAGTGCGTATGACCTTGCAGGGTCCTGAGACACTGGCCTGTACGGAGATCCCACAGGCGCACTGTCCGATCGCCGCTACCGCTGGCAAGCGTTTGGCCATCGGGACTGAAGCTCACTGCCCACACGGGCTCGCCGTGCCCATGCAGTATCCGCACATAGCGGCCAGTCCGTACGTCCCACAGTCGCACTGTCCAGTCATCACTCCCGCTGGCCAGGAGATGTCCATCGGGGCTGAAAGCCACCGCCCATACCGCATAGGCGTGTCCCAAGAACTCCCGGAGGCATTCGCCGGAGGCGATGTCCCAGAGGCGTATCGTATGATCTTCGCTCCCACTGGCAAGCCAAGCGCCCTCGGGATGGAACCTAAGCGAGCGAATCCGATTGGTGTGCCCCTCGATCCTCCTCACGG
>JAJRVX010000136.1:0-14724 GCA_024277095.1 Chloroflexota bacterium
CGCTGTGCGCTCGTCCTCGAACGATTCATGCGCCATCACGTGGCACCAGTGGCAGGCCGAGTAGCCGATACTGAGGAAGATGGGCTTGTCCTCGGCCCTGGCCTTTTGCAGGGCCTCCTGCCCCCAGGGATACCAGTCCACCGGGTTCTCCGCATGTTGGAGCAGGTAGGGGCTGGTCTCGTATGCGAGTCGGTTGGGCATATCTCCTCCGTGATGATCCGCCTCCGGCTGCGGTGACTCCCACGTTGTTGCCCGGCCGAGCTCCCACGCTCGGCCGGCTTGTATCGGCTCTCACGCCGCCGCCCGGCCGGGCGATCGCCTGGCCCGTTCGTTTCCATGTGTCGGGAGTGGCAGATGGGGCGATGTGCGCAGGGCCACGCGTGGCTCCAGAGGGCGGTGGGAGCGCGTTGGGGAAGCTTCACGGCATGGTGGGGAGTTGCTTGCGGTGGGGTGTCCCTTCGTATCGCCTGGGAGATGGCCCCGGAGGCGGCGGTCGCTGGGGGCGAGGCTACGCCCGCCTCACCAGATCGCCCATCTGCCGGGCCACGCCCAGGATGGCGATCCCAAGGCGGATCCAGTCGACGGGGGCGATCTCGGCGGAGCCTCGTCCTTCCCCCGTCTCGTTCTCCGTCTGGGAGTTCGTATAGATCCAGGCGATCAGGACGCCGAGCAGTGCGCCGGACAGGGCGCCGATGATGATGCCGCGTGTACGATGGCTCACGATTGCACCTCGTTATCATCACGAGTGGTGGGTGACGGTGAGGGATTCTTCAGCGTCCGGAAGGCCGCCTGCAGGCCGGCCCATCGGGCGTGTGCCCAGACCAGGGGACGGATCACCTTCTGGCTGCCGGTGTGGACGGTCTCCGCTGCCTGTTGGGCGCGCTGCTGAGCTCGAGGCATGAGATCGTCCATTCCCCGGCGCACCTTGCGCATCCCCTTCACGCTGAAGAAGAGCAACACCAGGGGCACCAGCCAGACGATCATGGACAGGATGATGAGAAAGATCAGGGCGATATTGGCCCAGGTATGGATCATGTATCCTCCCTCAACCGTGTCGGCGCGGTTCGCCACAATTGTAACCGAAAGTAGTGAGACGACGCAAGCTGCGCTCAGAGCCGTTTGCAACGGCAGGAGGGGTTGCCGTCGTTATCCCGGGCGGGCGTGAGATCGGGTGTTGTCACGATCTCGCCCGCCGGGTATAATCCCGCCATGATCCATCGATTCCGCGTGGCCTGGCCATGGATCTGGCGAGGGATGTGGCTGGCCGTGATCCTGGCCTTTCTGGGAGCGTCCCCGCGTCCGCTCGTCACCATCGGGCCGCCGCAGGAGGTGCACACCATCAACCCCAAGATCGGCGTCCATACCCGGCTGACCGATGAGGTGGAGCCCTGGAAGATCAAGCGGACGCTGCAGATGGTGCGGGAGATGGGGGCACCCTGGGTCGTCGAGTACTTCCCCTGGGCTTATTATGAGCCCTCGCCGGGGCGCTTTGACTGGTCCCATCCCGACCTGGTGGTGGATCACGCGCGGGCACAGGGCCTGACGGTGATCGCCCGCCTGGGATATGTGCCGGAGTGGGCCAGGCCCCGCGATACCGTCTCCAGTTATCTCGATCCCGAGGGATACGACGCGTTCGGCGACTTCGTGGCCGCCTTCGTGGCGCACTTCAAGGGGCGCGTGCGTCATATCATCATCTGGAACGAGCCCAACCTCAGCCTGGAGTGGGGGAAGCGGCCCCCCGACCCGGCGGGGTATACGGAGCTGCTGCGGGTGGCCTACACGCGGGCCAAGGAGGTCGATCCGGGGGTGCAGGTGCTGGCCGGGGCGCTGGCGCCCACGCTGGCCCCTCCTGGCCACCCGGAGGCGATGGGTGATCTGGAGTACCTGCAGCGCATGTACGACGCGGGCGCCGCCGCCTATTTCGACGCCCTGGCCGCCCATAGCTACGGATGGCATTTCCCCCCCGATGAGCCCGCCGCCCCGGATGTGATCAACTTCGCCCGGGTGGAGCTGTTGCGGGAGATCATGGTGCGCAACGGGGATGCGGAGAAGCCGATCTACATCACCGAGGGGGGCTGGAACGACCACCCTCGTTGGAGCAAGGCCGTGCGCCCGGCCCAGCGGGTGGCCTATACCGTGCGGGCGTACCAGAAGGCGGCCGAGGAGTGGCCCTGGGTGGAGGCGGTGTGCCTGTGGGCTTTTCGCTTCCCCTGGCCCACGCATACCTATCTGGATTACTTCGCCTTCGTCTCCACCGACTTCACGCCGCGGCCGGTCTACCTGGCCGTGCAGCGTTACGCCCGGGGGGAGGCCCCATGAGCGCCCGTCGGTGGAAATGGGGGGCGCTGTTCGCCCTGGGGGTGGTGCTGGCCGTCGTGGTGTGGTGGATGGCATACCCCCGCCAGGATGAGCGCTGGCGCCGCATCCTGGACACGGGGGTATGGCGCGTCGCGGTCGATCCCAGCTTTCCCCCCTTCGAGTCCGTCGGCCCGGATGGGGCGCTGACCGGGTTCGACATCGATCTGGCCCGGGCGATCGCCGCCCGGTGGGGGGTGGACGTCCGATTCGAGCTGGTCGGGTTCGATGGCCTGCTGGACAGCGTGTGGGCGGATCAGGCGGATAGCGTGGTATCCGCATATCCGCTGCAGCCCCATTACGCGCAGGACGTGGGGTATTCCATCCCCTACTTCGAGGCGGGGGTAGTGCTCATCGCACGGGCGGGGAGCGGGATCGCCGGCCTGGAGGACCTGCGCGGCCGCCGGGTTGCCGTGGAGTGGGGCTCGGAGGGGGACGTGCAGGCGCGGGCCCTGGCTCGCCGGCTGGGGGATCTGTCCCTGGTGCCGCTGGAGAGCCCGGATCTGGCCGTGGGCGCCGTGGTGGACGGGCAGGCGGATGCGGCATTGGTGGACGGGGTCACCGCCGCGCTGGCGATCGGACGTGGCGATCCGCTGGAGATCGTGGGGGAGCCGTTGTCGTCGGCGCCGTATGTCATCGTGACCCCCGCCCGAGCGCATGCGCTGCTGTCGGCCGTCAACGAGGCACTGACCGCCCTGGAGGAGGAGGGCGTCCTGGACGATTTGCGGGCGCGCTGGTTCGGGCCGGGGTGGACCCGTCGTTAGTCGGGCGTTTGAATCACGACGAAAGTCGTCTGGCCGTCCCGGATCTCCACGTCCCGCTGGTAGAGGTGGCCGTTGATCTGGGTCTCGATGCGATACTGACCGACGGGCATGTCGGCCAGCATGAAGTTTTCGCCCCAATCGTCGTCCGGGTGGATGTCGGGCAGGTCGAGGTAGGTATACACCTGCTGCCAGATGCGGTCGAAGTTGGGCGCCTGGTAGATCAGGATGGGGACGTTGGCCCAGGTGCGGCCTTCCGCGTTGATGAGGCGCCCGGCCAGGGTGCCGTAGCCGGGTGACGGCTTGAGCCAGAGCTCGGGGTTGCGGGTGTGCGCGTAGTCATTCTGCCCGACGCGCACCTCGATGTGCAGGTGGGGGCCCAGCGCGATGCCCGTCATCCCGACGCGCCCGATGGGCTGACCCGGCTGCACGATCTCTCCCGGCTGCACGTTGACCTCGGAGAGATGCCCGTACAGGACGAAGACGGGCTGGTCGTGGTAGGTGCGCAGCAGCCGGAGGACGATGAGGTTGCCGTAGAAGTTGGGCTCGGGTCCCACGACCTGCTCGGCGTCGGTGCCTGCGATAACGACCTCGGCCTCGGCGACGGCCAGCACGGGCGTGCCCTCCTCGTTCACGATATCGGCGCCGTGATGCGGCAGGTACTGGCCGCGAGCGTCCGTCCCATAAGGGTACCAGGCGTTGGCGTAGATCTGTCCGCCGGGGCCGATGGGGCGCTCCAGCCAGTAGTGGTCCTGCGCCTGGGCGGGATCGGGGGAGGGCCAGACCCGGCCGGGCACCAGCGTAGGCGTGCTCCCCGGCCCGGCGGTGGTGCCCGGGGGAGTGGGTGTGGGTGTGTTCAGGGGCGAGAGGGCGTGACCTGACTCGGGCGGTCCGGGCGTCGCCGTGTCGGGCGGCGTCGGCGGCGGCGGTGTGGGCGAAGGCGTGGCTGTGGGCGTTGGGGAAGGGGTGGGAGATGGCGTGGCCTTCCCAACGGCCGTCGGCTCGGCGGTTGGTGGGATGGGCGATGGCGTGTACAATGTGGCCGTGCGGGCGGCCCGCTCATTGGCCCAGGCGATGACGCCGGGGAGAAGCCCCAGGTGAAGGGCACCCAGGACGAGGCCGGCGATGGCGATCAGGCTGATGGTGATGAGGATGGGCAGCCGTTGCCTGTGACTTCGTGTATGCATCGTGTCGTTCATTAGGGCGAGGCGAGTGCTCGCCGCCTCCTTATCGCGAACGTGTCGCCCTTGCGTGGGCGCGGGGCATCATAACATAGGGGCACACCAGGGGCAAACGCATCAGCATTCATATGAGGGAGGGCAGAGGGCATGCGCTTTGACATCCTGACCCTGTTCCCGGGCATGTTCTGTGGCCCGTTCGATGACAGCATCATCAAGCGTGCCCGGGAGTCAGGGCTGATCTCCATCCACCTGCACAATATCCGGGACTTCGCCACCGATAAGCACCACGTGACCGATGATTATCCCTACGGCGGCGGGGGTGGTATGGTGATGAAGCCGGAGCCTATCTTCGCCTGCGTGGAGCATGTGCTGGCGGAGGAGCCCCCTGAGGGGGAGCCGCCCCCGATCATCCTGCTGACCCCTCAGGGGCGCCTGTTCACCCAACAGGTGGCCATGGAGCTGGCCCGGCATCGGCGCCTGATCTTGATCTGCGGCCGATACGAGGGGGTGGACGAGCGCGTGCGCGAGCACCTGGTCACGGATGAGATCTCCATCGGGGATTATGTGCTGTCCGGCGGGGAGATCCCGGCCATGGTGATCGTCGACGCGGTGACCCGGCTGTTGCCCGGGGCGCTGGGGCATGCCATGGCGCCGTTGCAGGACTCTCATGCTATGGGCCTGTTGGAAGGGCCGCATTACACCCGTCCGGTGGAGTTTCGCGGCTGGCGGGTGCCCGACGTGCTGCTATCCGGGAATCACGCGGAGATCGCCCGCTGGCGGCGGGAGCAGGCGCTGCGGCGAACGCTGGAAAGGCGGCCCGATCTGCTGGCTCGCGCCCGGCTGACGCCCGAGGACCGCCGTTTCCTGGCCTCGCTGGGGTATCATGGTCCCTTCGCGCCGGATTGGGCGGAGGAGGACGAGGGAGCCTGACCGGATGGCGACCTGCCCGGCCCTCTCAGAGGACCCGGCCTCAGACGGCGATCGGGTAGCGCCCGTATTTCTGGACCGCTCTGGATAGGGCCCGGACGTTCTCCGGGCGCAGGTAGCCCGCCAGGCTGTTACCGCTGGTCACGATGTATCCCCCGCCCGGCGCCACATCACGGATCAGCTCCCGCACCTCCCGATCCACATCTTCCGGCGTCCCCATTCCCAGGATGTTCAGATCCACGTTCCCCAGCAGGCAGAGGCGTTCGCCGTATTCCCGTTTCATCGCTCGAATGTCCATGGCCCCCTTTTCGATGGGATGGAGCCCGGCGATGCCCAGGCTGAGCAGGTCGTCCAGGAAGGGGAGGATGTTGCCGTCGCTGTGGATGACCCAGGGGATCGTGACCTTCTCCGCTATTTTACGATAGCGGGGCAGGACCAGCTCGTGGAAGACCTGGGGCGAGAAGAAGGGGGCGCTTTTGAACGCCATGTCATCGGTGGAGATGAGGATGTCGAAGCCCATCTGGCAGATCCGCTCGACGACGACGGCTGTCCAGTCGCAGTAGCGGTCGAGGACGGCCTCGACGAAGGATCGGTTCTCGTACAGGGCTACGCAGAAGTTCTCCATCCCGATGCTGAGCATGGTGGGGAAGATGCCGATGCGGGTGATCAGGCAGGCGGCGAAGTCCCCTTTTTGTTGGACGAAGACCTCCGCCTCGGCGTACAGCGCGTCATCGTGCGGGTCTGGGAGGTGTAATCGCTCCAGATCGGCTTCGGTTTTGATCATGCCCTCGCCGTAGAATAGCCGCCCATCCTTGCCCGGGAGCTTACGGGCGTAGACGGGGGCGCGCAGCACATAGGAGATGTTATCCAGGTGGAGGTAGATGGCGATGGCCTTCGCCTCATCCACGCTGTAGGTGTTGGCTTCCAAATTGGCCGCCTGGCTGGTGGGCTCCTTCCATCCCAGCAGTTTCTGAGCCAGGGCCCGGTCGATCCCCAGTTCGCAATAGGGGACTCTGTCTGGCTCCTCTCGATTCAAGGCCGTCAGCACTCGCTCTCGTGGGCTCATCCCCATAATGGCATCTCCTTATCCTCGCGTGAGGCGATTCCCGTCTCACGATCCGCTGAGACCCCTGGGCGCACGGATGAGAAAGATCCGTAGCTCTATTGTATCATGTCTCCCACCCTCCCGTCTACATCGTTTGACGGCGGTGATCCCGCATGCTATATTGATATCCTCTACGGTCTCCCCCTCTCCCAGGGCGTGTCTGAAAATTTACCGGTCGGGTGCCTGAGGATCTCCCTCAGCACTAGCTCCACGGGGGAGGTGTGGAGGGGGCTTCCCCTCCACGGAAAACCCGCTTTTCCGGCCTACACCTGCCCTTCTCGGCTCTTCCCGAAGGATCCGGGCCGAGGCCAGGCAGGTCGAAGGCGGAAGAAGGACTTTTTTTCCGGAGGGGTGGAGCCCCTCCGGGCCTCCCCATAGCAGAAGCAATGGCATTGCTCAGACACGCTCTCGGTGCTTGACCTGCCAGTGGAGACGAGGCATGCCTCGCTCCACAGTGTGGACGCGTGTTCCGATCTGGTTACGGCTATTGACATCACGAGATGGAGATGGAGGCGATGATCGGTCGGGTTGCGTATGTGAGTGGCCGGATCCTCATGATCCTTTGCCTGGTGATAGTTGTTGGAAGCGGTATGGCTTATGAGCGAGCTGAGGCAGGTGATGCCTCTCTATCGCTCTTATACGGGGTGGATCCGGGCGGGAGCCCGGTGCAGGGGCGGACGCGCGCCGTGATCCTGTTCATCGGTGATGGCATGGGAGAGGCGCAGCGGATCGCCGGCCGTTGGTCGGCGAAGGGCCAATCGGGGCGGTTATCCATGGAGGCCATGCCGTTTGGGGGCTGGTCGCGTACCGCTTCGGCGGACAACGCCGTCACCGACTCGGCCGCGGCGGCCACCGCGCTGGCTACGGGCGTGAAGACCAACAACGGCATGATCGCCGTGAGCCCGGCGGGTGATCCTCTGGTGACCATCCTGGAGCGCGCCCAGGCCAGGGGTATGGCCGTCGGACTGGTGACTACCACCCAGGTAGCACATGCCACGCCTGCTGCCTTCGTCGCCCACGTGCAAAGCCGGAAGGAGATGCAGGAGATCGCACGGCAGATGATAGCGGCCGGGGTGAACGTGTTGTTGGGTGGCGGCGAGGACGAGTTCCTGCCGACGACGGCCACCGGGTGCTATCCACAGCCGGGTGAGCGGAACGACGGGCGGAACCTGATCACGGAGGCGGTCGCGGCGGGATATGTCTACGTGTGCGATGCGACCGCCTTCGCCGCTGTGGACCCGGCATCGACCTCACGCCTGTTGGGGCTCTTCGCCGATGAGGGCATGGTTCGCCCCTTCTCGCCCTCACTGGCCGACATGACCCGGAAGGCCATCGAGATCCTATCCCGAGACCCTGATGGGTTCTTCCTGATGGTGGAGGGCGGGCAGATCGATTGGGCCAGCCATGCCAATCGCGCCGCCGATACGATTACGGACGTCATCGGGCTGGACGAGGCGGTCGCCGTCGCCAAGGCCTATGCGGCGAGCGCTCCGAACACCCTGATCATCGTCACCGCCGATCACGAGACTGGGGGCATGAGCGTGGATCTGACGGCGGGCGAGCAGGGGCCGTTTTACATGCCCGATGGGACGCCGTTCTACGTCAGCTGGACCACGAGGGGGCATACCGGTGTGAACGTGCCGACCACCGCTCTGGGGCCATGGTCACACCTGCTGTCCGGTGAGTATGAGAACACGTACATTCATGATGTCATGCGGAGGGCGCTGGGGAGGTGGCGTTGGATGCCGATCATCCTGCGGGATGGCGTATACGCCTCTCATGAACGGTGGGGTTCGGAGAAGTCCTGATGCGCGTTCCCGCGTCGGGCGTTTGATTTGCCGCCGGGGGGCGGCTATGCTATACTTTCAGCTTGTGATGTGAAGGCGGCCATGATTGTGCATCTTATCTGAAGGGTGGTAGCGATGAGCACGTTAATGCAATTCCTTGAGCGCCCAGAGCCGAATCCGAACATTCCGGAACTGCGCCCGGGTGATACTGTGCGAGTGCACCATCGGATCGTAGAGGGGAATCGAGAGCGCGTCCAGGTGTTTCAGGGCGTGGTGATCCGCATCCGTGAGGGAGGCGTGAACTCGAATTTCACCGTGCGTCGGATCGCATCCCATGGCGTCGGTGTGGAGCGAACGTTCTTCTTCCATTCGCCGCGTGTGGAGAAGGTGGAGGTCCTGCGCCACGGTAAGGTGCGCCGGGCGAGGCTTTATTTCCTCCGGGAGCGGCGTGGGAAGAAGGCTCGGTTGAAAGAAGTTCGCCGTCCGGCTCCAGAGAAGTCATAATCGAACGGTGTTCGTGCCGACGGGGTGATGATTCGTCGCGTCGGGGATGTGTGAGATCCAGAGGAGAGCGCAGTGATCCTGCGCTCTCGTCGTTTGTGGGGGGATCGTGGATCGACCGGAGGGGTGGGCCTCCCTGCAGCGGGAGACCTCGTTGTGGGCTTCGGGGTATCGGTATGTGGCGGGGCTGGACGAGGCCGGGCGGGGCGCCTGGGCGGGCCCCGTCGTCGCCGCTGCCGTTATCCTACCCTCGGATCCCCGGGCGTGCTCCGCTCTGTTGGGCGTCGTGCACGATTCGAAGAAGCTCACGCCCACGCGGCGGGAGGACCTGCTTCCCCGGATTCGGGAGGTCGCGTTGAGCATCGGCGTGGGGATCGTTCCTCCCGGGGTGATCGATCAGATCGGGATCGTTCCGGCGACGCGGCGCGCCATGTATGAAGCGATCGACGCGCTTTCCCCGAGGCCCGACTACCTGCTGATCGATGCCCTGCGGCTGTCTCGGGTGAACATCCCTCAGCAATCGCTGGTCCGGGGGGACGCCCTGTCGCTCTCCATCGCGGCAGCGTCCATCGTCGCCAAGGTGACCCGGGATCACATCCTGATCGATCTGGATGCTCAATACCCCGGCTATGGCTTCGCAAGACACAAGGGATATGGCACCGCGGCCCACCGGGAGGCCCTGCGAGGGTTGGGGCCCTGCCCCGAACACCGGATGAGCTTTCGGCCGTTGCGGGATCTGGAGGGGCTGCTGGGGGAGGTCTGGGAGTGACGAGCGCTCGTCGTGGCCTGGGGGATACCGGTGAGTCCCTGGCGGCTCAGGAGCTGGCCCGTCGTGGCCTGGCCGTCGTGGCGCGCAACTGGCGATGCGCCCAGGGGGAGATCGATTTGATCGCCCGAGATGGCGACACCCTGGCCATCGTGGAGGTGCGGACGCGACGGGGGCGCGTCTACGGCACGCCCGAGGAATCCATCACGCCGGCCAAGCAGGCTCGCCTGATCCGGCTGGCCCAGGCGTATGTGGCCGAGACCGGCTGGGAGGGGCCGTGGCGGATCGATGTGGTGGCGGTTGAGCTGGACAGGGGCGGGCGGCTGTTGCGCATCACGCATCTGCCCGGGGCGATCGAGGGGTGACCTATGGAGACCCGGCCGCCGCTGATCGCGATCGTGGGGCCTACCGCCGTCGGCAAGACGGCGCTCTCGCTGGATCTGGCGGAGGCGGTGAACGGCGAGGTGGTCTCGGCCGATTCTCGCCAGATCTACCGGTACATGGACATCGGCACGGCCAAGCCGACCCCTGATGAGCGCGCCCGCGTGCCGCATCACCTGCTCGATGTGGTGGATCCCGACCAGACGTTGACGCTGGCGCAGTATCAGCGCCTGGCCTACGCGGCCATCGAGGAGATCCATCGCCGCGGGCGGGTGCCCCTTCTGGTCGGCGGCACGGGGCTGTATGTGCGTGCCGTGCTGGAGGGGTTGCGCATTCCGGAAGTGCCCCCCGATCCGGGGTTGCGGGCCCGGCTGGAGGCGGAGGCGGCCGAGCGGGGACCGGAGGCGTTGCACGCCCGGCTGGCCGCCCTCGATCCGGTGGCGGCGGCGCGCATCGACCCGCGTAACGTGCGCCGCGTGATTCGGGCGCTGGAGGTCTGCCTGATCGCTGGACGGCCGATCAGCGAACTTCAGCAGGCCAGCCCGCCTCCATATCGGATCCTGCGGCTGGGGTTGACCCGGCCGCGTCGGGAGCTCTATGCCCGCATCGATGCCCGGGTGGACGCCATGATGGCGGCCGGGTTGGTGGAAGAGGTTCGTTCGTTGCTGGCGCGGGGATACGGGCCGGAGTTGCCCGCCATGACCGGGCTGGGATATCGGCAGATCTGCCGGTATCTGACCGGCGAGATGACGCTGGAGGAAGCGGTCCGGGAGATCAAGCGCAGGACCCGTCGGTTCGTCCGCCAGCAGCAGACGTGGTTCCGGCCGGATGATCCTCGCATCCGCTGGTTTGATCTGTCCAAAACCCCGCCGGGGGCAGTGATCTCGGAGGCCGTGCGATGGCTGGCGAAAGCGGAGGACGGCGAGTAGCGGAGGAGTCGTCTGGTTTCGAGGTCACTCCTCCTCCATGTGGATGGCCTCGACCGGCGGCTTGAAACCGTCCGGCCAGCGGGTCTTGCTGTTGTAGCTGGCCAGCCACAGGTCGGCGCCTTTCAGTTGGGCGTCCGACAAGTCCGCATCCCGCAGGTTGGCAGATGTCAGATCGGCGTGCCGCAGGTTGGCCTCTCGCAGGTTTGCCCCCTTCAGGTTCGCCCCTCGTAAGTTGGCCCGCTCCAGGTTCGCCCCCTGGAGGTTCGTGTTTCTCAGGTTCACGCTGCGGAGGTTGGCCTTGCGCAGGTCGCTGTAGCTGAGGTCTGCTCCGGGCTCGTTCACGTCGATTGGCCCCAGATCGGCGTCCCGCAGGTCAGCACCCCGCAGGTCCAGTCCCTGCAGGCTTCCCTGGCGCCCCTGCTCTGCCCATGCCAGCACCCTCTCCACCTGTTCGGTCGTCTGCTGTCTGCGCTGGAAATCCTCCCGTATCCACTTGTTGATCCACCGCAGGCTGATCAGGAACAGGCCCACGGCGAGGGCCAGGATCATCACGGAAAGCCACAGGAGATCCATAGTTCTCCGTTTCCCCTCCCGTCCTGTGGAGAAACCGTTTGGGACGTCGACAGTTTCACACTCAGCAGGCCGAGTCCCCGTGCTTGGCCTGCGGCGGCGTGGGAGCTGCCGCTGCTTATGGTTGATTCACACCCCGGCATTTATCCCCAGCAGGCCGAGCTCCCACGCTTGGCCTGCGGCGGCGTGGGAGCCGCCGCTGCTTGTGGTTGATTCACACCCCGGCATTCATCCCCAGCCGGCTGAACTCTCACGCTCGGCCTGCAGAGCATGGGCTCCGTCGCCGCTATTGGGAACGGCGTAGGAATTCCTCCACCGCCTGGCGGGTGGGAAGCGCGGGGATCGCACCCCTGCGCGTGGTCGTCAGCGCTCCCACGGCGTTGGCGAATCGGCACAGCCCGGCCAGCGCCTCCTCCTCGATGGCGAGATCTCGATCCAGCAGGCCTGCCAGCAGCCCGGCCACGAACCCATCACCCGCCCCCGTGGTGTCCACCGTCTCCACCTGAAAGCCGGGCGCGCGCCCCGAGCCGTTCGCCGTGCGCCACAGGCAGCCATCCCGGCCCAGGGTGGCCGCCAGCAGCTTGAGTCGGCCGCCCCACAGGCGCTCGATGCCGGCCTCGATGTCGTCCGTGCCGGTCAGGAAGGCGATCTCCTCCTCGCTCACCTTGACGAGGTCGGCGTACTGCCATCCCAGCTCGATGCCCGCCCGGGCATCCTCCGCGGAGGGCCATAGAGGCAGGCGCAGGTTGGGATCGTAGGAGATCAGGGCGCCCGCCTCCTGCGCGAGCTCGATGGCGTGAAGTGTGGCGCTTCGACTGGGCTCGCTGATCAGGCTGATGGAGCCGTAATGGAAGATGCGGGCGGAGCGTACATAGTCCGGGTCCACCTCCTCCGGTGCCCACAGCATGTCCGCGCTGGGGTGGCGGTAGAACAGGAAGTCCCGTTCTCCCTCGGCCGTGAGCGAGACGAAGGCCAGGGCGGTGCGCGCCGTCTGGTCGAAGCGCAGACACGCGGTGTTCACGTCGTTCTCCCGGAGCGTGCGGGCCAGGAAGTGGCCGAAGGGATCATCGCCCACTTTGCCCATGAACCCCGCCGACACGCCCAGCCGGGCCAGCCCGACGGCGACGTTCGCCGGGGCACCTCCCGGGGCGCGCAGAAACCCGGGCGTGTCGATCAGGGGAAGCCCCGATTCGAGGGGGACGAAATCGATGAGCAACTCTCCGCAGGTGATCACCTCTGGCATGGTGCGCTCCTCGTCGAAGTGTAGTCGGTGTATGGGGTACGTTCGCCTTCGCCCATTGGTATCGGGTATCAACTTAAGCGATATGGAAGCGTGGCCCCGCATCTCTGGGGTGGCTCGGAGGGGCTGCCGCCCCTCCGAAGAACTCTATTTTCAGCCTCTCACCTGTCCCGTGGGGCCGGAGGCCATCGGCCAAAGCCCCAACCAGGCAGGGAAAAGGCGGGAAAAAGAGTTTTCCTGCGGAGGGGCCTCCCCTCCGAACCTCCCCTTTCAGGTGCGACCGCCCGTGGAAGGAAAAAGCGACAGGCGAGGGCCTCGCTCATGCTGTTCAGTTGATGCGAATAGGGGTACGTTCGCCTGCCCCACCCTTCTCAGCCTGGATCCTTCGGAAAGGACCGAAGAACTCAGTTTTTGGTAGGGGCACGGCGCCGCCGTGCCTCTACCGATGACAGATGTTTCGGCGATGATGAATTCTAATCAGACACGCTCTCAGGGCCGGATCTCCTCTATGGGCTCATCGAAGCCGAAGTAGTTGTACTCGCGCAGGATCTCTTCCGTTTGCGGATCTATCCAGCGGATCCGGGTTGGACGCCGATCTTCCGTGCGGACTTTGACCTCCAGCAGGACGGCCGATCGTGAGCTCCACTGCACCTGTGCCGTGTAGACGTAGATATCGCCGCCCTCGTCGGAGATCGGCCCCTGGCGGGTCACCGGCGGATCGGAGAGCAGGTTTTCGGCGATGAAGTTGTACGGGATCAGGGCGTTCCACAGCGCCTCAGAGGGCGAATCCCCGATCTCCCACTCCTCCCCCGTCCAGGTGTATCTCTGCCCCCCGATGAGCAGGAACTCCGTTGGGGCGTCCGCCTGCGGGTCCGTGTAAGAACCGTGCGCGTACGCCTCGGTGGGGAGGACCTCCGCCCACAGCTTGACGCCTGAACGATCGTAGACCTCCTCTCGGAAGCTCTTGGTCAGATTCAGACGCTCCAGCGCCTTCAGCAGCTCCGCCCGGTAGTCTACCACAAGTTCGGGGCGAAGCGGAATCACTCGAGCATCATCCAGGGGGAGGGGAAGCTCCACGACTGGCGGTTGCGTCTCCCCGGTGGCGGGGCTGATCTCCGGCTGGATGATCTCCACCACTTGACCGTGGTCGAAGAAGGATTCCTCGGCCAGGGGCGCCCCGGACTCTGCCTCGGTCCATTGAGCGCTCAGCGGCCAGCGATTCCTCGCGTCCACGGACACGGTGAGCCGGGCGGGGATCTCCTCTTGCCACAGCGCCTCGGCTGTGTAGATCCACACCGTCACCGGTTCGTCCCGATAGGTTTGCTGGATGGGTCCCTCCCGCTGTACCGGAGCCTCGCTCAGGCGCTCCGCCAGCCATTCGTCCGGGGCCAGCGAAGGACGCATGAACGGCCATAGCTTCTCGGGGTCGACCTGGCTCCATTCCCCATCCCAGTACAGGAAAGCCTGTCCCTTTAGCCAGATGGCTCTCGCTACCTCGTCCGTGCGTGAGGATTCCCACGTAAGGTGCGCGTAGTCGGAGCGGGGCGCGACCTCCCATAGAAGGCGGACCCCTCCCTGCCAGGCGCTCGTCGTTCGTAGGGATGCTTGCATCGGGGTGTTCATCTCGTGTCGGAAGCCTCGCAGCTCCCGCAGGCTCCGGTAGGCGTCCAGCAACTCCTCGCGAGCGTCCGCCGTCGGCTCCGCGGGAAGGGGGGCGGGCAGCTCTTGGTCCCCGTTGGGCACCCACTGGCCGGGTTCCCGTGTATCGGCCGGCTGGATCACCGTCGCCTTGTCCGTCCAGTCCGCTGGCGTGGCCTCGTATAGTGTGATGGGGTAGGCTATGCGTCGGCCGTCCTCGAAGAAGGCGACGGGGCCGGTGAGCCCATCGATTGCCAGGCCCTGCGCGGCCCGGGATACCTCACCGGGTTCGTTCGATCCCGCCGCCTGCACGGCTTTCAGCACGAAGCGGGCGGCGTCGTACGCGTACGGTGCGTTGGGCGACACGGTGGATGTGCCGGCTGTCCGGGCTATCTCCAGGTACTTCTGGTAGATGTCCGCTCGCTCTCCCAGCCTCGGCGAGAAGGCCAGGGTCCCCTCGCCCCGGGTGTCCGCCAGTTGGATGAACGCGTCGCTGACCAGCTCCTGGAAGCCGATGACGCGCTGTGAAAGGCCCATCTCCTGGGCGGCTCTCGCCAGTTGGGCGCCCAGCTCCGCCCCCCCA
>JAJRVX010000137.1:0-4187 GCA_024277095.1 Chloroflexota bacterium
CTGGGCGGCCCTCAGGTTCATCACCTCGTACACGTCTACTCCGGCCGCCTGGGCCGCCTGCTCCTCCGACGTGCAGATCTGGCGCCGGAGCCACTGATACGAGCCGCCGGCCGACTGCATGGTGCCGCAGGGGAAGAACTTGCCCGGCACCATGTGGGCGAAGGTGAAGACCTTCATCTCGGGATCCAGGATCGGCCGGGGGGAGGTGAAGGCGATCCAGGAGGACGATCCCACGTAATTGTAGGCCAGCCCCTCACGCACGGCGCCGGCCCCCACCGTGGCGCAGGCGCCATCGCCTCCGCCCGCCACCACAGGCATGCCCGGGCGCAGCCCCAGCTCCTCGGCCGCCTCCCGGGTGACCTCGCCCACCACCTCCGCCGAGCCGTGGATCTCCGGCAGCACGGAGGCATCCAGTTCCATCGCCTCCAGGATCTCATCGGACCACGTCCCCCTCTCCAGATCGTACAGGTTCATCCCGGACGCGTCGGAACGGTCCGTAACGAAGCGTCCGGTCAGGCGGCAGATGATGGAATCCTTGACGTGAAGGAACTTATGGGTCCGGGCGAAGACATCGGGCTCGTGCTCGCGTACCCACGCGATCTTAGGACCGGAATAGGTGGGGCTGATGCGGTGGCCGGTGATCCGATACACCCGCTCCATCCCCAGCTTCTCCTCCAGGAGGGCCGCCTGCGCCACGGCCCGCTGATCGGCCCAGATGATGCAGCGGCGCAAGGGACGCCCCCGTTCATCCACCGGCAGGCACCCCTGCATCTGGCCGCTGAAGGAGATGCAGGCCACTGCCTCCGGCGACACCCGAGCCTCGGCCAACAGCCGCCGCGTGCAGGCCCGCACCGCCTCCCACCAATCGGTCGCGTCTTGCTCTGCCCACCCGCTATGGGGATAGTGGGTATCATAGCCATGAAACGTACGGGCGACCACCCCTCCATCAGGATCATAGAGCGTCGCCTTGTTGCCGGTGGTCCCCAGATCATGAGCCAGGATATAGCGCGCTGGTGACATCGTCTATCCCCTCCGCTTGCATGTCCATGGGCCTTCCACGCGATTGGCGTCTCCCGGCCCGGGTGCATGTCCCGCGTGGTTGGCCCGTCCTCCATGAGCATCCGGGCATCTCCGCCCGGGCAACCGATTCCAACATCAGCCTGTGCCGCACCCCCGATCGGCGATCGCCTGAGGTATCCTATCTGGCTCCCATCGAGCACGCAAAACGACGGCCGTGAGTCCACGTTCGTCTCACGGCCGTCCCACATCCGCAACGCGATCCAGAGAAGAGGCGATCATCCCTTGATCGCGCCCACCAGCAGGCCGCGGGCGATATAGCGCTCCAGGGCGATGGCCATGGCGATGACCGGGATGATCATGATCAGGATCAGCACCGACATGTACCACCATTGCGGCCCGCGAGTGGCGTTTTGCGCCGCCACGGTGAGAGGCAGCGTCTGGGCATGAGCGCTGCTCAGGAACAAAGCCAGCAGATACTCGTTCCAGGCGAAGACCAGCACGAACAGGAACGTGGCCACCAGCCCGGGGACCGAAAGGGGCACCACGATGGACCAGAAGATGCGATAAGGCGATGCCCCATCGATGGCCGCGCACTCCTCCAGCTCGATCGGGATGCTCTGGAAGTAGTCCCGCATCAGCCACACCACGATGGGCAGATTGGTGGCCACGTAGGTGATGACCAGCGCCGTGCGGGTGTCCAGCAGATCCAGCCGCTGGAAGAGGATATAGATCGGGATCACCACGGCGACCGGCGGCAGGATGCGCTGGGAGATCATCCAGAAGGCGATGTCGTCGTTCTTCAGATGGCGTCGGAAGCGCTTGCCGATGGTCTGCGCCAGCAGGAGGAACACGGCGATGGAGGCCACCACGGCCACCTGCCAGGGGACGCCCAGCGTGATCGCCACGATGGCCAGGATCATACAGCCGATGAACAGCAGGATCGTCCCAATGCGCGGCTGGTACTCAAACCGCACCAGAGCGTACGAGGCCGCCGTGCCCAGCGCCAGCGACAACACCGAGCTGGTCAACCCCACGATGACGGTGTTCGCGTACGGGCGCAATGTATCGTTGCGCAGGTCGACGAAGATGTACCGCCAGGCGTGCAACGAGGGCTTAAAGTCGATGAAGGGGAGGTACACGGGCCCGTCGTTCACGTGGATCGGCAGCTTGAACGAGGTGATCAGCAGCCAATACAGCGGGAACAGGACCACGAAAGACCAGATCCCCAGAACGATATAGGATAAGACCATCCCCAATGGGGAGGGGACGAAAGGCGAGAAGTTCCAGCGATGCCAACGCGTGGATTTGAACATAACCGGCCCTCAACAGCTCATCGCTATAACGCTTCTACCACCCGACGCCGGATGATATTCACGGTCACCAGGGCAACGAACGTCACCACCAACAGCAGCATATAGGCGACGGCGGCCGATCCGCCGATATCGAGCGTACGCCACGTCATGAAGGCCTGCAGCGTCAACGACTCGGTGGCGGTACCCGGCCCCCCGTTCGTCAACACGTTGGGCAAGTCGATGATCTTGAAGGCCTCAATGAGTCGGATCAAGATCAAGGTCGTGCTGACCGGCAGGACGCTGGGCAGCGTGATGTGCCGGAAGATCTGCCATCGGCCGGCGCCGTCCACCAGGGCGGCCTCAATGGGCTCGATCGGCTGGCTCTCCAACGCCGCCAACAGGACGATGAACATAAACGGCGTCCACTGCCAGATATCGCCGATCATGACGGCGGCGCGAGCGGTCCACGGGTTGTTCACCCACGAGGTCTCCGCCAACCCAAAGGCCCGCCAGATCGGCGTAAACGGTCCCTTGGTGAAGTCGGTCAGCATGCGGAACATATACGCGATGCCCACCGGCGTGATCATCATCGGCAGCAGGAAGACGACGCGGAAGAAGCGGCGGCCGGGGATCTGCTGGATGCACAGCAGCGCCAGGACCAGCCCCAGGATATACTGGATGGTCACGCCACCGAAGACATAGATCAGCGTCACCACCAGGGTCCCCGGGCGGCCACCGGGGCTGAGCGACCGCACCAACAGCCACACCCCCGCGCCCGTGATCACGCTGGCCACCAAACGCCAGAAGAAGCCCAGGGCCGAAGCCCCCTCGCTGCGGGCGTAGCGGACCAGCGACAGGACCAGCCCCGCCACGACGGCGACGAACACCAGCCACCCCAACGGGGACGGGTCCGCCAGCACGCCCAGGAAGTGGGTCTTCTCGCTGCCGACGAACAGCTTCCGATAGTTGGCCAGCCCAACGAAGGTGATCTTGAATCCCCCCTTGACGAACTGCAGCCGCGCCAGCGAGAGATACAGGGACACGACCAGGGGGAAGATGGAGAGGAACAGGATCACCAGCACGCTGGGCATCAGGAAGGAGGCGCTGGCCACGCGCTCCAGCCACGCGACCATCCTCTCCGACCGCCCCATCACCACCACAGGAGACTCAAGGCCCGGCTCAGCCTGGGCCGGGCCTTGAGTAGAGTTGGTTACTTGCATAGGCGAACTTTTCAACCTGACTTACTTGGTGATTCCCAGGCTGGCGCGATAGGCCTGAAGCTGGGACTCACGGCCGATCTCGTTGGTGATCTCCTCCCAGCCGTCGTAGATCTGCTTCATCGTCTCTTCCTTGGTCAGCTCACCGGCCAGGAACTGCGAGATCGCCTTGTCCAACACGATCTGCTGATAGCGCTGGTTCTGCGGGATGCGGAGATCCAGCACCATGTTGGGGCTCTCCAGGCTGGCCTTGATGGCGCCCAGGTAGTCCTTGGCGGCCTGCTCGCTCATGCCAGCCTTGATCCACAGATCCAGGTTCTCAAACTGGGAGATGCGGTAGGGGTTGAAGCCCGTCTTCCCGATGGTCACGTCCACATTGGCCTGCGCCGGCTGGCTCATGTAGGACAGGAAGGCGTAGGCCGCATCCTTGACCTTGGGGTCCGCGGCCGCGTTGATCGCGCCGGACCAGCCGCCGAAGGCCGCATACGGCGCGTGGTTCACGCCGTTGACCGCGTACGGGCAGAGCTCCTCGTTGCACTCCTCAAACTGCATGGTCTCCCGGTTCAACACCTTGGTCGTGCCGGGCAGGATCACCGCGCCCACCTTGTCGATGACCTTGGAGGTCTCCGGATCGATGGCCAGGGTGCCGATGTCTCCC
>JAJRVX010000138.1:0-11247 GCA_024277095.1 Chloroflexota bacterium
GGAAAGGGGTCACCGATCTGATCGGCGATGGAGTAGAGGGAGGCAACCCAGATCAGGACGGCGGCCATAATCACGCCGCCCACCACCCAGCGGGGACGCAGGGCTAGGGGAGCGGCGCTGCTTTTGCTCACCGTTTACTCCTCTCTTGAGAGAGCAGGGCCTCCTTCGCCTGCCTGAACCGCGATACCTCGTGAACATTATAGCCCGCTTGTGGCATGAGGTCAATGGCGGATCAGAAAGGGCCAGGGCTTTTCAACGCTCAAACGCTTACCCTAGCCATCCTGCCGTAGGGGTGCCCCTTGTGGGCACCCAAGGCAGCCACAAGGGCTGCCCCTACGAAGGTCTGTTAGAACGCTGAAAAGCCCTAAGAAAGGACCGCATATCTCTTTCGGTGGAAATGCCATGTGGAGGTGTGGGAAGCTACGCCTCCCCACAGCCCTTGACCTGCCTCGCCCACTCCGATCCAAGCCGGGAAAGGGTAGATGCAAATGGCGAGGGGAGAAGCAGAAACCGTCAGGCCGGGGATCATGCTCCCAGCCTGACGGTGGGAGGGTTCCACTCACAAAAGGAGCGCTACTGAGGCTCCTGCGATTTCAGTCGATACAGCATCTCCCCCGCGTGGGGTACGACCAGGATGCCCTCGTCCTCTCGGCCCTTCCACTCCTCCGGGTTGATGGTGGCCGGATCCCGATAGCCCAGGTTCACTCGCTCGCAGCGTTCCTTGGGGATTCCCGTGGCCAGGGTGACCCGGATGCGCGGCTTCTCCACGCCGTTCTCATAGGTGCCGATGCCGCGCAGATGGGTGGAATGCGCCAGCACGCCCCATGGATAATCCTTGAACCGATCCCATTGCTTCAGGAAGTAATCGCGCACGTGATATCCGATCTCGTCCAGGAGTTTTCCATGGGTGTAGGAGAGTTCGGTGATGTGAGGCGCGTAGATGATCACCTCGCCCCCATCCTCCACCACGGGTTCCAGTTTGTACATCCCTTTAGCCGCCGTCCAGATGTCGTCGTACATCTCGGGCATGATGGACAGCACCTGGCGATAGGGCTTATCCACATAGATGACGTGCACCTGGGCCGAGAGGTCCGCAGCCTGTTCCCAGGCCGCCTCCGGCGACCCGATGTATACCCCGGCAACCTGGTCCTCCTTGACGACGAAGCTGAGGCAGAGCTTGGGCACGTCGATGAGCGAGGCCGCCCGGTTGATCACGGCTCGTACAGGCGTGTGCTTCGTGCCGATGATCTCGTAGCTGGTGATTACGGCGCCCAGCCAGTGGGTGAAATTGATCAGATCCCACCCGGAGATGCCGGGGAAGAAGTACTTGTTCCCCCCGGAGAAGCCGACCACTTCGTGGGGGAACACCGGCCCGCAGATGATCACCTGATCGTAGTCGAAGATCATCTTGTTCACGGCGACCGGCACGTCCTGGACGAAAAGACCGCGGCTGATGGCCTCGATCTCGCTGGCGGGGATCGTCCCCAGGTCGCGGAAGGTGGCTGGGTCCTCCCAATGGTGGTTGAAGACGCGCACGCCCGCGTAGCGGGTGGCCATCTCCTCCGCGGTGACCCCCATGCGGTGATGGATGGCCTCCTGAGACATGGGCTTGTGCGTGCCCAGCGCGATCAGGTAGTCCAGTGCGGCCACCTTCCCCCACAGCAGCTCGTGGAAGAGCCGGAAGAACAGTCCCAGGGGACCGCTGCGAGTGCCGTCCGGGACGATGATCAGCACCCGCTTGCCCGCCAGGTCGGCCCGGTCCAGGGCCTCTCGCATCAACTCGCGAACCTCAGATTCGCTCAATAGCCGATCCGGGTATCCTTTCCCTATCACCATTGCTGTCCCCTCTCCCGATCTCTAATCGCTGATCTCTACTTCCTTACACGCCGCTGAATGCCGAGAAGCCGCCGTCCACCGGGACGACTACACCGGTCACGAAGGATGAGGCCGGCGAGAGCAGCCAGATGACCGTCCCCAGCAGGTCGGACGGATCGCCGAACCGGCCCATGGGGGTGTGGTCGATGATCGTCTGCCCCCGCGGGGTGAGCCCGCCCGATGTCTCGTCGATGAGCAGGTAGCGGTTCTGGTTGGTCAGGAAGAACCCGGGGGCGATGGCGTTCACCCGGATCTTTGGGGAATATTCCTGGGCCATGTGTACGGCCAGCCACTGGGTGAAGTTGCTGACCGCGGCCTTGGCGGCCGAGTACGCGGGGATCCGCGTCAGCGGCCGGAAGGCGTTCATGGACGAGATGTTGAGGATCGTCCCCTCCTCCTTTTCAGCCATCACCCGGCCGAACACCTGGCTGGGGATCAGCGTGCCGATGAAGTTGAGGTTGAACACCCATTGGAAGGCGTCCTGGGGCAGATCGAAGAACGGCAGCTCCGGCGAGGTTGTGGCCTCCTTCCGGTTGCCCCCGGCGCCGTTGATCAGGATATCCACCGTGCCGAACTTGTCCAGGATGATCCGGCGGGCTGCCTTCACGCTCTCCGGATCGAGCACGTCCGTTTTCACGCCGATCGCCTCGCCACCCGCCGAGGTGATCTCGTCCGCTACCCGTTGTGCCGCCTCTTCCACGATATCGAGCACAGCGATCTTGGCTCCGGCCTTCGCCAGCCCACGGGACATCTCCCCTACCAATACGCCGCCACCGCCCGTGGCGACGACCACTTTGCCTTTCAAATCGAACAGCTCTTGCGGACGTTGTGCGCTCATCGTGCCTATCCCTACCTCCTTTGAGGGTTTAGCCCGTCTGTAATCGAAGTTGGCCTTCCAACCTGCTGGGCTGTCTGACCGTCAGCCACCGCGCGAGAAGCACCCTGCTACGAACTATTGTGGTCCAAAGATGAGATATCCGCATCCATGCCTGGGGCAGGGGCAACGCGATATAGTTGCCTTCGTCCTGGGCTGGGTATCGGGAGACCTCCTTACTCCTCCTTCACAGCGACGATCACCGGTCCCACGTGGTCTCCTTCCTCGTTCAGCTTCCGATGGCTGCCGTCGCAGTAGGGGAAGTTTTGGGATGTCCAGCATCGGCAAAAGGCGACTTGCTTGCCGGGGGAAATCGTCTCGTGATGACGGTCCGGATGTCCGCTCTCGTTGATCATGCGCTACCTCCTTCCACCTCGGATTCGATGGACCGCAGATAAGCGATCGCTCGCTGCGCGGCGGTATCCGCGTCCGGCATCGGCATGAACTCGCCGGAGACGAAGCCGGCGTATCCGGCCTCGAAGAGCGCCTTCAGCAGGGAGCGGAAGTCCAGATGCCCTGCGCCGGGATACCATCGATTGGAGTCGGCCACGTGGAAATGGAAGACGCGATCCCCAGCCCGCCGGATGCTCTCCTCCATGGAGGGCTCCTCGATGTTCATGTGGAAGGTATCCAGCAGCAGCCCGAGGTTGTCCGCCCCCACGCGCTCGATGAGATCCAGCCCCTGATCCACGTTGTTGATCAGCGACGTCTCGTAGCGGTTGATGGGCTCCAGGGCCAGCCGGACGCCTTGTGGCGCCCCGGCCGCGCAGCACTCTTGCAGGGCTGCCACCAACCACTCCATCGCCTGGTCATGGTCCACGCCGGGCTTCACGATGCCCCGCAGCAGCCCGATGATGATCACGGCGTCGAAGCGAGCTGCCAGGGGCACATGGCTCTTCACCCGCTCGATGGCCGCCGCGCGCACGGCCGGATCGGGGTCGGTGAAGGAGAGCCCCTCCTCGCCCCAGGCCTGTCCGGTCCCGATGGCCGGGACGGCCAGACGGTGTGCGCTCACGACCCGCTCCAGCTCATCGACGTGGACCAGCTTGGGATCCCGGATGGCGAGCTCAACTCCATCATACCCCCATCCCGAGATCTTGGCAACGTTGGACTCAAAATCGCCTTTAAAGGCCACCGCCTGAAATTGGGCGGCGTGTGTGGAGAGCACGATGCTGAGTTTCATGGTCCCTCGGGGTTATAAGATATGTGAAACGTAAAGGATAAGGTGTAAAACGTAAAGAGTAACGGGCAGTGGGAGGATCCCCACCACCCGTTACTCGGCACCTCAAAGCCCTAGAGCTCCGATCCCTGGCCGATGCGCGGCAGGGCGTACACGGGCTTCCAGCCGGGGCTCAGCGGCTCGCGCAGATAGGGCTCCATCTCCTCGGCCGTGCGCAGCGTGACTTCCTCCACGGGCGGCACGGTGCCCGGCGGGAACGCCTCCAGGATGTGGTCGTTCAGCAGCGTCAGGTACCGCAGGATGGCGGCGACAGGTCGCTTGGCCTTCTCCGCGGCCCCGCGGGTCGCCTTGCCGACGACGCCCTCGGGCGTGGCCGCGATCTCGATGGCGAAGTGTCCCTCGCCCTCAGACCATCGGCTGGGACGCCCGAACGGGTCCACCGACTTGTCGAAGTGCCCATCCGGCAGGTAGCCTTTGCTCTCGGTGTCCACCGCGTACCGCATGTCCACCATCTCCGGGTGCAGCAGCAGCCCGATGGAGGTCTCCGCCTCGTCCGCGTGGACGAAGTCAGTCTCCCACTTGCCCCCGCGCTCCTTCGTGCGGAAGAACTCCCGCACGGCCCGGTGCCAGTCGATGACCCGGAAGATGCCGGGAAGCTGATAGCGCTTCTGGAACTGCTGAACCGCCGACTCCAGCACCCACAGTTGCCCGTGGTTGTTGACGATGATCTGCTTGCGGAAGCCATCGTTCCACAGCCCCAGCATGACGTCGATCATCAGCTCACGCACCACGTTCTCCCGGACGACCACGGTGCCGGGCATGCCCAGGTGGTGATATGGGTGTGCCCCGTACATCAGCGGCGGCAAAGCCAGGTTCACCGGCGCGCCTCGCTTGGCCGTGTAGCGGCGCACTCCCTCGCAGATCTGGCTGACGTAGAGCGTGTCGGAGGCGCTGACCAGATGCCGTCCGTGCAGCTCGGTGCAGCCGACGGGGATCAGCACGATGTCGTTCTTCTTCCGATTCTCCTCCACCTGCCAGCGGACCGTGGTCTGGATGTAGGAGCCGGGCTTGCCCCACTCCACCGGCGAGGGGATCCCATACTCGGCCAGGATCGCATCGATCTCCTCATCACTGGCTTCCCAGATCTCCTTCTTCATACGGCCGACAGGATTGTCCTCGAAGAACAAGTCGGGTTGGTCAGTGGCGAGCCATCCTTTCGGCAACGTTTTCTCAGACATCTCACAATCTCCCTTTCTGTTCTGTACAATATGGTTACCTTCCCTTGGGGAAAGCTCTGCTGATTGGACGATCTGTCCATGTCGGGATGCCCTCCCGCATCGATCCGGCCGGATGGGGGAGCAACCCCGCTCCTCCTCGCCGCCCGTGGTTACATGCGGGGCCATCCCATGCTGCTGAGTGCACGGATCCGGTTGTCACAGCTCTCTCGTTCACATCGAATCGTATATGTGCCACCCTCCTGCGCGATGAAATGGCCCCCCCGTGGCCTCAGTCGCTGGTTGCCCACTGCTGGATGACGGATACGGCCTCGTTGGTGACGCGCGCCTTTGTGGGAATGGGCCTCCTGCCAAGCACGAGGACGACCACGGCCTCCGCGTATTGCTCGGAGGGGATGTTCGCCCACTCGCGGGTGGGTACTTCGGCGGGCATCTCCTCTGGCCGCCAGGGCGTGTCCGGCGGCAGTCCCTGAGCGGCGAGGAAGGCCTGTCGAAGCTCCCGCTGCTCCTGGCATTGGAACTCGATATGGTGCGCCCACTCGTGGACCAGGGCGCTTTGAAGTATCGCCGGCGTGCCCGGCACCCGCACGGTGACCGTGGCGCTGGTCGGGTCATAGGCCGCCCGGCTGTGTAAGGTGCGCGCTGCTCGCAGCCGCACGTCGCCGAAGCAATCATCCCTTGCCCGGAACACGTCCAGGAACCGGTCCCACGTTTCCCTCGCCAGAGCTTCCAGGTCAGGCGCCACCGACGCATCGATGATGAGCTGCGGGGGATGTCGGCGCGTTGCCTGCCCGGACCATGCGCAGCTCCACACCCCTCCGCTCAGGAGGACCGCCAGGGCGAGCGCGAGCAGGCCCTTCCCGCTCAGATGCTTGTCACGCATGGGATATTATGGGATACCGGCGCTTTGTCAAACTTCTCTCTCGGGTAGAGCACACGGCGCCGTGCCTCTGCGGATCGATAGGCCCCCGGTAAAGCGTCCGTGGTGTGCCCCACCAGGGCATCGTCGTTGACCATACGCTAGTTGGCCAACTCCAGCTCCTCTTCGAACCTCTCCAGATCCCGTTGGAGTTCTAACAGATCCTGTCCTCCTGCCATCAGGTTCATCAGCTCGTCCTTCTCCACCTCCTCCTTTCGGTAATCGGCCAGCACGCGGCCGCGCCGCAGGACGATGAAGTGGTCCCCCACCGGATAGGCGTGGTTGGGGTTATGGGTGATGAAGATCACGGCCAGGCCGCGCTTCTTCGCTCGCACGATGTAGTGGAGCACGATGCTGGCCTGTTTGACGCCGAGGGCGGCCGTCGGCTCGTCGAGGATCAGGACCTTCGCGCCGAAGTAGATCGCCCGGCTGATGGCGATGGACTGCCGCTCGCCGCCGGACATCGTGCCCACCGGCTGGTCCGGATCGTTGAGCTGGATGCCCATGTCCGCCAATTGTTCCCGCACGATGCGCTTGGCGCGATCTATATCATAGCGGCGGAACGGCCCCCATCCCTTCTCCGGCTCGGATCCCAGGAAGAAGTTGCGCCAGACCGGCATCAAGGGGATCAGGGCCAGGTCCTGATAGACGGTCGCGATCCCTCGCTCCAGGGCTTCCCGAGGGGAGTTGAAGCACACGGGTTCGCCCTCGAAGAGGTACTCGCCCTCCGTCGGTTGATGGACCCCGCAGAGGATCTTGATCAGGGTCGACTTCCCGGCGCCGTTGTCCCCCAGAAGACAGGTGACCTCACCCGGATAGAACTTGGCCGATACGTCGCTCAGCGCGATGACGCTCCCGAACAGTTTCGTCACATTCCGGACTTCCAGTATAGGCTCTGCCATCGGCTCACTCCCCCTCTGTGCGCGTCTTAGCGGCGGCAGCGCTGACCTCCTCAGCTTTCTTGCGCGTATAGTCGTTCACAATGACCGCGGCGAGCAACATGACGCCCAGGAACGAGTAGAACCAATCGGTGTCCCAGCCGGCGTAGACGATGCCGACTCGAACCATCCCGAAGATAAGTGCTCCGATCGAGGCGCCGACGACCGAGCCGTATCCGCCGGTCAACAGACAGCCTCCGATCACTGCCGAGATAATGTAAACGAATTCCTGCCCGATACCCTGGCTGGCCACCGCCGATCGTAACCGTACGTCGTTCATGATGCCGACCAGCCAGGCGGCCGCAGCCGTGCCCATGAAGAGGGCGATCTTGACACGCCGGACCGGCACACCGACGTTGCGGGCGGCTTCCTCGTCCCCGCCGACGGCGAAAATCCAGCTGCCATACTTGGTACGGAGCAAGATCCAGCTTGCCAGCGCTGTGATCGCGATCCACCAGATGATGGACGTCCTGAATGCCACGCCGAACAGGGTGATCTCCGTGCTGAAGATGGTGCGCGCCAGGTAGAAACTCTCCGCCCGGTCGATGCCGGCGACGCGCACCTGATTGGTGATCAGGCGGGTGACGCCCACGTTGGCGCCGCGCAGGATAAAGAACGTCGCCAGCGTGACGATGAAGCTCGGAAGCCTCGTTGTCACGACCAGCCAGCCGTTGAGGTACCCAACGGCGAGGGCGAAGAGGAGCGCCACGAACATGGCCGGCCATATGTTCCAGCCGGCCTGGGTGGACAGGAGCCCCGCGATCAGCCCGGCGGTTCCGGTCATCACGCCGGTGGACAGGTCAAACTCGCCGCCGATCATCAACAGGGCCACCGCGACCGACATAATGCCCAGCGTGGAGGCCGGGTCCAGGAAGCGTGCGATCCCATTGATGGTGGGGAACTGGTCCGGGCGGATGGCGGCGAAGAACAGAAAGATCACCGCCGCTCCCAGGGATGCGCCGACCTCCGGGCGTCGGAACATGCCTCGGACCATCCCCACTTCGGCAACTCGCTCCTCGGGCTTGGTAGCCCTGATCGTCTTGGAAGCCATAGGCAACCTCCTCAGGATACCGCTCTTCGGAAGCGCATCCTCCTCGGTGGAAATA
The DNA here is from genome assembly GCA_024277095.1 of Chloroflexota bacterium. GTDB lineage: Bacteria > Chloroflexota > Anaerolineae > DUEN01 > DUEN01 > DUEN01. The sequence goes on from JAJRVX010000138.1 coordinate 8,128, forward strand.
CCGTGGGAGACATGAAGGGCACGGGCCCCCGTAAGGACGCACGGCCGTGCGTCCCCACCGCAGCCCTTGCCCCGCCTCGCTCAGCTTTGTTCACCCGGATCAGGTCGAACGAGGGTGGATGCGAAGCGGAGATGTGGCGTTTGGGCGGAGGGATGGCCCTCCGCGTTGCCCCTCAGGGCTTGCGATGGACTTCTTGGGCTGTTTCGGGTGATTTCCACCCCGCTGGATACACTACCTGCTCCTCTGCTGCTTCCCCTATGTGCAAGCGTGCGGGCGTGCGTCTGTGGTCGATCTCACCGGGGCCAGGGGAGGGTGCGTGTCGCCCCGTGTGTGAGCCCGTAAGGGCGGCGATGCGGGGTGGGGAGTTCCCCCACCCCGCATGTGATCCGCTTGGCTCTATCGCGTCCCTCTTTCGGCGAGCGCCTTGACCTCTGCCGCGTTGCTGGCATCCACGAAGCCGGGGCCGGTGAGCACCGGCAGGCCGCCGCCGACAGTGTTCAGGTTGGTGTTGTACAGGTAGAGGAAGACGACAGGCAGGTATCCCTGGAGGTACTGCTGCTGATCGATGGCGAAGGCGATCTCACCCGCCTCGATGGCGTCCAGGACGGCCGGGCTGAGATCGAAGGTCGCCATCTTGTGATCGCCACCCACGGCCTTGATGGCGTCCCGCGCGGCGATGGCGATGTCAGGATTGAGGGTGAGGATGGCGTCGATGGTGTCATCCGAGGTGAGCTTGTCCTGGATGCTGGCCAGAGTGCCCGCGATGTCGCGGGTGCCGGTCGTGGCGACGTTGAAGCGCTCGACCTCGCCGTTGAAGGTGTCGGTCAGACCATCACAGCGCTGCTCCAGGCCGATGTTGGCCTCCTCGTGGATCACGCAGAGGACCTTCGTGACGCCCATCGCGTTGAATCGCTCGCCCGCGCCCTGCCCGGCCACGAACTCCGTCTGGCCGACATGGGTGAGGGCGCCCAGCTCCTTGTACACGTCCACGCCGGAGTTGATGGTGATCACCGGGATGCCGGCGTCCACGGCCTTCTTGACCGCATCCTTGAGCGCGTCGGGGTTGGCCAGGGAGACGATGATCCCGTCCACGCCCTCGCTGACGTAGGTCTCCACCAGCTGCGCCTGCTCCGTGGGGTCGGAGCTGCCGCCCGACTTCAGCTCGATGCCGTAGGTCTCGGCCGCGTCGTAGGCGCCTCGCTCCACCACACCCCAGAAGCTATCCTCGGCGGGGTTGGCGTGGACGGACAGGCCGAAGACCAGGCCTGCCTGGGTGACCTGCGGCGCCTCCTCGGCCGGTTGAGTCGCCGCCTCCTCGGCGGGTTGGGGGGCGGCAGGCGGCGCGCCCGCGCAACCGGCGAGCGTCAGCAGCACAGCGGATACCAACAACAGGGAGACGATCTTCAAGCGAGACATGAGATACCTCCTCCTTAGCTTAGCTTAGGTTTGGCGGATATCTGAGTCGGACCACCTGTAGGAGTGCGAGCACACGATGTCCCTTCTCATCACCTCCTTTCCTCGGTTGTGGGGGAGACGGGCCCGCTGGTGAAAGGGTATGCGATCCCTCTCCACCAGCTCCAATCCACAGGTGGAACCTGCTGAGAGTTTCCTATCGTCGCGCCTGGCGGCTTCGACGATAGCGTTTGCAGCCTCGGCCAGTTTGTTGCGGGTGATGATGGGGCTCAATCTGAGCCATCAGGGGTTATGAAGACGGAGAGATCTCGTCGAGTTTGACCGGGCGGTTTTCTTCATAGGATTTGCGGGCCGCGTATCCCATCACCACCGGGATACGCCCGTCGATTCCCGTCACGGGAGGCGGCGTGTCCTTCTGAATGCAGTCGATGAATGCCTGCATCTCCTCCACGTACGCCTCGCTGTATCGCTCCACAAAGAAGTATAGCGGCTTGGCCGCGTGGACGCCCGCGGCGTCGCTGAGGACCGCGTTGTCGGGCGTCTTGTTGCTCACCAGCGCCATCCCCTCCGATCCGAAGACCTCCACACGCTGGTCGTACCCGTAGACGGCCCGGCGGCTGTTGTCGATGACCCCCAGCGCGCCGTTGGCGAAGCGCAGCGTGATGACGGCCGTGTCGATGTCCCCCGCCTCGCCGATGGCGGGATCCACCAGGACGTTCCCGGCGGCGTATACCTCTTCCACCTCGCTGCCCATCAGGTAGCGCGCCATATCGAAATCATGGATGGTCATGTCCAGGAAGATCCCGCCGGAGACCTTCACGTATTCGATGGGCGGCGGCTCCGGGTCCCGGCTGGTGATGCGCAGGATATGGGGGGCTCCGATGCGTCCCGAGGCGACGAGCTCTCGCACGCGGCGAAAGCTGGGATCGAAGCGTCGGTTGAATCCCACCTGCAGCTTCACGCCCACCTTCTCCACCACCTCCAGGGCGCGATCGATCTTGGCCAGGTCCAGCGCGATGGGCTTTTCACAGAAGATGTGCTTCCCGGCCGCTGCGGCCTCCTCGATGATCTGGGCATGGGTGTCCGTGCTGGAGCAGATGACGACGGCGTCGATCCGCTCATCCTCCAGGATCATTCGATAGTCCTGAAAGGCGGCGGGGACCCGGAAGTCGGCTGCCAGCCTTTCCGCCGCCTCCGGGAAGACGTCGGCAACGGCTAACACGTTCGCGTCGGGGATGCGAAAGGCCAGATGCTCGGCGTGCACCCTGCCGATCCTGCCTGCCCCGATGATTCCAATGTTGACCTCTCGCCCCATGTCGTCCTCCTGATCGCCTGTCTCCACCTCAGGGCGTGTCTGAAAATTTACCGGCAAGATGTTTTGAGGGGTCTCCCTCAACGACCAGCTCCACAGGGGGAGGTGTGGAGGGGTCCTCCCCTCCACGGAAAACCCGCTTTTCCGGCATGTACCTGCCTCTCTCGGCCCTTTCCGCGGAACCTAGGCCGAGGCCAGGCAGGTCGAGGGCAAAAGAAGGGCTTTTTCCGGAGGAGCGGAGCCCCTCCGGGCCTCCTCCCAGCAGAAGCAATAGCATTTTTCAGACACACTCTCAGTCCTGTGCGGGGCCGGTCGCCGCCCGGGGCGCCGTTGCCCCAGACGGCGACGCAGGTCCCTTGAGAACCGGTCTAGTTCGGGCGGATGATGATCTTCCC
>JAJRVX010000139.1:0-4989 GCA_024277095.1 Chloroflexota bacterium
CTGGCGCTTGAAAGCCTCACTGTACCGGGGGGAAGTCGGTTCTTGGGTCATCCTGATCTCCTTGGTGTGGACGTGTTAGTATACGACTATGTTAGCAAACTCCCCCTTTCTTTGTAAACCTATATCAGGACGACACAGAGCCCCCCGCAAACTATCCTCTTTTCCGCCTTGTACCTGTCCTTTCCTGGCCTGGTTTGGATAGGCAAGGCAGGGCGGGAGAGGTGAGGGGCGGAAGCCGGGAAGTCTCTCTGTGGGGTACAGACCCACGAAGTTCCCCGCTGTGTTTCCGCCGAAAAAGATACACGATCCCGTCTGCAATGTGGTTGCACCTGTCGAAAGGTATGCTATCATGGAAAAAGAGCGCTGGGATCAGGAGGATGACCATGGTGGATAGGCCGACGGTTGGGTTCATCAGTCTGGGGATCATGGGGAAGCCCATGGCCCTCAATGTGCTCAAGGCGGGGTTCCCGCTGGTGGTGCATAATCGCAGTCGCGGCCCGGTGGAGGAGCTTGTCGCGGCCGGGGCCGAGGACGGCGGCTCTCCCAAGGGTGTGGCCCAGCGGGCGGAGATCATCCTCATGTGCCTGCCCGACTCCCCCGACGTCCAACTGGTGGTGGAGGGGCCCGAGGGCGTCTTCGAGGGGATCGGCCCGGGAAAGGTGATCGTGGACATGAGCACCATCTCGCCGGTGGTGGCGCGAGATCTGGCGGCCAAAGCGGAGAAGCTGGGGGCGGAGATGCTGGACGCGCCCGTCTCCGGTGGGGACATCGGCGCCCGGCAGGGGACGCTTTCCATCATGGTCGGGGGCAAGCGCCCGGTCTTCGAGCGGGTCCTGCCCGTGTTCCAGGCGATGGGCAGGAACATCGTTTATGTCGGCGAGGCCGGGGCCGGCCAGGTGACCAAGGCGTGCAACCAGATCGTGGTGGCACTGACCATCGAGGCCATCAGCGAGGCGCTGGTGCTGGCGGCGAAGGCCGGCGTGGACCCGGCCAAGGTGCGAGAGGCGCTGCTCGGCGGCTTCGCCCAAAGCCGCATCCTGGACGTGCACGGCCAGCGCCTGCTGGATCGCAACTTCCAGCCGGGCTTTAAGACCCGCCTCCACTACAAGGACTTGAAGATCGCCCTGGAGACGGGGCGGACGTACGGCGTGCCGTTGCCGGTCACCGGCCTGGTGCACGAGTTCTACGGGGCGTTGATGGCGACGGACAAAGCGGAGCTGGATCATTCCGCCCTGGCCACGCTGATCGAGCAGATGGCTGGGACGGAGGTGAGGGGGACATCATGACCGTCAAACCGCTCACACCTGAGGAACTGGAGACGCTGCGAACGATCCCCACACCTGCCGTCTCCAACGCCATCGAGATGTTCGATGTGCGGCCGCGCACGGAGGGGTTCATGGGGCCGGAGGTGCGGCAGATGTTCCCCTCGCTGCCGCCCATCATCGGCTATGCGGTGACGGCGCGCACGGTGTCCGCTCATGAGCCGGGGCCCAAGGGCCCAGCCTCCCGTCCGGACTACTGGCGCTATCTGGAGGCCAGCAGCCCCGGGCCGCTCATCGCCGTGGTGGAGGACCTGGACGATCCACCTGCCATCGGCGCCTTCTTCGGTGAGGTGAATTCGAACATACACCGAGCGCTGGGATGCGTGGGTGCCATCACTAACAGTGGCATCCGGGACATGGACGAGGTGGAGGCGCTGGGCTTCCCCATCTGGGCGGGCAGCGTCATCGTCTCCCACGCCTATGTACACCTGGTGGACTTCGGCACCCCGGTGCGGGTGGGTGGCCTGGTGGTGCGGCCGGGCGACCTGCTCCTGGCCGACCGGCATGGCGTCATCCAGATCCCGCTGGAGGTCGCCCGGGAGATCCCGGAGGCCGTGCGCAAGATCGAGGTGCGTGAGAAGACCATTATCCAGTACTGCCAGTCGCCCGGCTTCAGCGCGGACGGCCTGGCCGATCTTATAGCACGGCTTTCCTAGAAGAATCCTGAAAAACCGCTGAGACGCCGAGGACGCGGAGGAAAGCATTCATTTCTAAGGCAAGTTCTTGTAATTGGGCAAAAACCTCCAGCGCCATGATAAAGGGAAGGGAACCGCAAAGAACGCAAAGAGCGCTGAGGTTCTTTAAAATGGTTTTTAAGAACTTTGATGTCAAAAGAGCTTTTTTTGCATCTCCTTTGCGCCCTTTGCGGTTAATTCAGACATACGGACTTGTGGCTCATCTGTAAAATGTGTGCTGGCGGTAGGGCGCAGCGTGCTGCGCCCCTACCAGTGGCACACTTTTAGGAGGTGAGCCGGACTTGTTTCGACTCAGCTCGTAAGCACAGTTCCACGCAGCTTATATGGGACAAAAGAAGGCATGTTGCCCTTCGCGAGATGTTCGGTGATAAACGTGACGAGTGACTGAGGACCAGTGAGGTGGGTGATGCGCAACGGATATAACGGCAAGATCTTGCACGTGGATCTGGCGGGAGAACGCTGGTGGGTTGAGGAGCCGGACGATCTGGTCTATCGGAAGTACCTGGGGGGGAGCACGCTCTCCTCTTATTTCTTGTTGCGGGATTTGAGGCCGGGTGTGGACCCCCTGGGACCTGAGAATCTGCTGATCTTCATGACCAGCGTGATCAACGGCTTTCCCCTGTCCGGCGCCAACCGCTACAGCGCGGCCGGGAAGTCCCCGCTGACGGGTGGGTTCGGCGAGTCGGAGGCCGGCGGATATTGGGGACCGGAGCTGAAGCGGGCGGGCTTCGACGGGATCATCATCCACGGCCGGGCATCGCGCCCCGTCTACCTGTTCATCCACGATGGCGAATGCGAGATCCGGGACGCTCGACGTTACTGGGGGCAGCTCTCCGGCGAGGTGCAGGATGGCCTGGAGGAGGAGATCGGCGACAAACGCATTTGTGTCTTGCAGACGGGCGTCGCCGGGGAGAACGCGGTGCGCTTCGCCGCCATGACGAATCAGCTGCGCCATTACCACGGCCGGACGGGGTTGGGCGCGGTGATGGCCAGCAAGAACCTGAAGGCCATCGCCGTGCGGGGGACCGGACGGCTCGTCCCGGCGGATCCGGAGGCTGCCCGCCGTGTGCTGCAGTGGTTCCGGGAGAACTACGACCACGAGGCCGATATGCGGCATAAGCACGGGAGCGCCAATGGGCTCATCGCTCTGGATCAGGACGGCATCCTGCCCACGCGCAATTTCCGGGAAGGCTCCTTTGAATGCGCCAAGGAGATATCTGGACAGAGGATGTCTGAGACGATCCTGGTGAATCCGGGCACATGTTTTGCCTGCGCGATCGCCTGCAAGCGGGAGGTGGCGGTCCCCGAGCGGGGTGTGGTCCCCAAGTACGGCGGCATGGAGTACGAGACCATCGCCGCCAATGGGTCCCTGTGCGGCGTGGGCGATTTGAAGGCCATCGCCGAGGCGTCCCAGTGGCTCAACCGCTACGTGCTGGACAGCATCTCGACCGGAGCGGTCATCGCGTTCGCCATGGAGTGCTACGAGCATGGCATCCTGACTCGTGAGGATACCGATGGGATCGAACTGGTGTGGGGGAACGGCGATGCGGTGATCCAGATGATCCACAAGATCGCCCGCCGTGAGGGGATTGGCGACTTGCTGGCGGAGGGGGTCAAGCGGGCGGCGGCCAAGCTGGGGCGCGGGGCCGAACGCTTCGCCCTGCATGTAAAGGGGCAGGAGCTGCCCATGCACGAGCCGCGTGGTAAGCGCGGCCTGAGCCTCGCCTACGCCACCTCTCCCACGGGCGCTGATCACATGGAGGCGCCGCACGATCCCTTCTACGAGAGCTTTGGTAACTATCATCATGAGTTCAGTCAGATCGGACTGCTGGAGCCGATCGATCGACTGGACCTGGGGCCGGCGAAGGTCCGGGCCTTTTTCTACACTCAGGCTGCCTGGAGCCTGTACAACTGCGTGGGCATGTGCGACTTCGTGGGGGTGCCCATCGGGATCCTGGCGTTGGAGCCCCTCCGGGATTACGTGAACGCGGTCACCGGGTGGGACATGAGCCTGTTCGAGCTGCTCAAGGTGGGGGAGCGGGCGAATGTCATGGCCCGCCTTTTCAACCTGCGGGAGGGTTTCACGGCGGCCGATGACACGTTGCCGCAGCGGATGTTCGAGCCGCTCCAGAACGGCGCGTTGAAGGGGGAGGCGATCGACCGGGAGGAGTTCGAGCGGGCGCTGAAGTTGTACTACCAGATGGCTGGATGGGACGAGCGGGGGGTGCCGACGTATGCCAAGCTGGCGGAGTTGGATCTCCTGTGGGCCGTGGAGGGTTCGGAATGAGGCCGCGAGTCTGGGTGGAGCGGAGGCTGGCTCCGGAGGCGTTGGCCCGCTTGACCGCGGCGGTTGACGCCGTCACCGAGGCGGACATGGATCAGCTGCCCGGCTGTCACGCGGCCATCATCAGCTCGCTGCCGGCCGCCGATGGCACGTTCATGGATCGCGCCGGGCCAACCTTGCGGGTGATCGCCCGGGCCGGGATCGGCGTGGATAACGTGGACATCCCGGCCGCTACGGAGCGGGGCATCCTGGTGGTGAACACCCCGGACGCCCCTACCGAGTCCACGGCCGAGCACGCCGTCGCCCTCTTGCTCGCCGTGGCCAAGCGGGTGACGGCCGGTGATAGGGGGCTGCGCGGCGCCGATATTCCCCGGTCGCGCCTGTTCGGCACGGAGGCGCGCGGGCGGGTGTTGGGCGTGGTGGGCTTTGGGCGTATCGGGCGGCGCGTGGCCGAGATCTGCGCGCTGGGATTGAAGATGCGGGTCATCGCCTACGATCCCTACGTCGATCGGGAGCGGGCGGACGCGTTGGGCGTGGAGATGGTGGACAGCCTGGAGGCGTTGTTGGAGCGGGCCGACTTCGTCACGTTGCACGTCGCGCTGACGCCGGAGACGCGCCATCTGATCGGCGAGCGGGAGCTGCGGCGCATGAAGCCGGGCGCATATCTGATCAACGTCAGCCGGGGGCC
>JAJRVX010000140.1:0-3602 GCA_024277095.1 Chloroflexota bacterium
AGGGGCCGGAGGCGTTCTTCGGATGAGTGACGCACCGCAAAGGACGCAAAGAACGCAGAGATTCCTTGAAAAATCTTTGCGCCCTTTGCGTTCTTTGCGGTTCATGAACACCTGGAGATTGGAGATTCGCAAATGAAACCCGTACGTTTCGCCATCGTCGGTTGTGGTGTGATCGGGCGATCGCATGCCCGATTCCTGCAGAGCGTGCCGGACGCGCAGCTGGTCGCCGTGGCGGACGTCATCCCCGAGCGAGCCCGCGAGCTCGCCGAATCCTTCGGGTGCGACTGGCATGGGAGCGTGGAGGAATTACTGCGACGGGATGACATCGAGGTGGTCAACGTGTGCACCATCAGCGGAGCCCACGCGGACGTCGCCGTCCCCGCCCTGGAGGCGGGCAAACATGTGGTCGTGGAGAAGCCGCTGGAGATCACCGTCGAACGGTGCAATCAGATCATCGAGGCCGCCGAGCGGGCCAACCGCAAGCTGGCGACCATCTACCAGTACCGATTTGAGGTCCCATACCGCAAGATGCGGGCAGCCGCGCAGCAGGGCAAGCTGGGGCGGCTGACCACGGGCGACATGTACATGAAGATCTACCGGAGCCAGGAGTACTACGACGCCGGCGGCTGGCGCGGCACGTGGAAGTATGACGGTGGCGGCGCGCTCATGAACCAGGGGATCCACTTCGTCGACCAGATCCAGTGGATCATGGGCGGGGTGGCCGCCGTCAAGGCCTACACGGGCACGCTGGCCCATCGCATCGAGACAGAGGACACCGCGGTGGCGGCCGTTCGCTTCTGCAACGGAGCGCTGGGGGTGATCGAGGCGACGACGACGGCGTTCCCCGGTCTATGGAGCCGCCTGGAGATCACCGGAGATCGGGGGGCTATCGCGCTGGAAAACGGCCAGTTCCGGGTCATGTACTGGGCGGAGACGGACGAGGAGCTGGATGTGGGGCACTATGGGCTGCGCCTGGACCTGAGCGCCGAGCCATCACGAGATATCGACCTCGGCGATGAGGAGGAGAGCGTGCCCGGGCATGTGCTCCAGTTACGGGACATGGTGGCTGCCGTGCGGGAGGATCGCCCGCCAGCCGTGGACGGCTATGCCGGGCGCGAGGCTGTGGCCATCATCACCGCCATCTACCGCTCGGCCGAGACGGGCGAGGAAGTGGCCCTCCAGTTCTGAGTCGGACGCACAGCGCTTTCGAGCAGACAAGGAGGCCTTTTTCCCTGGTCATGACACTGGAGGAACAGGTAGTGTATCCAAAATGGTGGAAATTTCGCGAGGCCCATCGCAAGCCCACAGGGGAGGTGCGGAGGGACCTCCCTCCGCCAAAACATCCTCTTTCTCCGCTTTGCACCTGTCCTTTCCCGGCCTGATTCGGGTGGGCAAGGCCGGGAAAGGCAGGTGAGGGGCGGAAACCGGGAGCTTTGAGGGGCTGCGCCCCTCAAAGCTCCCTGCTGTATTTTCACCGAAAAAGATACACTACCGAGGAACAGGCAGAGGCGCTGTCAGAGACCCGGTGTGGTATAATTTGAGCATGACTCGAGAGCTCGAGCGGATAAGGAGGTATCTCCGTGTTAGGATTAGATCGTATCACTTTTGATCCGAACGTGATGGGAGGACGTGCCTGTATCCGCGGGATGCGAGTAACGGTATCCTTGATCGTCAATTTGGTAGCGAACGGGAAGAGCGTGGAAGAGATCCTGGAGGCGTATCCATATTTAGAGGCAGAAGACATTCGACAAGCGCTACAATATGCGGCATTGCTGGCAGAGGAAAGTATCCACCCATTGGAGATAGCAGAGCATGAAGTTTCTGGCTGACATGGGAATTTCCCCCAGGAGTGTCGAACACTTACGAGAAATGGGACATGATGCGACACACCTACGGGAGAAAGGCCTGGAGCAGCTGACCGATTGGAAAGCGGGGCTATAGTGAGCGTGAGCGAAGGAAGGATACGGGTTCGCTCTCTACCCCTCTACAGGGGAGGAGGAACAAAGCCGTAAGACGGGAAGTTCACCGCGACATACAGACGCCGGCTTCAGCGACGATCCCAACGAGATCTATCCGCTGAAGCCGTGTTGCTACTCCGGAGATCCCCTAAAGACGTGAAACCCCGAGAACGCGTATTTACAGCGCTTCAACACCGGCAGTCAGATCGCGTGCCCAGATTCGAGATCTGGATCGATATCCCGCCGGAAACGCTAGGGCAAGACGACCCAGCCAGCACTTATGTCAACTCAGGGCAGGACTGTGTGATGATGCCCACCCGCAATCCCCCACAGAGCAACGCATGGCGGGACGGCGTCGACGAGTGGGGCCGGGTCTGGCGGGATGGCACGTTCGTGGACGGGGTGGTGGACACCATCGCCGATCTCGAGAAATACAGCCCGCCCCTGAGCTACGTGGAACAACTCTTCGATGAGGAATCGGTCCGGGAGGTCCGGGAGCGCTATCCGGACCACTGTCTCATCTTCGGCACCCACATCGGCCCCTTCACAGCGGGATTCATGGCCATGGGATTCGAGCGCTTCTTCCTCCGCCCCGTCGAGGATCCGGCATTCGTACACCGGCTGCTGGAGGCACGCACCGAGTGGTGCATCGCCGTGTACCAGGAGGCGATCCGCCTGGGGGCAGAGGTGCTCATCCTCGGAGATGACGCGGGCCACAGCGAGGGCCCGATGATCTCCCCTCGCATGTGGCGTACGTTCATTTTGCCCTACCACCGGCGGATCGTTGAGGCCCTGGACGCGCCGGTGATATGGCACAGCGACGGCAACGTGGAGCCCCTGCTGCCGATGGCCATAGAGGCGGGGTTCGTCGGCTTCCACGGGCTGGACCCGGTGGCCGGCATGGACCTGGACAGGATCAAACGGGAGTTCGGCCAGGACCTCGTTCTGATCGGGAACGTGGATGTGCGCGTGCTGTGCGACTCCGACCTGGAGGCGGTTCGCAAGGAGGTCGATCGCTGCATCGAGCAGGGAGCGCCCGGCGGGGGCTACATGATCGCCAGCTGCAACAGCATCTTTGACGGCATGAACCCCACCGCCGTCATGGAGATGTTCCGCTACGAGGGCGAAGTAGAGTATTACTGAATCGAGGTAGAGCGAATGAAACGTAAGCTTTCCTTCCGCCCACGTCCCTCCTTCGAGCAACTCTACGCCCGGGTGGACGAGGCCACCCGATGCTCCTTACAGACATTCCGGCGAGATCACCCACCCCGGACCCTGGAGGTGGATGGGCAGATCTGGGAATACGTGACTTTGGGGGAGGGAGAGAGAACGATCCTATACCTGCATGGCATGGCGGGGGCTTATGACATCTGGTGGCAGCAGATGCTGGCCCTGGCCCCCCGCTGGCGCCAGGTGGCCGTGACGTACCCACCCGTGGACCATCTGCACGGCCTGGAGCGAGGGCTTCTGGCCATCCTGGAGCAGGAAGGGATCGCCAGAATCAACGTTGTGGGCAGCTCGCTGGGCGGTTACCTGGCCCAATACCTGGTCGCCCATCATCCTCAAATCATCGAACGGGCCGTCTTCGCCAACACCTTCCCCCCCAGCGAGCAAATCGCCCAGAGCACAAGAGGGATCGGCAGG
>JAJRVX010000141.1:0-10279 GCA_024277095.1 Chloroflexota bacterium
CCACCTGGCGCTTGAAAGCCTCACTGTACCGGGGGGAAGTCGGTTCTTGGGTCATCCTGATCTCCTTGGTGTGGACGTGTTAGTATACGACTATGTTAGCAAACTCCCCCTTTCTTTGTAAACCTATATCAGGACGACACAGACCCCTCAGACATCATACCGGCAAATTTTCAGAGATGCTTTTCGTGGCTCTTTATCCGGGCTCTTCAGAGATGCCCTAGCGGCGGACGGTGGAAAGGAGGAGTGTGAACATGCGCATTGACGCCCGCTTCGTCGATCTGCTCGCCATCTATCGCGCCGAGCTACTGGAGCGCGTCGTTCCCTTCTGGCTCAAACACGCCATCGACCGAGAGCACGGCGGTATCCTGACCTGCATCTCCGACGAGGGTCAGGTGCTCAGCGAGGACAAGTACATGTGGTCCCAGCTACGGGCCATCTGGACCTTCTCCGCCCTTTACAATCACATCGAGCCCCGGGAGGAGTGGCTGGAGGTCGCCCGGCACATCTTCGACTTCGTCAAGCGATATGGCCGAGACGAACAGGGTCGCTGGGTCTTCGCCGTGGACCGGGACGGCCGAATCCTGAAGGGGGCCACCAGCATCTACGCTGACGGGTTCGCCATCTATGGACTGACGGAGCTGGCCCGGGCCACAGACGACCAGGAGGCCATCCGTCTGGCCCTGGAGACGTACGAGAACGTGCAACAGCGGCTCTCCCGACCGGGATCCTATCAGACCGACCCCTACCCGCTCCCGAAGGGCGTCAAGGCTCACGCCGTCTCCATGCTCTTCTCCCTGGTATTCCACGAGTTGGGGCGCTATCTGAACGATCAGAAGATCCTGGAGGCGGGCCTGTACCACGCCAACGAGGTGATGACCGCTTTCCTGCGTCCCGATCGACGACTCCTCTTCGAGTACGTCCGCCTGGACAACTCCCTGATCGACTCGCCCATGGGGCGATCCGTCGTGCCCGGGCACGCCATCGAGTCTATGTGGTTCATGATCCACATCTTCCGGCACTGGGGCGATGAGGCCCGCATCCGACAGGCCGTCGAGGTCATCCGGTGGCACATCGAGTTCGGTTGGGATGAGGAATATGGAGGGATCCTCCTCGCCCGTGATGCGGAGGGCGGCGAACCCTGGTGGCCCTTCGCCGACGCCAAGATCTGGTGGCCCCACACCGAGGCCCTGTACGCCCTGCTGCTGGCCTATGAGATCTCGCAAGAGGACTGGGCCCTCGACTGGTTCCAGAAGGTGCACAATTACGCCTTCACCCACTATCCGGTCCCGGTGTACGGCGAGTGGACGCAGAAGCTGGACCGCCAGGGTCGCAAGATCACCGAGACGGTAGCCCTGCCGGTGAAGGACCCGTTCCATCTGCCCCGGGCGCTGATCTATTGCACGCAGGTCTTGCAACGCCTGGCCGAGTGAGTTCGGGAAACAGGTAGGGGCGCGCAGCGCTGCGCCCAACCGAAGCGCCGATCAGGAACGACATCGATCACAGGAGATCGTGAGGTATGAGAACACGAACAGGACGCCTGGCACTGATCAACGGCCGCGTAGTGCTGCCCTACCAGATCGTGACCGGCAAGGCGGTGGTGGTGGAGGGCGCCACCATCGCAGGGATCGCCGATCCGGATGACCTGGGCTCTGATACCGAGCGCGTGGACGTGGGCGGACGCCTGATCACGCCGGGGCTCATCGATATCCACACCCATGGCGCCCTGGGGCATACGTTCAACGAGCCCACCCCGGAAGCCTTCGCCGTGATCACCCGGGAGAACGCCCGACGGGGGGTGACCTCGTTGCTGGCGACCCTGTCCACCGCGCCCATCCCCGATCTGATAGCCTGCCTGGAGCGCGTGCGAGCGTGGATCCAGGACGAACGTGAGGGCGCTCAAGTGCTGGGCGCCCACGTGGAGGGCCCCTACTTCAGCCCAGCCCAGGCGGGCGCGCAGGACCCGGCCAACCTCCGCACCCCGGATGACGGCTCGTTGGATCGCCTGTTGGAGTACCACGACGTGATCCGGATCCTGACCTACGCGCCGGAGCTGCCGGGCGCTCTGGAACTCACCGCCCGGTTGAGAAAGCTAGGCATCATCCCCGCGGCTGGACACAGCTCCGCCAAAGAGGAGGAGATCGTCCCGGCCATCTACGCGGGCCTGCGGCACATCATTCACATCTGGAGCGCGCAGTCCACCACCGTGCGGGAGGGTCCATGGCGCAAACCCGGGCTGCTGGAAGTCTCGCTGGTCTACGAGGGCCTGACCGTGGAGATGATCTCCGACAACAAGCACCTGCCCCCCACCCTGATGAGGCTGGCCTACAAGTGCATCGGCCCCGACCGCCTTTGCATCGTCTCGGATGCCACCAGCGGCGCGGGGCTGCCGGAAGGCACCCGCTTCCGCATGGGGAACATGGAATACGAGGTTCATGACGGCGTGGGGATGCTGTTCGACCGCACGGCCTTCGCCGGGAGCACGACCCTGGTGAACGAGATGATCCCCATCGTCGTGGAGCATGTGGGCGTCCCGCTGGTGGAGGCCGTCCGCATGGCATCGCTGACCCCGGCACGAGCCATCGGCGTGGCCGACCGCAAAGGCAGCATCGAGCCGGGCAAGGACGCCGACCTGGCGGTGTTTCACGACGACTTCACCGCCTGGCGTACCATGATCCGCGGCCGATGGGTATACCGGCAACAGCCATAGATCATTGACCCCCACCAGGCCCGGTGTTATAATCGCGCGGCCGAGATCAGGATCTACACGTGATTCCGAGCTCGAAACGGAACGGATCTCAACTTCGGGAGGGAAGCCACAGCAGGGAGACATGAAGCCCACACAGACCATCAGCCGGCGCCGTATCCATGTGCGCGGCGTTGTCCAGGGGGTGGGATTCCGCCCCTTTATCTATCATCTGGCGCGACGCTACGATCTGGGCGGCTGGGTGTGCAACACCTCATCCGGCGTAGACATCGAGGTCGAGGGCCATCCCCAGGCGTTGGACGAATTCCTGCATGCCCTCACAACGGAGGCGCCTCCACTCGCCCGCATTGACGCTATCGATGTGCAACAGCTTCCCCCCAACGGATATCCCACCTTCGAGATCCGCCACAGCCGGGCTCAGTCCGGCGAATTCCAACCCATCTCCCCCGACGTAGCCACCTGCGACGCGTGCCTGGCCGAGGTCATGGACCCGACCGACCGCCGCTACCGGTATCCGTTCACCAACTGCACCCACTGCGGCCCCCGCTTCACGATCATCCGGGACATCCCCTATGACCGGCCCAAGACGACCATGGCGGCCTTCACCATGTGCCCGGAATGCCAGGCCGAGTACGACGACCCGGCCGACCGGCGCTTCCACGCCCAGCCCAACGCCTGCCCGGTCTGCGGCCCACAGCTCTCCCTGGTGCCCACACCCGGGGGAGATCTCCCCCCCGACCTCCCCCGCGATCCCATCGAGGCCACGCGCGCCCTGCTGACCCGGGGATGGATCGTGGCTATCAAAGGGCTGGGCGGCTTCCATCTGGCGTGCGACGCCCGAGACGAGACGGCCGTGCAGCGGCTGCGCACCCGCAAGGGCCGCGTGGGCAAACCCTTCGCGCTGATGGTCCGGGATCTGGAGGTCGCCCGCTCCCTGTGTTATGTCAATGATGATGAGGCCCGGCTCCTGGAGGGAAAGGAGCGCCCCATCGTCCTGCTGCGCGCCCGGCCTGAAAACGGGATCGCCCCCAGCGTGGCGCCGAGGTAGCGCAACCTGGGGATCATGCTCCCTTACACGCCGCTGCATCATCTGCTCCTGCTGCCGGAGGCGGGGATCCCCAACGCGCTGGTGATGACCTCCGGCAACCTCAGCGAGGAACCCATCGCCTACGACAACGAGGAGGCGCTGGCCCGATTGGCCCGGCTGGCCGATGTGTTCCTGCTCCATAACCGGGATATCTACATGCGGTGCGATGACTCCGTGGTGCGCGTGTTCCAGGGCGCCGAGCTGCCCATCCGCCGGTCCCGGGGCTACGTCCCCTATCCCGTGCACCTGGGAGACGAGGCCATCCCCCTGCTGGCGTGCGGCGCCGAGCTGAAGAACACCTTTTGCATCACTCGCGGCCCCTACGCGTTCCTCAGCCACCACATCGGCGACATGGAGAACCTGGAAACGCTGGAGGCATATCGAAGGGCCGTGACGCACTTCGAGCGGCTGTTCCGTGTGCGGCCGAAGGCGCTGGCGTACGACCTGCATCCCGATTATCTGGCCACCCGATACGCGCTGGAGCGGGCCGAATGCGAGGGATTGCCGGCCATCGGCGTGCAGCACCACCACGCCCACATCGCCGCCTGCCTGGCCGAACATCAACAGACCGGCCCCATCATCGGCGTGGCCTTTGACGGCACGGGTTACGGCGAGGACGGCGCCATCTGGGGCGGGGAGTTCCTCGTTGCCGATCTGCACGGATACCGGCGGGCAGCCCACCTGGCCTATGTCCCGCTCCCCGGAGGCGACGCGGCGGTACGCCACACCTACCGCATGGCCTGGAGCCATCTCCACCACACGTTCGGAGGATCATGGCCGGACATCCCCACCCTGCGCGGCCTCGACCCCGTGGAACGACGGGTCGTGGAGCGACAGATCGTCACCGGGCTGAACGCCCCGCCGACGTCCAGCATGGGGCGCCTGTTCGACGCGGTATCGGCGCTGTGCGGGGTCTGTCAGGAGGCGACCTACGAGGGGCAGGCGGCCATCGAGCTGGAGATGCTGGCGGATCCGGGGGAGGGAGCGACCTACAAGTGGCCTCTGCCGAACGGATCGGAGGCCACGCCGTGGGAGATCGACCCGGCCCCGGTGATCCGGGGCGTCGTGGCCGACGTTCTCGCCCACGTGCCTACGCCGATCATCGCCGCTCGCTTCCACAACACCCTCGCGCAGATGGTCACGGAGCTATGCGTCCGCCTGCGAGAGGTTACGAGGATCGACGCGGTGGCGCTTAGCGGCGGCGTGTGGCAAAATGTACTGCTATTGAAGCGAACGCTGGCCCGCCTGGAATCGGCGGGGTTCACCGTATACACGCACCGGCTGGTGCCGCCGAACGACGGCGGGCTCTCGCTGGGTCAGGCGGCCGTGGCGAACGCGCGGCTGACAAGCGACGAGCGATACAGGACACAGGACGCATGACGAACGCGCACCCCCATCGCCGGTCGTCTATGACCATTGTAACCGTATTGTAAGGAGCAAATCGCATGTGTTTGGGTATACCTGGATGTGTGAAAAAGATCTATGAGCAAGACGGCGTACGGATGGGCCAGGTAGATTTCGGAGGGGTGATCAAGGAGGTATGCCTGGCCTATGTGCCGGAGACACAGGTAAACGACTATGTGATCGTCCACGCCGGGTTCGCCATCTCTCGGCTGGATGAGAAGGAGGCACAGGAGACCCTGGCCTTGCTGCGTGAGATGGCATCTCTGGAGGATGAGGCCGACCCGGCAGAGGATGGGGCATCGCCATGAGATACGTAGATGAATTCCGCCAACCGGAGCTGGTGCACAAACTGGTAGACGAGCTGAGCGCGACCATCACCCGGCCGTGGACGATCATGGAGATCTGCGGCGGGCAGACCCACGCTTTCATGCGTTTCGGATTGGACGAATTGCTGCCGTCGCAGATCGAGCTGGTACACGGGCCCGGCTGCCCGGTGTGCGTGACCCCTCTGGAGCTGATCGACAAGGCCATTGCCATCGCCTCTCAGCCGGGGGTGATCTTCTGCACCTTCGGGGACATGCTGCGCGTACCCGGTTCCCACAGCGATCTCTTCCGAGTGAAGGCGGCGGGGGGCGACGTGCGCATCGTCTACTCCCCGTTGGAGTGCCTGAAGATCGCCCGGGAGCATCCGGAGCGCCAGGTGGTCTTCTTCGCCATCGGATTTGAGACCACCGCCCCGGGGAATGCCATGCTGGTGTGGCAGGCCAGAGAACAGGGTGTCACCAACTTCAGCATGCTCGTCTCACACGTGCGGGTGCCCCCGGCCATCACCGCCATCCTCTCCTCGCCCGGGAACCGGGTGCAGGGGTTCCTGGCAGCCGGGCACGTGTGCACCGTCATGGGGTACTGGGAGTATGAGCCGCTGGCCGAGCGGTTCCGGGTCCCCATCGTCGTCACCGGGTTCGAGCCCGTCGACCTGCTGCGCGGGCTGCTGATGGCGGTGCGCCAGCTGGAGGCCGGCCGACACGAGGTGGAGAACGCATACGGCCGATCGGTGCAGAGGGAGGGGAACCGGCCCGCCCAGGAGTTGATCGCCCGAGTCTTTGAGCCGTGCGATCGGGCGTGGCGGGGCATCGGCGTTATCCCGGACAGCGGGTGGCAGCTGCGTCCGGAGTTCGCCGACTTCAACGCCGAGAAACGATTCGCGCTGGATGATATCCAAACGCAGGAGTCATCCGTTTGCATCAGCGGATTGGTGCTGCAGGGGCGCAAGAAGCCGTATGAATGCCCGGCCTTCGGCACCGAGTGCACCCCCATGCATCCGCTGGGAGCGACCATGGTCTCGTCCGAGGGGGCGTGTGCCGCGTACTACCGCTACGGGAAGCGTGAGAAGCAAGGCATGAGGGATGAAGCTTAAAGGACTCACACGTGAGGGGTAAGGAGTTCTTTCTGGATGAATGAACAGGTTGATCTGAACTTCGAAGGGCTCAGCTGCCCGGTGCCCCTGCCGGACACGACGCTGGATCGCATCGTATTGGGCCATGGCTCCGGCGGGCGCATGAGCCATCATCTGGTCCGCCAGGTGTTCCTGGCCGACCTGAACAACCCGGCGCTAAGCCAGTTGAACGACGGCGCCGTGTTATCCCTGCCCGACGGCGATGGCCGCCTGGTGCTGAGCACGGACGCTCATGTGGTGCAGCCTCTCTTCTTCCCGGGCGGGGACATCGGCCGGCTGGCCGTGTGCGGCACCGTCAACGATCTGGCGATGATGGGCGCGCGCCCACTGTGGCTGACCGCCGCCTTCGTGCTGGAGGAGGGGCTTCCCATCGAGACGCTGCAACGGGTCGTGCGCTCCATGCGGGAGGCCGCGGCCGAGGCGGGCGTCGCTATCGTGGCCGGTGACACGAAGGTGGTAGAGCGGGGCAGCGCCGACGGGATGTTCATCACCACGGCCGGCGCGGGCTGGACTCCCGCCGACGTGGACATCTCCGGGGCCAATGCCCGCCCGGGCGACGTCGTCCTGGTATCCGGCACGCTGGGAGATCACGGCATCGCCGTTCTGAGCGAGCGAGAGGGGCTCGGCTTTGAGACGGAGCTCCGCAGCGACGTGGCACCGCTGAACGGGCTGGTCAGGGCCATGCTGGAGGCCGCCCCCGGAGCGGTACACGTCCTGCGAGATCCCACCCGTGGCGGTTTGGCAACGACGCTAAACGAGATCGCCACGCAGTCCGGTGTCTCTATCGAGCTGGAGGAGGAGCGCATCCCTCTACAGCCCGCTGTCCGTTCGGCCTGTGAGATGCTGGGGTTCGATCCATTGTACGTGGCCAACGAAGGAAAGCTGGTGGCATGCGTGGCGCCCGATGCCGCCGAGGCGATTCTCGGGGCCATGCACGCGCACCCCTATGGGGAGCATGCGGCCGTCGTCGGCCGGGTGATAGACGGCCCGGGCGGGCAGGTGACGCTGCGCACCCCCATCGGTGGCACGCGCATTTTGGACATGCTCGCAGGAGAGATGCTCCCCCGCATCTGCTGAGACAGCTAACGAGCGGGTAGCTCCACATTTGACCGTGGAGTAACGAAAAGCGGGTTTCTCATCCGCCACCATGCGGCCGGTATAGAAACCGGCCGCATATCTTGTGCCTTTCATAAGACAGGGATAACGTCTTCGCAACGAGCACGGTTGAGTGTAGCGCTACCGGAAGGTGAGGCTATGAAGAGACATGACGAGATTCGACCGCTCCTTCTCATAGCCGAGCGCGATCCATTCATGCGTGATGCGTTGAAACGAGCGCTGGAGGAACGCTTCGATCTGGAGTTCGTCGACGATGGTGTGACGGTACTCGAACGAGCGAAGGCCCGCTCGCCCGACCTGATCATTCTGGAAGTATTATTACCCATGATGGACGGCTTCCAGGTCTGTCGTCAACTCAAGAGCGACCCCGCCACTCGTCATATCCCCGTGCTGTTCTTCACGCTGCTCCTGGCGGAGGAGCGAGCTGCACAGGCGGGTGGTGACGGGTTCCTTCTAAAACCACTACGACAGGAGGCGCTTTTGGAGATGATTGATCGGTTGCTGGCCCAGGCCAAGGAGGAGTTGCATGGAGAGGATTCCAACTCATGTTCCCAATCTTGACAGCATCCTGAACGGGGGATTGCCAAAAAACAGCATCACTTTGATCGGCGGGGTGCCGGGAAGCGGCAAGACCGTCCTCGCGCATCAGATCGCTTACGGCAACGCGACGCCGGAGAACAAGGTGCTCATCGTGACCACCCTATCCGAGCCGATGTCCAGGATCATCCAGTTCACCCAGGAGTTCTCCTTTTTCGACCTGGACAAAGCGGGCACGGCCGTGATCTACGAGGACATCGGCCCCCTGCTGCTGACGGGCAACGGAGAGAAGGCGCTCGCCCGGGTGGTGGAGCTGGCCACCCGGGTGCAACCAGCCATGCTGGTCATCGACAGCTTCAAAGCACTGCATGATGTCGCCGAATCCCCGGCCGGCTTGCGACGAGCGCTTTACCAACTGGCCGCCAACCTGGCCACCCTGCCATGCACCGCGCTGCTGGTGGGCGAATACAAAGCCAATGACCTCCTCGGCGAGCCGGAGGCAGGCGTTGTGGACGGCATCATCGAGCTCACCAACCATCCCATCGGCCTGCGCGATTACCGCAGCCTGCGCGTGCGCAAACTACGGGGCAGCGATTATCGCTCCGGCGAACACTCCTTCCGCATCACCTCGGATGGGATCGTCGTCTTCCCACGATTCGTCACCCCCCCTGCCCCGGCGCGCTACACTGTGAGCCGGGAACGGGCGCGCACGGGCATTCCCGGCCTGGATGACATGCTCCACGGCGGTCTGCTGCGCGGCACAACCACCCTGATAGCCGGAGATCCAGGCGTCGGCAAGACCGTGACCGCCCTCCACTTCCTGTTGCTCAGCGCTCGCGACGGCGAGCCAGGCGCCTACATCTCGTTCCAGGAGGACCCCAATCAGCTGGCCCAGATCGCGCGGAACTTCGGCTTCGAAATCGAGGAGCTTCAGGCCCGGCGGGCGGTCGACGTGTTCTACACGTCCCCGGTGGAGCTGGACATCGATGAGCACACGCTCAAGATCGTGGACACGATCGAGCGGATCGGAGCTCGCCGGGTGGTCATCGACAGCATCAGCGATCTGGAGGCTGGCGCCAAACGGGACGCCGATCGTTATTTCAACTACGTGTACTCGCTGGTGCAATGGTTTAAGGACCGGGGCATCACCACCATGATGACGGCGGAGATCAGCCAGATGTTCGGAGCCGATCTCATCCTATCCGGCCGCGGCATATCCCACATCGCCGATAACCTCATCGCCTTACGATATGTGCCGGTGGGGCCCCAGATCCGGCGGGCGATCACGGTGCTGAGCGCTCGCGGCAGCGCCCACAGCAACGAGATCCGAGAATACACCATCTCCGAGCAGGAGGGGCCAAGAGTCGGCGGGTTGCTACGAGGGGCGTTCTCGCTCTTTGATCGCCACCCGCTGGACAGCTAAACCCTTACGGAGAACACGCTGAGAGATCGAACGAGGAACCCCAAGCTCGCACACGGGACCGGTAACGGCGGCAGAGCCGCCGCCGAAAAGAGAGCATCGGAGCTCCGCTTGCCACCGGCGTGCCCCAAAGGTCACCCAGACGGCTCTCTCAACCGGTTGGGAAGGCCGTCTGAAGCCGGACCGTGGAGAAACGAGCAGGCAACGGGAATCGCCACAAGGAGCAACGGAGCAGTTTACCGTGAGCAGTCGTCCATACTTAGAACATCTCTATCGATTGAGTATCGCTCTTGGAAACACGTTAGACCCGGCTCATGAGGTGGCCACCTTCATGAGCTGGCTAAGGGAGGTCATCCAGCCTTCGGCGGCCTACCTATTCCTGGTGGACGAGGAGAGGAAGAGGCTAGAGCTCACCGAGACGATCGGCTGCAAGGTCCCAGACGACCTGTATGTGCCGTTGGGACTGGACCTCTGGCGCTGGCTGGGGGAGCGGGGGATCCCCTCCCAGGAGGACGAAACCCTATCGCGCTACGGGGTTCCCATCTCCTTCGAGGG
>JAJRVX010000142.1:0-2975 GCA_024277095.1 Chloroflexota bacterium
ACTCGCGTCGTTCTGGTGCTAATCTGTACCTACCCTTCCGTGTGTTTCAGAGCTGAATGAATCGCCGATGCCGAAAGGAAAAAGCACCCCAATTCTCGAATTGAGACTATAACAGATAACGGCTCGACTGTCAAATGTCGACAGCTATCGTAACGGTTCACCGCTGAGGCAGGCGCAATCGTGACGGTTGCCAAGATCCGGAGCATATCCCATTACAGTAGCGCCTTCTCCTGAATGGCCTGCTGCGCCATGCTCAGAAAGTCATCCACCGACATGGCTCCCTTATCCTCACCGGTGCGAAGGCGCACGGCCACCGCGCCGGACTTCATCTCACGATCGCCGACGATCAGCATGTAGGGGATCTTCTGCAGTTGGGCATCACGGATCTTGGCCTGCATCCGCTCCGTGGACCGGTTCACCTGGACCCGGATCCCCGCAGCCCGCAGCCGCTCCGCGACCTGATCGGCGTACGCCACATGGCGGTCGGCGATGGGGATCAACTGGGCCTGGACCGGCGCCAGCCATACGGGGAAGGCACCGCCGTAGTGTTCGATCAACACGCCGAAGAACCGCTCCATGGAGCCCAGCAGCGCCCGATGGATCATGTACGGCCGGTGCTCCTTCCCATCCTCCCCGATGAAGGTCATGTCAAACCGCTCGGGCAGGTTGAAGTCGAACTGGATGGTGCTGAGCTGCCACTCACGGCCGATCGCGTCGTTGATCTTCAGGTCGATCTTGGGCCCATAGAAGGCGCCACCGCCCTCGTCGATCTCGAACGGGATACCCGCCTGCTCCAACGCCCTCTGCAACGCGGCCTCGGCGTCCCGCCACTGCTCGGGCGCCCCCACCGCCTTCTCCGGCCGGGTGGAAAGATAGGCGTTGAACTCCGTGAACCCGAAGGAGCGCAGGATATGCAGGCAGAAGTTCAACACCCGGTCGATCTCCTCCGGCATCTGATCCGGGCGGCAGAAGATGTGGGCATCATCCTGGGTGAAGCCCCGCACGCGCAGCAGGCCGTGCAGAACACCGCCCCGCTCATAGCGATATACCGTCCCCCACTCGGCGAACCGCAGTGGCAGATCCCGATAGGAGCGCAGCTGGCTCTTGTAGATCAGGATATGGAAGGGGCAGTTCATGGGCTTCAGGTAGTACTCCTGCCCATCGATCTCAATGGGCGCGTACATGTTCTCTCGGAAGAACTCGAGGTGACCGCTGGTCTGCCATAGCTTGCTGCGCCCGATATGCGGGGAGTACACGAAGTCGTACCCGGCCTTCTCATGCTCCGCCCGGCAGAAGTCCTCGGCCACCTTGCGGATCATGCCCCCCTTGGGATGCCACAGCACCAGGCCACCCCCCAGGTCCGGGTGGATGGAGAAGAGATCCAGCTCCCGGCCCAACCGGCGGTGGTCCCGCCGCTCCACCTCCTCCAGCCAGGCCAGGTACCGATCCAACTCCTCCTTGCTGGGCCAGACCGTGCCGTAGATGCGCTGGAGCATGGGGCGCCGCTCGTCGCCACGCCAGTAGGCACCCGCCACATTCAGCAGCTTGAACCCATCCTTGGGGATCTGCCCCGTGCGTTCCAAATGCGGGCCACGGCAAAGGTCTTCAAAGCCATCATGGCGATAAGTGGTCAGCTCCGTATCGCCATCCGCCTTCTCACCATACTCGTCTGTGCCCGACTCCAGGATATCCTCGATCAGCTCCAGCTTATACGGCTGGTCGCGGAACAACGCGCGCGCCTCCTCGGGAGAGATCACGCGCCGCTCAAACGGATAATCGGCATCGATCACCTTCCGCATTCGCTCCTCGATCTCCACCAGATCCTCCGGCGTGAGCGAACGCGGCAGGTCAAAATCGTAGTAGAACCCATTCTCGATGGGAGGGCCGATGGCGATCTTTCCCTCCGGGAACATCTCCAGCACGACGCCAGCCATCACGTGTGCGGTGGAATGACGCAGCTTATACAAGAATTCATCCTGCTCTCGATGATTCCCCTTCTTCCCAGCCATATCCCATCTCCTTTAGGAACTGGGCGCCGGCGATCGTCCTCACCGAAAGCCCATGATAAAGAACCCCTCCACGAACAAAACCCCCCGCCCTTGGGGCGAGGGGTCCTCGCGGTTCCACCCAATTTCAGATCGCCACTGGGGCGATCCCTCTCAGGCGGGTAACGGCGCCACCCGGGCTCCCCTACTCTCTCACGATTTCAGGGAGCCGCTCTCGGGGGGTTTTCCACGGGGCTCCGCGAGGAAGGCTCTCAGCCGACGACCTTCCCTCTCTGACGCCAGCTTCCCGTGTACTCGTCCCGATCAACGCTTTCCGTATAAATGAGGCCCGACGATCTCGCCGGGCTTGTCCTGGTGGGCGATACTGGACTTGAACCAGTGACCTCTACGATGTCAACGTAGCGCTCTAGCCATCTGAGCTAATCGCCCACATCTTGCCCTTATTATACCCAGGTCTCCCCCAATTGACAAACGCGCCGCTGGGATGGTCAGGGCTTTTTCAAAGTCAGAGATGGAAATCGGGATGATAGGAACACCCCGCGTGTCGCCCGACGCGAGACATTCCCCTGATCATCGGCCGAGGGAAAACGGCCCTCATCCCCCAAACCCCCTTCTCCCGAGCCCGGGAGAAGGGGGCTCAACGGTGGGTAGTGGGGGAAACCGAGAAGATGCGTATACAGACACGACACCTTGCCTCGTCCCTACAGGCACCATGTATGCCAATATGGACGTTGGACTTTGAAAAAGCCCTGCATCCCTGTATCCCTCAGCTTGACTTCTCCCAGGGAGATGAGTAAAGTGGGTCTGACTCACTCGTGTCCTCCTGTGCAACCTCTCAACCACTACACGAGCGGCAGCCGCCGCGCCACCAGGAGAGATACAACCCGGGGGATCATGCGCACAGAACCGCCTCTGGATACTTCCGATGATGAGGAGTGAGGTGAAAGGGACCGCCGACACGGATTTTGG
>JAJRVX010000143.1:0-14236 GCA_024277095.1 Chloroflexota bacterium
AGGATCGCCGGCGCCGCCTGATCCGCCTGCAGGCGGGAGGGGAATGGCACAGCCATCGCGGCCGGATCCGGCACGATGACATCATCGGGCAGCCGCTGGGATGCACGATCCGTACCCATACGGGCTACCCCTATCTCGTGCTCGAACCATCCACGCACGACCTGATCCTGCAGCTGAAGCGCACCACGCAGATCGTTTACCCCAAAGATGCGGCTTATATCGTCCTGCGCCTGAACCTCTTCTCCGGGCGGCGGGTGGTGGAGGCTGGCACGGGCAGCGGAGGACTGACGCTGGCGATGGCGCGAGCGGTCATGCCGGAGGGGCATGTGTACTCCTACGAGGCCCGGCCGGAGATGCAGGCGCTGGCGGAGCGTAACCTGGGGCGGGTCGGCCTGCTGCCTTACGTCACGTTTCGGACCCGGGACATCGCGGAGGGGTTCGACGAGCGGGATGTGGATGCCTGCTTCCTGGATCTGCGCACGCCCTGGGACTATCTGGCGCAGGCGTACGAGACGCTCTCCCAGGGCGGGTTCTTCGGCAGCCTGGTGCCCACGGCCAATCAGGTCATCGAGCTGCTGGCGGCCTTGGAATCCCACGGCGGCTTCGCCGAGATCGAGGTCGAGGAGCTGTCCTTGCGGCCGTACAAGCCCGTCCCGGATCGGTTCCGGCCCGCTGATCGCATGGTGGCCCACACCGCCTATCTGATCTTCGCCCGCAAGGTGAGATTGGGCGATGAATCCGTCACGTGGCGACCCGCCGTGCGCCGTCCCTACCTCTCGAAGCTGGCGAGACAGCAGGAGGCCGAGGAGACGCCGGAGGAACAGGAGCCCCCCGTGGATGATGAGGCGTCGTCGTGACCTGCTGGTATGAGTTCTCCGGGAATATCCACATGCATACCGTCGCCAGCGATGGCACGGGCACCTTCTCCGATCTGGTGCAGGCGGCCCAACGGGCGGGCCTGGACTTCCTCGTGATCACCGATCACAATAAATTGCTCCTGGCCGAGGAGGGATGGCGGGGCTCCGTCCTCGTGCTGGTGGGGGAGGAAGTGCACGACCCCCAGCGCAACCCCGAGGGGACGCACCTGTTGTGTCTGGGCGTGCGCGAGGATGTGACCCGGTTCGGGCGGGACCCCCAGGCGTTGATCGATGCGGTCGAGAGCCAGGGCGGCTTGAGCTTTCTGGCCCATCCTTACGAGCGGAGCTCTCGTCTCCTCCGGGACATGTACCCCTGGAGGAATTGGGAGGTGAACGGCTACACGGGGATCGAGCTGTGGAACTACATGTCGGAGTTCCGGGCCTATGCGTGGAACCGCCTGTTGGGGTTGCTGATCGTGAAGCGGCCGCAGTGGTTTACCACCGGCCCGTGGCCGGAGACATTGGCGAAGTGGGATGTCCTGACGCAAAAGCGGCCGGTGGTGGCGTTGGGAGGATCCGACTCACATGCGACGTACCATCGGTTTGGCCCGTGGACGTTGACCGTGCTCCCGTATGAGACGTGTTTCCGGGCCGTGAACACGCACATCCTGGCCCGGGAGCCGTTTTCCGGGGATCTGGAGCACGATCGGGCGTTGGTCCTGGACGCGCTTCGGCAGGGACATTGTTGGGTCGGTTATGACATGCCGGCCCTCACGACGGGGTTCCGCTTCCGGGCCTCCCAGGGGGATCGCGTGGCCATCATGGGGGACGCGTTGCCGGCCGGGCCACGCACGTGGTTCGAGGTGTGGCTGCCACGGACGGGGCGTATCCGTCTGCTGCGTGATGGGGAGGTGATCGCGCAGGCACATGGCGATCAGATGCGCTTCGTCAGCTCCCGGCCTGGCGTGTATCGGGTGGAGGTGTACCGTCGGGCCTGGGGACGATGGCGTGCCTGGATCTTCAGCAATCCCATCTATGTGCGATAGCGCGCCGCCCCGTTCCGTAGGCCGAGCCGATCTGCGATATTCCACTCTCTACCGGGGGACGGCATTCACGTGGGGGCGGCGCTACGTCGTCGACCCCGCATCTCAACATCGGCGGAGGATGAGATCAGCCATGTACGGCCGAGTTTTCAATTTCAATCCGGGGCCTGCCGTGCTGCCGGTTTCCGTGTTGGAGCGGGCCCGTGATGAGTTGCTGAATTACGCCGGTCTGGGCATGTCGGTCATGGAGATGAGCCACCGGTCCAAGGCGTTTGAGGACATCCTCGATCGGACCGAGGCCGGGCTGCGCCGTGTGCTAGGCATTCCTGAGGAATACGCGGTGCTGTTCCTGCAGGGTGGGGCCAGCCTGCAGTTCGCCATGGTGCCCATGAACCTGGCTTTGGAGGGGAAGCCGGTCGATGTGATCGACACGGGCAATTGGACCCAAAAGGCCATCGCCGAGCTGGAGAAGCTGACGTCCTATCGCATCGCTGCCTCCACGGCCGGTGAGGACTATCGGCGGTTGCCCCGGCCGGAAGAGATCGAGCTGCATGCGGACGCCTCTTACGTCTACATGGCGTCCAACAACACGATCCGGGGCACTCAGTGGGCGTGGTTCCCGGATACAGGCGCCGTCCCGTTGGTGGCCGATATGTCCTCCGATATCCTGTCTCGCCGGATCGACGTCTCTCGCTTCGGGCTGATCTTCGCCGGCGCGCAGAAGAACATGGGCCCGGCCGGCGTCACCGTGGTGATCCTGCGGCGCGATCTGGCGGAGCGGGCGGACAAGAACCTGCCGACGATGTTGCAGTATCGGACGCATGTGCAGCGGCGTTCCCTCTATAACACCCCGCCGACCTTTGGCATCTACATGATCGGCCTGGTGGTGGACTGGATCGAGCGGGAGGGGGGATTGGAGGCCGTCGAGCGGCGCAACGAGGAGAAGGCCCGGGCCCTATACGATGCCCTCGACGCCAGCGACTTCTACGACGTCCCGGTGGCGGAGGGGGATCGCTCTCGCATGAACGTGGTGTTTCGCATCCGGGGCGGGGATGAGGAGCTGGAGAAGCGGTTTGTGAGCGAGGCCGAGGAGATCGGGCTCGTCGGGCTGAAGGGGCATCGATCCGTGGGCGGGTTGCGAGCGTCCCTCTACAACGCGCAATCCATCGAGGCCGTGCGGGCGTTGGTGGCGCTACTGCGGGATTTAGAGAAACGGTACGGGTAGGGAGGCCGTGGAAGGGCACGACCGCCTCGGTGGTGGCTTGTGCTTTCCAAATCCCGGCAGTATAATCCCTCTGATTCCCTTCGAATGTGTACCCATTCTCTGCGCTCTTGCCGCGCCGGGCTGATCGGATTGTGAGAGGAGGCGGCCGGAGCGCTTGTTTTGGAGATGGATGATGCTGAAGACCCACAAGTGTGGCGAGCTGCGTACCCATCATATCGGTCAGCAGGTGACCCTAGCGGGTTGGGTGCATCGCCGCCGTGATCACGGCGGCCTGATCTTCCTGGATCTGCGCGACCGCTGGGGGATCGTCCAGGTCGTGTGTGATGCGGCGCTGTCGACGGAGGCGCATCGGACGGCGGATACCGTGCGCAATGAGTACGTCATTCAGGTGGTCGGACAGGTGCGCGCCCGGCCGGAGGGGTTGATCAATCCGGCGCTGCCCACCGGCGAGATCGAGGTTGCCGCCTCGGCGGTGACCATCCTGAATCCATCCCGCACGCCTCCGTTCTATATTAACGAAGATCAGCCCGTGGACGAGGCGCTGCGTCTGCGCTACCGATATCTGGATCTGCGGCGGCCGCGCATGCAGCGCAACCTGGAGCTGCGAGATAAGGTGGTCACATATATCCGGGATTATCTGCACGCTCGGGATTTTCTGGAGGTGGAGACCCCGATCCTGATCAAGAGCACGCCGGAGGGTGCACGGGACTACATCGTGCCCAGCCGTGTCCATCCCGGCTGCTTCTACGCGCTGCCGCAGTCGCCGCAGCAGCTCAAGCAGCTCCTGATGGTGGCGGGCATCGAGCGGTACTTCCAGATCGCCCGCTGTTTCCGGGACGAGGACCTGCGCGCCGATCGCCAGCCGGAGTTCACCCAGTTGGACCTGGAGATGTCGTTCGTGGATCGGGATGATATACTCGACCTGATCGAGGGACTGTTCATCGGCATGGTGGAGGCGCTGGAGCCGGAGACGGGGAAGCGCTTGAAGTATAAGCCGTTCCCCCGGCTGACCTACGAGGAGGCGATGGCCCGCTATGGCACGGATAAGCCGGATTTGCGTTTCGGCATGGAGATCGTGGATCTGACCGATCTGCTATCCGGCAGCCAGTTCCGGGTCTTCTCCTCGACGGCGGCCGGCGGGGGACGGATCCGGGGTATCCGGGCGCCCGGCTGTGGGAGCTATTCCCGGCGGGAGCTGGACGAGCTGACCGCCTTCGCCCAGCAGCGTGGCGCCAAGGGGCTCGTCTGGTTGATCCGCACGGACGAGGGGCTGCGCTCTCCCATCGCCAAGTTCCTGACGCCGGAGGAGACAGCCGGGGTTATCGAGCGGCTGGAGCTGGAGCCGGGCGATCTCGGGCTGGTGGTCGCCGATCAGCCGGACGTTGTGGCTCAGGCGCTGGGGCATCTCCGGTTGGAGATGGGGCGCCGGCTGGACCTGATGGATCCGGACGAGCTGGCGTTCGTGTGGGTCGTGGATTTCCCGCTGTATGAGTGGGATGAGGATGAGAGGCGCTGGACCGCCATGCATCATCCGTTCACGGCCGCTTTGGATGAGGACTGGAAGTATCTGCAGCCGGGGCCGGATTACGACCCAGGCAAGGCCAAGGCGAAGGCCTACGACATCGTGTGCAACGGTTGGGAGGTGGGCGGCGGCAGCATCCGAATCCACCGCCGTGACCAACAGGCGCTGATGTTCGACGTGCTGGGGATCACGCCGGAGGAGGCCCAGGCGCAGTTCGGCCACATGCTGGAGGCGTTCGAGTACGGCGCGCCCCCTCATGGTGGGATCGCCCCCGGCATCGATCGGCTGGTGGCTATCCTGGCGGGCGAGCACAATATCCGGGAGGTCATCGCCTTCCCCAAGACGGCCCAGGCCACGGACCTGATGACCGGGGCGCCCTCGCCGGTGTCCCAGCGCCAGCTGGATGAGCTACATATCTGCCTGAAGCTGGACGAGTAAGGTCATCCCTGGCGGCGGGGCATATCCAGACGCCCCGCCGCCTTATCTTCCCCGCTATACATCTATCTCCATCCCGTCGTAAGCCACCAGGATATTGTGTCTGCTCAGCTCCGCGACCAGCTCCTCATGTTTCCGGTTGTGGTGGCTGATGTGTGTGATGACCGCCTGGCGGGTCGGATAGGACCGCAGGAGATCCTCCAGGCCCAGAACGCTGATGTGGTGCTCCGTCTGCTCGAAGTCGGGGGTGTGGAAGATGGCCACATCGGCCTGGGCGAGCAGTCGCAGGTGGAACTCGCTGAGCAGGTCGTTGCTGTCGCTGTAGTAGACGATCCGTTTGCCGTCCTCCTCGAAGAGGAACCCGTAGCAGGGCACGTGGTGCATGACTTTGAACGGGACCACCTGCAGGGACCCGAAGACGATGGGGGCGTGGGACTCGAACTCGGAGAGCAAGATCATCGTCGATAGCCGGGGGGTGAGCCGGATTTGGGGCAGCACGTCATATCCGGCGAACGCATGGAGCACCCGGTTGCACCAGTACTCGAACTCCATCAGCCCGCCGACGTGGTCGTAGTGCTCGTGGGAGAGGAGGATGGCGGAGATATCCGAGAAGTCCCCGTGATCCAGCATGTTGCTGATCTCCGGCGGCGTGTCCACCAGCAGCTTGTGCTCGGCCCCGCTCACGAGCAGAGATGAACGCCGCCGCCTGTTTTTGTCCCCCGGCTCGCGCGCTGCCTCGCATCGAGGGCAATCGCATCCGAAGCTGGGGATCCCCTCCGCTGCACCTGTGCCCAGGAAGGTCACCTTCATCGTCGCACCTCCACGCGATCGTCGGGAATGGCAGGACCGGTGTGGTGTTCAGTGTGCCTCATCCGGCAGGTTTATGCAAGCCTCCGGCTCCCCGCCTTAGGGCCTTTTCAAAGTCCAACGTCCATATTGGCATACATGGCGCCTGCAGGGACGAGGTAAGGTGTCGTGTCTGTATACGCGTCTTCTCGGTTTCCCCCAGCACACGACGTGGCCAGACGTACCCCACCCACCGTTGAGCCCCCTTCTCCCGGGCTCGGGAGAAGGGGGTTTGGGGGGATGAGGGCCGTTTTCCCTCGGTCGCCGATCAGGGGAATGTCTTGCGTCGGGCGACACGCGGGGTGTTTCTACCATCTCGATTTCCATCACTAACTTTGAAAAAGCCCTGCTCCCCGCCTGATGTCGATTGTCTGAAAGAGAAGAGACCTCCTTGTTGCAGACGAGGGCTCCGCACCGCCAGGTTCCGACGGGTGGGTGCCTTCTTCGTTGTTAATCATCGCTGCTGTGTCACTTTGCCTGAAATCTGCTATAATGGCGGTAGCCTGATTTGTAGCGTTGACGGGACCTGGCCGTGCAGGATGGCTTCCCCCGGTTCGGAGATCTCAGCAGGTGGATATTTTTCGCAAGGAGCACGTTATGGTTGTGACGGGAGATGCTAGGCCGCCCGGCCGGCTGATCGCCGTGGAGGGCCTGGACGGCAGCGGGAAGTCAACGCAGATCTATCTGTTGCGGCGTTGGCTGGAGCTGCAAGGATTGAAGGTGTTCTTCACCGAGTGGAACTCCTCGCAGATGGTGCGTCGTGCAACGCGGCGTGGCAAGAAGAAGCAGTTGCTGACCCCCATCACGTTTTCCCTCATCCACAGCACTGACTTCGCCGATCGATACGAGCGCCAGATTCTGCCGCTGCTGAAGGCGGGGTTCATCGTGCTGGCCGATCGGTACATTTACACCGCCATGGCTCGGGATGTGGCGCGAGGATGTTCCCCGACCTGGGTGCAGAACCTGTACAGCTTCGCCTTGCAGCCGGATATCACCTTCTTCTTCCATGTGCCGCTGGATGTGGCCGTGCACCGCATCCTGAGCAGTCGCACGAAGCTGAAATATCACGAGGCGGGTATGGACCTGGGGCTTTCCCCGGATCCGGTGGAGAGCTTTAAGCTCTTCCAGGACCGGGTGCAGGCACAGTACCTGAGCATGGTGGAGAAGTTCGACTTCACGGTGATCGATGCGGCCCGGCCCATCGAGGAACAGCAGGAGGAAGTGCGGCAGGTGGTGGAGGAGAAGATCGATTTGGCCCGCTTCCGGTGGAGGACGCGCCGATGACGATGAACGCATTTTACGGTGAGGGGATCCCCGGCGTCACGCCGGAGAGCTTGATCGGGAAGCTGATCGTGATCGAGGGGGCGGATGGCAGCGGGCGTTCCACGCAGATCGCGTTGCTGACCGAGGTGTTGGAGCGACGCGGCCACGCGGTGGTGAACAATGTGGGGCTCAGCCGGTCGACGTTGATCAGCCGAGAGCTGGAGGAGGCGAAGCAGGGGAACGTGCTCAGCCCGACCACGCGTAGCCTCTTCTATGCCACCGACTTCGCCGACCAGTTGGAGAACCGCATCATCCCGGCTCTCAAGGCCGGCTTCATTGTGCTGGCCGATCGGTACATCTACACGTTGATGGCGCGTGATCTGGTGCGGGGGGCGGATATGCAGTGGCTGGAGGGGGTGTACGGCATCGCCCTGGTGCCGGATGCCGTCTTCTTCCTTCAGGTGAGCCCACGCAATCTGGTGGAGCGGAACTTCCAGAAGGCGGGTACGCTGGACTATTGGGAGGCGGGGATGGATCTCGGGCTGTCCCGTGACATCTTCGAGTCCTTCATCAAGTATCAGCGGATGTTGCGGGGCGCGTTCCGGCGGCTGCAGGAGCGCTATGGCTTCGAGGTGATCAACGGCAACCGGTCCATTCGAGCTATCTCCCGAGATCTTCAGACGCGGGTGTTGGCCCTGCTAGGAGAGGCGTAGTGTCATGGCGAGAAAGCGTGTTGCGAGCGGTTCGTCCTCTCGTTCGGTGGACGAGGAGCGGCTGCGCCGGGAACTCGTGGCCGAATTGGACAAGGTGCGTGCGGATCTGCGAGAGTCCGTAGCCATGTTTCGGATGCGTCTGGAGGGACGGATCACGCAGGTCCAGGAGGCAGTCTCCTCACCCGATCTGATGAGCGAGGATCTGGATAAGGAGGCTCGGGTGGAGGCGTTGACCGCGATGCTGGAGGCGATTCGCAGCCTGCGGGTGAAGCCGGAGAAGGGGCGCCGACGTGACCTGAAGCGATTCGAGGCGCTGGTGGATGCTCTGGCGGAGCAGGCTGCGTCATGGGAATAGAGGATCAGGGAATTCTTCCCTGCGCTTTCGGGGGCAGGAGGGGAGTGTGACGGCAAATCGCTCGAGTTCGGAAGCTCGCCACGTGGTCGGGGTGGACCTGGGCGGGACCAAGATTCTGGCGGCCGTGGTGGATGCGGAGGGGAAGATCCTCTCCCGGGCCAAGGTGCGCACCCAGGCGCATCGCCAGGCGGAAACCGTGATCGCTCGTATCGCCGACGCGGCCCGATCGGCCGTGGAGGAGGCCGGGCTGACCCTGCGGGACATCGGAGCCGTGGGGGTGGCCGCGCCGGGCGTCCTGGATGCCCAGGCGGGCGTGGTGCGTTTCGCTCCGAATCTCCGCTGGCGGGATGTGCCGCTGGCCGCTGCCTTGCGGCAGCGGCTTGGTGTGCCCGTGTACCTGGAGAACGATGTGAACATGGGCACGTTGGCGGAGCACGCGCTGGGAGCGGGCCGCGGCGCCCGGGATGTGGTGGGCATCTTCGTCGGCACCGGCATTGGCGGCGGGATCATCATCAATGGACACCTGCATCGCGGTCGCAACGGCAGCGCGGGCGAGGTAGGACATATGGTGATCCGGATCGGCGGCCCCCGCTGTGGCTGTGGGCGCCGCGGTTGCCTGGAGGCCCTGGCCAGCCGTACGGCCATCGTCCGTGATTTGAGGGAGGCCATCGAAGGCGGGGAGAAGAGCATATTGCCCGACCTCGCCAAGGGTGACCTGAGTCGTGTCACCAGCGGCGTATTGGCGAAGGCGGTGGCTCGCGGGGACAAGCTGACCATCTCCGTGTTGAAGCGGGCGATGAAGAGCCTGGGTATCGGCGTGGCCAATATCGTCAACTTGCTGGGGCCGGAGGTGATCATCCTGGGCGGCGGCGTGATCGAGGCCCTGGATGATAAGTGGTTGGACCGTGTGCGCAAGGTGGCGCAGAAATACGCCATGCCCAACGCCATGGAGGGGGTCAAAATCGTGCGCGCCCAGCTGGGCGACGATGCCGTGGTGTTGGGGGCGGCCGTGCTAGCCCGGCAAATGATGGTCGAGGCCCCGCCCCGGCGGCTGGCCGTGATTGACGTCGGCACGAACTCCGTGCAGCTTCTGGCGGCCGCGCTCCGGGACGGCCGGATCGAGCGAGTGATCAAGGACGAGGAGCGCATCACCCTGCTGGGAGAGGGGGTGGGGCAGTCAGGCCGACTGGCCCCGGCGGCCATAGAGCGCACTCTGGCTGCGATCTCGGAGTTCGCCTTGGAGTCCTCCCGGGATGGGATCGAGCGCCTGGTGGCCTTTACCAGCAGCGCCGTGCGTGCGGCGGAGAACGGGGCTGAGTTCGTCGCTCGCGTCCAGGAGATGACGGGAGTGGAGGTGCGTTCGCTCACCGGGGATCAGGAGGCTGAGCTGACGTTCCGGGGCATTGTCGAGGATGAGATGCTGGCGGGACGCCAGCTTATGGCCGTGGACGTCGGCGGCGGAAGCATGGAGGTGGTGCTGGGTGGCCCGGAGGGGATCGACGCCCGTTTGGGCCTGGATCTGGGCGGCGCCCGGCTGACCGAGCGTTTCCTGGCCTCCGACCCGGTTTCGGAGGAGGAGCTTGCCCAGTTGCGCTCCTTCGTGCGTGATGTGCTCTCGGCGGTGCTCAATCCGGCCTCGGTGGAGGGGCGTACCGTCGTCGCGACGGGGGGCACGGCCCGCACGCTGGCGGCCATCGACCTGGTGGAGACAGGTGGTTCGGTGGGCGAGGTCCACGGGTATGTGCTCTCCGCGCCGCGCGTGAACACCCTGTTGGATCAACTGGCGCGCATGCCCCGGGCGGAGCGACGCCGGGTGCCGGGATTGCCGTCCGCCCGTGCGGATGTCATCGTGGCTGGCGCCGCCATCTTCGCCACGCTGATGGAGGTGCTAGAGGTCGAACAGATGGTGATCAGCTCCCGTGGGCTGCGCTATGGGGCGTTGATGGCGTTGGCGCAGGAGTGAGCGGGGCGTCCCTTGCGGCGTGCTTCCGTTCGGCTCCCAAGCCTGGTTTCCGGGCTGGGAGCCGTTTCCGTGTGAGGTATCGCTGTACGAACATTATAGGATTTTCATGTTGACAGGCGCGATCCAGCCGGTGTATACTCTTCGCTGGTTTGAACATGCGCTTTGCGTGGAGAGGGCAGGTGGGCATTCCGGATCGATGTGTGGGCGCATATGCGGCTTAAACGACTGACGTTGCAGGGCTTCAAAACCTTTGCCTCGCGCACGGAGTTCGTCTTCGATTCCGGCATCACGGCGATTGTGGGGCCGAATGGGAGTGGAAAGTCCAATCTGGCCGACGCGGTGCGCTGGGTGCTGGGCGAGCAGTCGTATCGGCTGCTGCGCGCTCGCCGGACGGAGGACATGATCTTCGCCGGGACCCGGCAGAGGGCTCGTCTGGGGATGGCCCAGGTCACGCTGGTTTTGGACAACGCCGATGGCTGGTTGCCAGTGGACTTCTCCGAGGTCTCCATCACCCGGCGCGCCTATCGGTCGGGGGAGAACGAGTATCGGCTGAACGACAGCCGGGTCCGCCTTCGGGACATCCAGGACCTGCTGGGCGACTCCGGGCTGGCCCGGCGCACGTACACCGTGGTCGGTCAGGGGTTGGTCGATCAGGCTTTGGCGTTGCGGCCGGAGGAGCGCCGCTCGTTATTCGAGGAGGCGGCTGGCATCGCGGTGCATCAGGCCAAGCGGGATGAGGCGTTGCGTCGCCTGGAGGAGACGCAGGCGAACCTCGTCCGGGTGCAGGACATCCTGAACGAGATGGCGCCGCGGCTGCGATCACTGGAGCGACAGGCGCAGCGCGCCGCGGAGTGGCGCCAGGTGTCCGCCGACCTGGAGGCGGCGCTGCGGGTTTGGTACGGCTATCAATGGCACCGGGCGGTGCGGCGGCTTGAAGAGGTCCAGGAAGAGGCGGAGCGGGCCGCTGCGTCCCTGGCTGAGCGCCAGAAGGCCCTCTCGGCGGTCGAGGCGCACATCGTGGAGCTGCGTCGGCGGCAGACGGAGCTGCGTGACCGGTTGGGGAGCTGGCATCAGGAGAGCAGCGCACTGCATCGCCAGGCCGAGCAGGTGCAACGCCGGCTGGCCGTGAGCGGCGAGCGGTATCGTCTGCTGGGGTTGCGGGCGGAGGAGCTGACGCGAGAGGTGGAGGGGCTGCGTCAGCGCATGGAGGCGCGATCCCAGCAGGTTCAGGCGGCGCAGGAGGCCGTGCTGCAGGCGCGAGCGAAGGCGGAGGAGGCGGCACAGGCAGCCGAGGAGGCCCGACGGATGGCGGAGGCCGAGGAGCAGGAACGTCGCCTCCGACGTCAGGAGCTGGAGCGAGCTCAGGCCGCCCTGGTGCGGGTGGATGCCGCCATTGAGGAGACGCGTCGTCGCATCGCCGAGTTGGAGGAGCGGGATCGGAGTGCCGCTCAGGAACGTGCGGAGCTGGCCGGGAAGCTGGCCCGGGCCGAGGAGGAGGCTGCCCGCCTGGAAGAGGACGTGAAGGCCTCTGAGGCTGCGTTGGCGGAGTGTGCCCGGCGGCTGTCGGAGCGGCGTGAGGCACTGGAGGCCGCCCGGGACGCGGCGGACCAGGCGAGGCGTGAGGAACAGCGGGCCTCTGTGGCCCTGGCGGACGCCCGGCGCCGTCTGGATCAACTTCGGACGCGTTTGGACCTGTTGGATCGGCTGCATGAGGAGGGGGCCGGGCTATATGCCGGCGTGCGTCGCGTGCTTCAGGCCGCACGAGGCTCCCGTCGGGAGCTGTCCGGCGTCGTGGGCACGGTGGCCGAGCTGCTGCACGTGCCCTCCGAGCTGGAGGTGGCGATCGAGACGGCTTTGGGAGGGCGTCTTCAGGATGTGGTGGTCGAGCGCTGGGACGACGCCGAGGCGGCGATCGCTTATCTGAAGCGGGTGCGGGGAGGACGCGCGACATTTCTGCCGCTGGACAACTTGCGGCCGTCGCGTCCGGTTCGGGCGCCGCGCATGTCGGGTGTGCTGGGCGTGGCGGCGGAGCTGGTGTCGGCCGATCCTCACCTGGATGCCGTGGTACGGCTGTTGTTGGGCCGCATCATCGTGGTTGAGGATCTCTCGGCCGCCCGACGGGTGTTCGCCCGTCTGGAAACGGGAGCGCAGGTGGTCACCCTGGAGGGGGATCTCGTCCGGCCGGGCGGCAGCGTGACCGGCGGGAGTCGGACGGAGCGACGCGACGGCGGGATGCTGGCCCGGGAGCGCGAACGTCAGACGCTGCCCCAGCAGATCAAGGCGGCGGAGCAGGCGGTTGCGGAGGCTCAGCGGCGCGTCGAGCGCTGGCAGGAGGCGTATCAGCGGGCGGAGGCCGATGTCCGCTCCCACGAGCGGGCCATCGGGGCGATCTCGGATGAACGGGCGGCGCTGCAGCGCCAGTTGCAGGAGCAGCAGCGCGCGCTGGATCGGGCGCGTCAGTCGTTGGAGTGGTATCGGTCATTGTCTGCCCAGGCGGAGCAGGAGATCGATCGGTCTGGGCAGCGGATGGCGCAGCTCCGTAAAACCCTGACCGACCTGGAGGCGGATCGGGCCGTTCGGGTGCAGGCGCTGGCGGAAGCGGAGGCATCCCTGCAGGCGTTGGCGGATAGCGAGGTGGCTGCCCGGGCGGCGGAGGCCCAGGCGGCGGCTGCGACGGCGGAGGCCGAATTGCGCTCCCAGGAGGCGCTGTTGCGGAGCGCCCGTGAGGCGTTGGCGCAGGTCGAGGCCGAATGGCGTGCACGGGAGCAGCGCCTGGCCGACCTGATGGCCGAGCGTCAGCAGCTCGCCGCCGAGGTGGAGGGTCTGGAGCGCTCGGTGGCGGCGTTGCAGGCCGAGATCGATCGGCTGGCGGGGCAGATCGAACCCGCTCAGGCGGAGGCGGATCGGCTGGCGGCCGAGCAGGCGAGCGAGGAGGAGCGCGAGGCGCTCCTTCGCCGGCTGGTGCGTCAGGATGAGGATCACCACCACCGGGTGCAACTGGCCCTGGAGAGGGCCCGGGATGAGGTGGAGCGGTTGCGGCGGGAGATCGAGCACGAGCTGGGGCTTGTGGAGTTGGAGCCCGGCGCGGGCGCTGTGGATCAGCCGCCCCTGCCGCTACATCCGCTGGTGGAATCCCTGCCGGCGGTCTCCGCACTGCCGGAGGGATTGGAGCGGGATATCCGGCGGTTGCGCACGCAGCTCAGCCGGTTGGGGAACGTGAACCCCAACGCCCCGGCGGAGTACGAGGAGATGTTGGAACGCCATGCGTTCCTCTCGACGCAGTTGGCCGACCTCAAGGAGGCGGTGGCGACGTTGGAGCAGGCGATCGCCGAGCTGGATGAGCTCATGGAACGGGACTTCCGGCAGACCTTTGAGCAGGTGGCGAAGCGGTTCCGTGAGCATTTCACCCGGCTGTTCGGCGGGGGCACGGCCCGGCTGGAGCTTACCGATCCGGACAACGTCAGCGAGACGGGGGTTGAGATCATCGCCCGGCTTCCCGGGAAGCGGGCACAGTCCCTGGCGCTCCTGTCCGGCGGTGAGCGTGCGCTGACCGCTGCGGCATTGATCTTCGCGCTGCTGGAGGTGAACCCGCCTCCCTTCTGTATCCTGGACGAGGTGGATGCGGCCTTGGACGAGGCCAACATCCATCGCTTCCGGGAGACGCTCAAGGCGCTGTCCGATCGCACGCAGTTCATCGTCATCACGCACAATCGGGGGACGGTCGAGGTGGCGGACACGATCTACGGGATCTCCATGGGGGTCGATGGGGTCTCGCAGGTCCTGTCGTTGAGCATGAAGGATATCCCCGAGGTCGCGTGATGGCAGGCTGGCCCATGATCGCCCGCGTGATGTCCAGGCCTCGGTTACGTGTGTACGCGCTGGCCCTGCTGGTGTGCACCTTGTGGGGGGCGAGCTTCGTGCTGACCAAGGTGGCGCTGGAGGATTTGGGCCCCTTCGCCGTCGCCTTCGGCCGATGGTCTCTGGCCGTCCTCGTCTTCGCCCTCTACCTGCCCC
>JAJRVX010000144.1:0-2715 GCA_024277095.1 Chloroflexota bacterium
ATCGAGAAGCTCCTCGTCGTGATCCACCGCCTGGTCGACGCGGGCAACACCATGATCGTTGTCGAGCACAACCTGGACATCGTCAAGACCGCCGATCATATCATCGACCTGGGTCCCGAGGGAGGGGACAGCGGCGGCCGCATCGTGGCCTGCGGCACTCCCGAACAGGTGGCCCGCGTCGAAGCCTCGCACACCGGCCGCTTTCTCCGCCAACTCCTCGATGGCTGATCCGGCCCATGCTAGAACTCTTCATTCCGCCGCGCGCCTTCTTCAGCTTCTCCTTTCCCTGCCGCTATCGCCCCGAGCCGCCCCGCATCGACGGCAATCTGCGGGACTGGGACGACTCTTACCTCCTTCCCGATCTGATGGGCGTCGACGGCCAGGAATCCTTTGCCTCCCTGTACATGGCCTGGAACGAGTCCGGCCTCTTCTTCGGTCTGGAGGTGAAGCGCAAGACGCGCTACAAGATCGATCCCCGCGACTACGCCAAAGGCGACTGCCTGGAACTGTGGATCGACACCCGCGATGTCAAGGACGTGCATCGCGCCAACCGCTACTGCTACCACTTCTACTTCCTCCCCGGCGGCACCGGTCGCAGCGGCAGGCAGCCGATCGGTCGCCAGACCACCATCGACCGCGCCCGGGAGCAGGCTCCCCCCTGTCCCGAGGACTCCATCCAGCTCGGCCTGCGGCGGCTCAAGCGCATGTACCAGCTCGAGATCGCGCTGCCGGCCGCCGGCCTCAGCGGCTTTCAGCCTGGGGAGTTCGACCGCCTTGGCTTCACCTACCTGCTCCACGACAGCGAGCACGGTGTGCAGTCGTGGTCGGGCGGCCAGGATCTGCCCGTGGACCGCGACCCCAGCACCTGGGGCACGCTCGAGCTGATGGGAGATGGGAGATAGGAGATGGGAGATGGGGGTGTTGGGGTTTCTCCATCTCCCATTCTCCCTCCCTTTCCCGGGTTCGGTTGATTCCTTAAGTTTCTTATCTTCATTTGGTTCAGCGTCAGCCCTTTGCGGGCCTCCGGGCCTTTGCGGAATCTTCTGATTCAGGATCGTATATGGAAAAAGTGGAGAAGCTGCACCGCTGGGTAGGGGTGGGGGTGTTCGCGCTCACGCTGGGGATCTACGTCAAGACCATGGCGCCCAGCGTCTCCTTCTGGGACTGCGGCGAGTTCATCGCCAGTTCCTACATCCTGGGGATACCCCATCCGCCCGGCTCGCCCCTCTACGTGCTCCTTGGCCGCCTCTTCACCCTGTTTCCCTTTGGCGAAGTGGCCGCGCGCGTCACCTTTATGTCGGCGCTCTCCTCGGCCCTGGCCGCCGGGTGCGTGTATCTGAGCAGCGTGGCTCTGGGGCGCCGGGCCCTGGGCGGTTCGTCGCTCCAACCGTTCGGCGATAGCCGCGACCTGGCCGTGCTGTCCGGGGCGGTCGTCGCCTCCCTCTCCCTGGCGTTTTCCTACACCCAGTGGTTCAACGCCACCGAAGCCGAGGTGTATGGGTATTCCATCCTCTTTGTCAGCCTGGGGGTCTGGCTGATTCTCTACTGGGAAGGGACGCGCCACGGGGAGGGCGAGGACCGCTGGCTGTATCTCATCGCCTACCTGTTCGGGCTGGGCGCCGGGTTGCACATGCTCTGTCTGCTGACCATCCCGTCGCTGCTGATTCTGGCCTGGTTCGCCGACCCCCGGCTGCGCCGGCTGATCGGGGTGCTGCTGATCCTGGGGGTGTGGACCGTGTTGGTGGTGAGTCTGCTGGGCGCCGGGAGCGCCGGGTATGGAGTGCTGGGACTGTCGGTGGCCGGTCTGCTCTACTACCTGTGGGGCCAGGACCGGCGCGCCTGCCTGCTGTTGGGGGGCACGTTGCTGCTGTTCGTCCTGGGGTATTCGACGTATGGAGCGCTCTACATCCGTTCGGGATTGGACCCGGCCATCGACGAGAACGACCCGGAGACGATCGCCGCCTTCGTCAAGTTTCTCAACCGGGAGCAGTATGGCACGGAGAGCATGCTGCTGTCGATGCTGTCGGCGCGGGCCTCCCGGGCGTATCAGTTCTGGCATTTGCAGGCCAAGTATTTCTTTCAGCAGTTTCCGTTTCCCTTGTTGGAGCGGGTCGTGGTATTCCGCAAGGCCACGGAGAATGCGCCGGATATCGTGTCGATCTCGTTGGCGCCGTATCTGCTGGGGTTGGGCGGACTGGTGTGGCAGGCGCGTCGCGACTGGCGCCGGTTTGCGGCGATTGGGGCGATGTTCGGGGTGATGGGGTTCGGGCTGTCTTTGTATCTGAACATGCCGGATCCGCAGCCTCGGGAGCGTCACTACGTGTTCGGGGGGATGTATTTCTCGTTCGCCTTGTGGATGGGGTTGGGGTGGACAGGACTGGTGGAGGAGGTGCGCCAGCGATGGCCGGGACAGGGGTGGTTGCTGGCGGGGGTAGCCTGTGTGGGGTTGTTGCTGCCGGCGGGGATCTTCGCGAAGCTGTATTCTATCGAGGACCGGACCGGGGATTACATTCCCTACGACTACGCGTACAACCTGCTCGAGTCGTGCGATCCGAACAGCATCCTGTTCACCAACGGCGACAACGACACCTTTCCGCTGTGGTTCATGCAGGAAGTGGAGGGGGTGCGCCAGGATGTGCGCGTGGTGAATTTGAGTCTGCTCAACACGGGCTGGTACATCAAGCAACTGCGCGATCGGGAGCCCAAAATCGACAT
>JAJRVX010000145.1:0-3570 GCA_024277095.1 Chloroflexota bacterium
AGGAACTCCGGTCGCTTCAATGTCTTCGTCATAGGCCCCGATCCTCAATCGCCGGATTCATTGCGGGGGATGCCCCCCAGGTGTCCATTTAGGCGATACGCAAGCGTGATCTGCATCCTCGAGATAGCCCCAAAGGGCTGGCCCCTTCCCAGCCACCTGTTTTTTCCGTCCTCCGCCCGCCCCGCGGGGCTGGATGCCAGGTAAGCGCGCACGGCCATGCGCTCTACCATTCGTCTATCCTGGCAGGGTGAGACACGCCTCGCCCTGCCACATGCGTCGCATGCGCCGGGCCACTCCCCCAGGGGCCGCCAGCGAGGTCCAGCGAGCATCGCAACGGGACGTCCAGCACTCAAACGCGAAGCGGCGGGGGCGCACAAATCGCAGCCTCCCGCCGTTCAGGAGTCGGCACGTCATCCGTGTGGGGCGCCAAGGCAGCTCCGCCTCTCGCGCCCGAATCTCATCCCTCGCCGAAGCCCGGCTGGCCCCTTATACGCTCATCCCTCTTCCGGCTCGACGATGTTCAGCGTCACCCGTTTTCCCTGACGCATCGCCGCCACGCGCAACAACACCCGCATCGCGTTCGCGACGCGACCACCCTTGCCAATGACCCGTCCCATGTCCTCGGGGGCCACGCTGAGCTCCAGGACGACAGAGCGCCCCCGGCCCTTTTCCACCACGTGTACCTGCGAAGGGTCATTGACCAGGTTCTTGGCCACGTAGGCAACGAGCTCTTTCATGCTTGCCTCCTGACGGCAGGCGGCTCAAACCCCATCCCGCCGAGCGGTCGGGGCATGGGCCACATCAGGCCGCCTCTGTGGCCTGCTTCTGAGCCTTCGCCTGCTCCTTCAGCTCCGCCGCCAAATCCAGGGCATTGGTCTTGGCCAGAAGTCGGGCCACAGGCTTGCTGGGTTGGGCGCCCACGCTGAGCCAGTAGGCCGCGCGCTCCACGTTGATATGGAAGGTCTCCGGCTCCGTGCGTGGATTGTAGAACCCGATAACCTCGATGAACCGCCCATCGCGCGGCGCCTCGCTGTCCGCGACGACGATCCGATAGGTCGGTTTCTTCTTCGCGCCTTGACGACGCAG
This sequence comes from Chloroflexota bacterium, assembly GCA_024277095.1. GTDB lineage: Bacteria > Chloroflexota > Anaerolineae > DUEN01 > DUEN01 > DUEN01. The sequence goes on from JAJRVX010000145.1 coordinate 1,087, forward strand.
TCGAATTCGTACCATGCTCTCCCCTCGAACTCCTTGTTGCACTAGGTGATCGGCCGAACTTCCCTCGGCAATACCACTATCGGAACAGCCCCGTCAGGCTGCCGAGATCCCCCAGACCCCGGCCTTTCCGGGAAAACCGCTTCATCATGCGCTGCATCTGCCGGAATTGGCTGAGCAGCTCGTTAACATCCTGGACGGTCGTGCCGGACCCTCGCGCGATGCGACGCTTCAGACTGGCGTTGATGATCTGCGGATTGCGCCGCTCCTCCAACGTCATGGAGCTGATGATGGCCTCCAGCTTCTTCATCTGCTGGTCGGTCACCTCGGGCGCCAGGTCCTTGCTGATGCGCGAGAAGCCGGGCACCATCTCCAATAGCTGGCTGAGCGGACCCAGCTTCTTGATCTCTCGGAGCTGGGTCAGGAAATCCTCCAGGTCGAACTCCCCTTTGATCAGGCGACGCCCCATCTCCTCCGCCTGATCTCGATCGATGGTCTGCTCCGCCCGCTCGATCAGGCTGAGCACATCGCCCATGCCCAGAATGCGGGAGGACAGGCGATCCGGATGGAACGGCTCCAGCGCATCCAACTTCTCGCCCGTGCCCAGATACTTGATGGGCACGCCGGTGACAGCCCGGATGGAGATAGCCGCGCCGCCCCGAGCGTCGCCATCCACCATGGTGAGGATCAGCCCGGTCAGCCCCACTTGCCGGTGGAAGCCCTCCGCCACCCGAACGGCCTCCTGGCCGGTGGTGGCGTTGGCCACCAACAGCACCTCACGCGGGTTCACGCGCCGCTTGATCTCCGCCAGCTCTTCCATCATCGCTTCGTCGATCTGCAGGCGCCCCGCGGTGTCCAGAATCACCACGGTGTTGCCCATCGACCGGGCGTGACGCAGCGCGTGCTCCGCGATGTCCGGGGGCGAAGCCTCTACGCCCTCGCTGTACACCGGGATATCCAGCTGTCTGCCCAGCACCTCCAGCTGGGTGATCGCGGCGGGGCGATAGGTATCCGCCGCGACCAGCAACGGCCGCTGTCCGGACTTGCGCAACGCCAGCGCCAACTTGCCCGCCGTGGTCGTCTTCCCGGAGCCCTGAAGCCCCACCAGCATAATGACGATCGGCGGCGACCCCGAGAGGTCCAGCCGGCCCGGCTCGCCCAGCGTCGCGATCAGCTCCTCATGGACGATCTTGATCACCTGCTGCGCGGGCGTCAGGCTGCGCATCACCTCCACGCCGACCGCTCGCTCACGCACCCGGCCGATGAAGTCCTTGACCACGCGGAAGTTCACATCGGCTTCGAGCAGCGCCAGCCGCACCTCACGCAGCGCGGCGTCCACATCCGCCTCGGTCAGGCGCCCCCGGCTGGACAGGCGATCGAAGACGTCCTGTAGCTTGTCCGACAGCGTTTCGAACACTGTACCGCTCCTCATGCAGACGCGCCCCTCAGCATAGGGCGCGTCCATGCGGGCCATTCTAATCCGTGTTAAAGGTTTCGTCAAGTTTGTGCTATAATCGAGCCCATCAGCGAGAGGCAGCGAGGTGAGAGCATGACCCAGAAGACGCACGTTCCCGTAGCAACCTTCTCCATCGTGGCCTACGATCCCGCCGCACAAGAGTGGGGGATCGCCGTGCAGTCCAAGTTCCTGGCCGTAGGAGCGGTGGTGCCCTGGGCGCAGGCAGGCGTCGGGGCGGTGGCCACGCAATCCTATGCCAATACCAGTTACGGCCCCAAGGCCCTGGCCTTGATGGCACAAGGGCTCTCCGCCCAGGAGGCGCTGGACGCCATCGTGGCGGAGGATCCCGGCCAGGCCCAACGCCAGGTGGGGATCGTGGACGCGCAGGGCCGGGCGGCCACCTTCACCGGCGACGAGTGCCTGGCATGGGCAGGGGGGCGAACCGGGCCCAACTACGCCTGCCAGGGGAATATCCTGGTGGGACCGGAGACGGTGGACGCGATGGCGGAGACGTTCGAGGCCACCTCCGGTGCCCTGGCCGACCGGCTGCTCGCGGCGCTGGCAGCGGGTCAGCGGGCCGGCGGCGACCGCCGAGGCCAACAATCGGCCGCGCTGCTGGTGGTCAAGCCCGATGGAGGGTACGGCGGCTTCAACGACCGCTACATCGACCTGCGCGTGGACGATCACCCGAAGCCGATTGACGAGCTGGCCCGGCTTCTCGACCTCTTCCGCCTGTACTTCGAGAAGGCGGACGAGGACGCCCTGCTTCCCATCACGGAGGAAGTGGCCCGGGAGATCCAGGAGAAGCTGCGGGATCTGGGATACTACGATGGCCCCATCACCGGCGTATACGATGAGGCGACCGCGCGAGCGCTGAGGGAGTACGGCGGTGTGGAGAACCTGGAGGAACGGCTACGAGAGGACGACCGCATCGACCCCGTCGTGCTGAACTTCCTGCGTCGCCAGCACGAGCAGAAAGCAGGACAGTGACTTCACTGTGAATCTTCAGGTCTGAGAGTGTATCTGAAAAA
>JAJRVX010000146.1:0-15219 GCA_024277095.1 Chloroflexota bacterium
ACGCCGGACAGGCCGGCTTGCCCATCCAGCCGTGCTCACCCAGGAAATGGCCGTGATCGGTCATCAGGATGATGGCCGTGTCGTCCCACAGCCCGAAGTCGTCCACGCGCTCCAGCAGGCGGCCCAGCCAGCGATCGGTCATGGTCACCTTCCCGGCGTACTGGGCGCGTATATGGCGCATCTGTTCCTCCGTCTCCCCCTCGATCCGGCCGTAGCGATCCCAGATGTAGAGCGGGCCGTCCCAATCCGGATCGTACATGGTGTCGTAGGGGGGTGGCACGTGGAACGGCTCGTGGGGGTCGAACTCGTCGATCATCAGGAAGAAGTTCTCGTGGCTGTGGTTGCGCTCCAGCCAGTCGGCCGCGGCCTGAAGCGTTCGAGGGGCGAAGAAGTCGGCCTCCCGGTTGAGGCGGCTCATGTTCCGCCAGTAGCGCGGGCTGAGCACGCCGTGGTACGGCGGCGGGTCCGGCCGGGGATCGGTGATCCAGGGGTCGTTCTCGTGGCCGCGGATGAACTCCCATCCCTCGAAGTCAATGTGATAGTTCTCGCCGCCGCGCTCGAACAGGTGATAGTGGTCCGTGATGAGGTGGGTGAGCACGCCCGCCTGGCGGAGCAGCCGGGGGAGCGGGTGGTCCCAGGGTTCCAGGCTGCCCCACGGCCGCCATAGGAACTCCCAGTCGCCCGTCCACAGGTCCCGGCGGGCTGGCATGCAGGGGGCCGAGCCGATGTAGTTCTGCTCGAATACCACGCTGCGCTCCGCCAGGGCGTCCATGTTGGGGGTGCGTACCCAGTCGTTACCGTAGATCGGCAGGAAGTGGCGGTTCAGGCTGTCCAGCAGGATGCAGATGACCTTCATGGGGGCCTCCGTAGGACGTGTTGTGTGGTCTTGCCTTGGATGGAGATGATGGGGGGGCGTTTAGGTGGCTTCGCGTTTGAAGAGCCCAGGCGAGCGCCGAGCACAGGTAGGGGGCCGGGAGGGGCGCGTTGACATCGGTTGTCTCCTCCATGTATAATCTCAGGCGCATGGGTGTGCCCTTGTGGCAGCTCATGGAGCTGTGATCTCGCGGCGGGATGGTTTCGCGTCCGCCGCGGATATAGGATATTATGCGGGATCATCCCGCATCCGTCAACTAACCGGGGATGGCGGTAGTGTATCTTTTTCGGTGGAAATACAGCAGGGAGCCTTGAGGGGCGCAGCCCCTCAAAAGAGACCTCTCGGTTTCCGCCTCTCACCTGCCTTGCCCGGCCTTACCCACCCGAATCAGGCCGGGAAAGGACAGGTGCAAAGCGGAAAAAGAGGATGTTTTGGCGGAGGGAGGTCCCTCCGCACCTCCCCTGTGGGCTTGCGATGGGCCTGGCGGAGATTTCCACCATTTTGGATACACTACCGGGATGGCGAGCCATTTGAGGGTGTGCTTCAGCGGCTTGGGCTGGATGTGCCGCCGAATCCCCGCTGCACCCGACTCGCTTCGGCGAGCGGCCGAGTTTGATCGTTGGCGGCTGGGTTGCATTGGGAGCTGTCGTGAGAGAAGGCGTCCACCGTATACCCGTTAGTGGGAAGTCGAAGCTCTGTACTGTTGGCGTGCTCCTGATAATCGCCTTGGTGGGGCCGATGATGGGGCTTCTGGCATTGGGTGTCGGCCTGGTGTTGGCCCCCCCTTGGGTATCTTTCACCGGCGTGATGTATGTTTGCGTGGCCTGGCTTGGCATACCGGCTGGGATCATGGCGGCCTTGCTGGGATGGATTCGTGCACGGGAGGTGTGGGGAGCATGGGGCGTTACCGGCGTTGTCGTTCTCTTCTACCTGGCGATCATTGGCCCGCGGCTGCCGGGTGGAATGACCGATTGCCGGCCGATTGCGTCCTCCCCGCCACAAGTCCGTTATGCCTGCGTGTCCACGTCCAGCGATGATCCCGGTGACCGCCATGAATTCATGCTGGAGGGCCGTGTCGGATGGCCTGTGATGCGCATGGTGCATTTCACAGTGGGTGGGGAGTAGCGATGGCCGTGGAACGGATATTCGCTCCGCCATGCTTTACAACGCGGCCGGATCCGATCGTCGGCCTGCCATGAGGGTTTGACCTGCTCTGGGGGAGGTTCATGAGCGAATCGCCGCGAATGGGAACCCGTGCCGTCTGGGCGGGGGAGGAAGGGGATTGGATGCAGGGGGCCACCCAGGTTCCCGTGGTTCACAGCGTCTCCTTTGGATACCGGGATGTGGATGAATGGCTGCAGGTCGCGCTCGGCGAGAAGAGGGGCCACATTTACAGCCGCAATACCAATCCCACGGTGCACGCGTTCGAGGAGAAAGTCCGCAGTTTGGAGGGGGCGGAGGCGGCTACCAGCGCCGCAACCGGCATGGGGATCATCAGCAGCACGTTGTTCGCACTCCTTTCACCGGGGGACCGGGTTGTCTCCGTGAAGGACACGTATGGCGGAACCAATGTGATCTTCTCGGAGTTCATGCCTCGCTTCCACATAGAGGTCACACTATGTGACACCGTTGACCACGCCCAGATTGAAGAGGAGGTGGCGAAGGGATGTAAAGTGCTGTATCTGGAAAGCCCCACCAATCCCATGCTGAAGGTCGTTGACCTGGCCCGTTTGGCGGCGGCAGCTCACGCGGTGGGGGCGATGGTCATCGTGGATAACACCTTTGCGACGCCCATCAACCAGAACCCATTGCAATTGGGGGCGGACCTGGTGCTGCACAGCGCGACCAAGTTCCTGGGCGGGCACGCCGATGCGCTGGGAGGTGTGGTCTGTGGCAGGAGGGAATGGATCGAGCAGATCTATCACTACCGGGAGATCAACGGGGCGGCCCTGCATCCCATGGCTGCTTACCTATTGTTGCGCGGCATGAAGACGCTTCATCTGCGGATCCGCCAGCAAAATGCCAGTGCCCTTCGGATCGCGCAGTTCCTGGAAGGGCATCCGGCGATTGGGCGTGTGTTCTATCCCGGCCTGGCATCCCATCCTGGGCATGACATCGCCCGCCGACAGATGCGGGGATTCGGCGGGGTGCTGAGCTTCATGTTGAAGGAGAACAGCTTCGATGCATTGCGCCGCTTCCTGCCACGGCTGCGCTACGCCCACGCGGCGGCCAATCTCGGCTCGGTCGAGACGATTGTGGGGCCGCCCGCTACAACCAGCCACGTGGAATGCACCCAGGAGGAGCGGGCAGCGTTGGGGATCCCGGAGAGCCTGGTGCGCTATTCGGTGGGGATTGAGGACACGGAGGATTTGATCGCAGATCTGGAGCAGGCACTGCGCCCGTTTGCGTAGTCGCCGGGAACTGCGTGATCAAGGGGCACACAAGGGGCGTTCGAATGTCATCTCTTGCGCCGTCCCAGATCGTGTTGCTGGTGGTGCCGCCTGCCTTGCTGGGCACGACCTATTTCGCTTTCAAGGGGTTGTCTGCCCGGCTGGGGCCTGCGAGAGGATACCTCGCAGGCTTTCTATTCTACTGGATCTTCTGGTGTTTCCTGGTTTCGGTGTTAATCATCGGCCCGGAGGGACTGCGGGAGATGTTCGGAACCCCGCGCCCGAGATTCGGGAAGCCTGCCTGGTTGGGATTACTCCTCCTGTTGGGGCCGCCGCTGGTGATGTACGTGACGAGGTTTCCGGCGGAGGTGAAAGGGGCGAGCCTGACGATCATCGTCTATTCCGCCCTGTTCGCGTTGGCCAATGGCACGATGGAGGAGGTGCTCTGGCGGGGGACCTATGTGATCGCCTTTCCGGATAGCTGGCTGTGGGCGTATCTTTACCCGGCCGTCTGGTTTGGGCTGTGGCATCTATCGCCGCAGGTGGTGTACCCCAGCGAGATGGCGGGCGGTGCGCTGGCGTTCGCGCTGATGTCCATTTCCCTGGGATTGGTGTGGGGCTGGGTGGCGAAGACGACAGGCTCGATCCAGTGGACGGTGATGGCTCATATCCTGCTCAACTTTGCCGGGCTGGCCGGGCGTTCATTCCTGTGAGCTCCAAAGTGCCTGACGTTCGGGCCGCCGGAGCGAGGGGAGGAGGAGCCGCTAGGCGTGTGGACAGCCCGTTGTAGCCATTCGTATGCCGTTTTTACGGCTGATCTCAAACTCCCGACAGAGGGCGCTCAAGTTGGCTCCTTCCTGCAATGCGTATTGCACGAATTCCTGACGTAGAGACATGGTGGTCCGCTCCTTCCAGGGCATGTTGACCTTCCGGGGGGAGGTCTTGCGAGGCCAATTTTGCCACGACCTGTTACCCATGTCTCCGAACATGTGTTACCCATGTATCCGGTCTGTACACCGAGCCCGGGAGAAGGGGGCTCAACAGTGGGGAGGGACGTCTATTCGTCGTTGCCCTGCTTGCATTTTTAGGATATACTCCCCTGGAATCATGTGATTTCCTCGGGTGATGGATGAAGGGGCCGCTACGAAGGCGGGGGCATGGGCCGTCCCCACCTTCGCTGGCGGCTGACCGTGGACGCTCTCTGCGGCAGCGGATGGTGGCCGGAGCGATCTGCTCGCCCTCGTGATCTCGCTTCCTACTCCCGCATCCCCCCAGCTGTCCGCCTCTCGAGGCCGTGGTTTGTGGCCCGTCCGTTTCCGGACGATCGTCATCGCGACGATCGCGTTTCGACTGATGGAGTCTCAGGTTGATTCCTCTGGCATCCGGGCCGCCGGACTGGCTGGCGAAAACGAAATTCCATCCTCCTTTGCCCCCTGAGGATATCATCCCGCGGCCGCGCCTGCTCGAAGGTCTGAACGAGGCGTTGACGTCACATGCCCTGACGCTGCTCTCCGCGCCGGCAGGATCCGGCAAGACCACCCTGTTGGCGGCGTTCTCGCTGGCTTACCCTGATGTCCCGCTGGCTTGGCTGTCGCTGGACGCGGAGGACAATGCTCCCACTCCATTCCTGCTCTCCCTCACCACCGCTTGGCAGTCCCTGAGCCCGGGATGTGGCGCGGCGATCCGGTCGCTTCTGACGAGCCTCGCCAACCCGGCCGCCGAACTGCCGCGCCTGATGAGCGTGCTGATCAACGAGGTGCTGGAGTCACTCCCCGATCCGTTCGTCCTGGTGCTGGACGACCTGCATCAGATCACCGAGGCAGCCATCTACGCCTCTCTGGATCACCTGCTTGAACGTCTCCCACCGCAGATGCACCTGGCCATCGCGACCCGACGTGATCCGCCCCTGGCTCTGGCCCGCCTGCGGGCGCGTGGCCAACTGGCCGAGTTACGCCTGCCCGATCTGCGCTTCGATCTGGCGGAGGCCGCCCTGTTCCTGAACGAGAAGCTGGGGCTGGACCTCTCGCCCGCCGATCTGACGGCGCTACAGGCGCGTACCGAGGGGTGGGCGGCGGGCCTGCGTCTGCTGGCGGCCTCGTTGGACCGCATCCCTCCTGAGAAGCGGGCCTCCTTCATCGCTCACGTGGCCCAGGTGGATCGCTACGTCTTCGACTTCCTGGCGGAGGAGGTGTTGAGCCGTCAGGAGCCGAAGGTGCGGGACTTCTTGCTTAGAACCTCCATCCTGCCCGAACTGACCCCGGCGCTGTGTCGGGCGGTGACCGGACGGGACGACGCGCGCCAGGTCCTCGAGGAGCTGCACCGCCGGAATCTCTTCCTCGTCGCGCTGGATCATGGGGCACGGACGGACGATGGGCGATCGGCATCGCCCTATCACCCGGCGTATCGTTATCACGCCTTGTTTGCCGAGTTTCTGCGTCAGCAACTGGCGCGGAGGATGCCCGAACTGCCGGCCGTGTTGCACCGTCGGGCTGCAGCGGTGCAGCGGGACCCCGCGCGGGCCCTGCACCATTATCTGGAGGCCGGAGCCTGGCAAGAGGCCGCTCAGGTGATCGAGCGAGTTGGGGAGCAGCTGCTGCATGAGGGAGCGCTGGACACGCTGCGCGACTGGATCACGGCCTTGCCCGCGTCCGCGCGGGAGGAGTGCCCCTGGCTGACCTGTTTCCTGGGCGCGATCGCCTCGTACCGAGGGGAGTTCGACAGAGCGCAACGGCTGCTCACACGGGCGCTGGCTGGCTTTGAGGCCACTGGGGATCCCGCCGGACAGGGGGAAGCCCTGGCGCTGTTGGGCGGCATTGCCAGCGGGCTGCACGATGTCCAGCGCGCAGACGAGCTCCTGAAGCGGGCCCAGGCCTATTCTCTGCCGCCCGAAAGGCGGGCTTTCGTCCATATCAGCCGCGCCTGGGTGGGCGTTTACAAGGGCGATTGGGCGCAGGTGGACGCGGAGCTTGCTGCCGCGATACAGACGGCGCTGGCCGCGGAGGATCCGGCGGTGTTCAATGTCCTGGCCTTACAATTACACGTGCCGTTGATCTTCGCTCCCGGTGGCATCGCCCCGATCGAGCGCTACTGTCATCAGGTGTTGGCGCACTTTGGCGAGGGGGTTGGCCTGGCCCAGGCTGGGGCGTACACGCTCCTGGGCAACATTTACGCGCTACAGGCCAGGCTGGATGATTCGTATCAGGCGCTGGAGCGCGCCCGGCGGATCAATGAGCAGTTGGGCGGGTTCGTCTTCCTGGAAGTGAACATGGACTTTTGCGCCCTGTCCGCCGCCCTGGTACGCGCCGACTACGGCGAGTTGGAGCGGTACTGGCGCGCCCAGTTGCCCCGCTACGAGCGGTTGCGTGGCGCCCGGGAGTGGCTGGCCTGTTTTCTCTATTGTCAGGGCCGCGCGCTTTGGCTGCAGAGCCGCCTCAGGGAGGCCCGGGAGATCTACGCCCGCATGGTGGCGGCCGAACGACCCCAGGATGTGCCGGAGAATCACATCGTCAGGGCGATGATGCGCGCTCTGCTGGCCATAGGCGATCGACGATACCCCGCCGCCGAGGAGGCCCTGCGCCAGGCGGCCGATCTCCAACGGCACGTGCGTTATAGCCTGCTCTGGGGCAATGCCCGCCTGTTGCTGTCCCATCTCTATTGGCGGTGGGGGCGCTCGGAGGAGGCCCTGGCGGAATTGCGCCCGTTGCTGACCGAGTACGAGCAGATGTGCATGCCGGGCCTGATCCTGATGGAGGGCGCCGCCATGATCCCCGTGCTGCGCCTGGCGGTCGATCGGGGTGTGCACGCCCCCTTTGCCCGCCGATTGCTGGATATGCTGAGCCAGTTGGACAGGCCCCGGCCCGTTTCCATCCCTGCCACCGGCGAGGCGCTTACCCCTCGGGAGATGGAGGTCCTGCGGCTCATCGCTCGAGGCGCCAGCAACCGGGACATCGCGGGCGAGTTGATGATCAGCGAGCGGACCGTCAAGTCGCATGTGACCAACATTTTGGGGAAGTTGGGGGTCCGATCTCGCACACAGGCGGCCGCCAGGGCGCGCGATCTTCAGATCCTCTAGCACTCTCTCGTCCCCAACCCCTCCTCGTGTCAGCTCGACGACGCGGGCGGGGCTCCCTCAGGCATCGATTTCCCCTCGCGCTTTCCTCCCAGGGCTCCCCCTATCCCTCGAATCGTACTTAAGTACGATGATCCCTTTGCAAAGCCCCTGTATCCTGAAAGCCGAGAAGGCTTCGAGGCCGGGAATGGCGGGCAGGAAGACCACGGTTCCGGTCTAGGCCGCCAAGAGCATAAGCGGGGAGATCAGCCCATGGAAACGATTACGAGTTTGAGCGCTTCGGCGCTGGCCGAAAAGGTCCGGGCCGGAGAGCTTTCGTCTCTGGAGATCGTTGAAGCGCACATCCGTCGCATCGGGGATGTGAACGGCGATCTGAATGCGGTCGTCATCCCGCTGTTCGAGCAGGCGCTCGTCGCGGCCGTGGAGGCCGACGCCAAACGGGCTCGCGGCGAGCCGCTCGGCCGTTTGCACGGCGTCCCCGTCACCATCAAGGAGCAGTATCGTGTGGCGGGAACGCAGACGACGTTGGGGATCGTAAGTCAAATCGGCAACGTGTATCGCGATGAGGGGCCGTTGGTGACCGCGCTGCGGAAGGAGGGAGCCATCATCCTGGGTAAGACGAACATCATCCAGACGCTGGCCGGCTTCGAATCCGACAACCGCGTGTACGGGCGCAGCAGCAACCCCTGGAATCTCGATCGCACCCCTGGCGGCAGCAGTGGTGGCGAGGGAGCCATCGTCGCCGTAGGTGGCTCTCCCCTGGGATTGGCCGGGGACTTCGCTGGCAGCACCCGCATCCCGGCCCATTTCTGCGGTGTGCAGGGGTTCAAACCGACCAGCGGTCGTCTCTCCAATGCCGATTTCCCACCTGACATGCTCGCGGGCGGGCAGGAAGCCGTCATTCCCCAACCCGGCCCCATCGCCCGCACCGTGGCCGACCTGGAGTTGGCGATGGAGATCTTCGCCAGGGCTTCCCAGGACGCCGCTCCCGATATGGCTCCCCCCGTCCCCTGGCCCGACCCGGACAAAGTGCATGTGGCCGATCTGCGCATCGGCTATTACACCGACAACGGGTACTTTCCGGCTTCGCCCGCCCTGCGTCGCGCCGTTGAGGAGGCCGTCGCCGCCTTGCGGGAGATGGGCGCATCTGTCGCCCCCTTCACCCCGCCCGACACCGCCGAAGGCGTTCGTATCTTCCTGGGGGCGGTTTCGGCCGGTGGCGGCAAGGATTACCAGCGGCTGCTGGGGGATGAGAAGCCGATTCCGCAGGTACAGGGCATGTTCCGGGGCTTTTCCATCCCGCCGCTGGTAAAGGCGTTTTTGCCCAGGATCATGCGCGCTCGTGGCCAGAACTACGTGGCTCACCTGATCGAATGCATGGGCGCTCGTTCCACGGAGGCGTATTGGCAGATCGTGGAAGCGCGAACGGCGTACCGAATGCGGTTCGTCCAAGCGCTGGAGGCGGGAGGCTTTGATGCCATCCTCTGTCCGCCCTGTGCCTTGCCGGCCGTCACGCACGGCAGCAGCGGGAACCTCTTCCCGGCGATAAGCTATGGGCTGGTCTATAACGTGATCGGCGCGCCGGCGGGCGTGGTCGCCGTCACCCGCGTGCGGGAGGGCGAGGAGAGCGACCGCCGGGTCGGTCGAGATCTGGCCGACATCACCGCCCAGCAGGTGGAGCTGGGGAGCGCCGGCCTGCCTGTGGGGGTGCAGGTGGTGGCCCGTCATTGGCGCGAGGACATCGCGCTGGCCGTGATGGCCGCGCTGGAGGCGCACTTCCGGATGCGGCCGGATTATCCAACTTTGGTGTAGAGCACCTTGTGAGAGTGTGATCCCCCTGCCTGGTGAAGGAGGGAGGAAAGATGCCGATCCATCCTGTCTTGGTGGAAAGAGTGATGCTTAAGGCGGGCGCGTTCCCCGCGCCGTTGCTGGATGGGTTCATCTACTGGATGGCCAGCAAGGCCTTGTTGGTCGCCAACGATCTGGGCGTGTTTGACGCGTTGGAGATGGGCGCCCTTTCCGCCTCGGAGCTGGCCGAGGCGGTGGAGGCCAGCGAGAAGGGCGTGCGCGTGCTGTTGGAAGTGTTGGATTCGCTGGGCTATGTGACGTGCAGCGACGGACGGTATGCGAACACCAAGATGGCCTCCAGGTGGCTGGCCCGGCGATCTCCCGATACCCTGGCTCACTCTCTGACGTTCTTCCACGAGTTCTGGCAGCGAGCGGAATACACGGAAGAGGCCATCCGCAGAGGGGCGCCTCCCATCAGCGCCTGGGAGTGGATGGCTCAGCGCCCTGGGACCTATCGACACGCCCAACTCCATTGGCGCAGCCTCGCCCGAATGGGGGGCAAGGAGATCGTCTCCAAGGTCAAGTTGCCCGCCGGGGCCAGGCGGCTACTCGATCTGGGCGGCGGGCATGGCCTGTACGCGATCCAGTTCTGCCGGTCCTATCCCGAGCTGTCGGCGGTGATCTTCGATTGGGCCGAGGGCATTGATATGGCGGAGGAGACCATCGCCGAGGAGGGGATGGGAGACCGGGTGGGCGTTCAGGTGGGCGATTTCTTCTCCGATGACATCGGTGATGGCTATGACGTGGTCCTGATGTTCAACCTCATCCATAGCAATAGCGGCGTCGAGAACACGGCTTTGCTGGAGAAGGTCTTCCACGCCCTGAACCCGAATGGCTTGGTCGTCATCTACGATGCCATCCTGGACAAACGGTCTTCTGGGATTTCCGGTGTGCTCGCCTCGCTGTTGGGGCTGAACCTTCTGGTGGAAGGAGGAGGGCAGGCCTATCATTTCGAGGATGTGAGCGGTTGGCTGGCGCAGGCCGGCTTCGTCGATCACCGGCGGATCCGCCTGATGAGGGCGCGAGGATTCGCCTTGATCCTGGGCACGAAGCCGCCGGCGGATTGAGGGATATGGTTTGGAGGATCGAGGGGGGAAGCGGATGTCGAGGATTCGGCGCTATAAGATCATCGCCGGCGGATAGTCGGCGGCGTTTTGGACGGAACGTCATACCGGTGTTAAGATGGGGTATCTCTCCCACAGGGTGTAGATGGACGGGTGATGCGTGAGTCACCCCGTCCCGGTGCTCTGGATCGATCGCTTGAACATGCAGACCATGGTGATGGGGTCCACCATCAACCGCCGACAGGCTGATGACTCCTACAACCATCCGGATCGATTGTAGGAGTCCTTTGTATGAATCGGATACTTTGGGTAGGCTTGGGCGGTTTCATTGGAGCGGTCCTTCGGTATGGTGTGAGTGGCTGGGTTCAGAAGTGGAGCGGAAGCGTGAACTTCCCCCATGGAACGCTGGCCGTCAACCTCCTCGGCTGCCTGATGATCGGCTTGCTCTCGCAGCTCACAGAGAGCCGCAGCGTCTTCACCAGCGAAACCCGGCTGTTCGTCTTCATCGGCGTCCTGGGAGCTTTCACGACCTTCTCCACCTTCAGCAATGAGACGATGAACCTGCTGCTGGATGGCGAGGATTTTTTCGCCCTCTCCAATGTGGCGGTGCAGGTGGGAGGGGGATTGGGCATGGTGTGGTTGGGGCGCGTGCTGGTCCGGCTCATGTGGAGGTAAGAGGATGACACTCTCCGAGGAAGGGTATCTGCTGCGCATTTTCATCGGCGAGAGCGATAAGTGCGAGGGCAAGCCGTTGTACGAATGGATCGTTTTGCGGGCACGCGAGCAGGGGCTGGCCGGGGCGACGGTGTTGCGGGGGATGATGGGGTTCGGCCCGAGCAGCCGGGTGTACACCAGCAAGATACTGCGGCTGTCGGAGGACCTGCCGATCGTCGTGGAGATCGTCGACTCCAGGGATAAGCTGGAATCGTTCCTGGTGACGATCGACGAGGTCGTTCGGGAGGGGTTGGTCACCCTGGAAAAGGCGCAGGTTCGCATCTATCGAGGGAGGGAATAGCAGGGCAGGACGCCCATGTACGGACGCCCCGCCCTGTGTGTCGCCAAGTCGTGTCCTCTGATGTCGGCGATCACATCTCCAGACGGAAGGTGCGGATCTGGAAGGGGCGGATGGGGAAGGCGAACCGGTTCCCCTCGGACGGTTGCGATCCCTCCGGCTCCTCCACCAGGTTGCAGGCGGTGACGCCTCGCAACTCGCCCGGCGTCGTGACCGTCACCTGTCCCCGGCCGCCGTTCGGCTCGTACAGGCGCATGATCCAGCCCTGGCCGTCGTCGGCCGGCTTCAGCGTCTCCAGCACGGCCGGACCGTTCACCTGCACGAAGCTCTGTGTCGCCGGGAGGGATCCATCCCCCTGGCCGGCGGGCAGACACACCAGCGGCACGTTCAGCTCCCATCCTCGCCGCACGGTCTCCCCCTGGCGCCAGTCCCCGCCGTGAGGCCACAACGAGTAGACGAACTCGTGATGGCCGCGGTCGGCGTTGGGATCGGGCCATTCGGGGCCGCGCAGCAGCGTCAGCCGGAGCACGTTGCCCTTCACGTCGTAGCCATACTTGCAGTCGTTGAGCAGGCTGACCCCGTATCCCGCCTCGGATAGATCGGCCCAGCGGTACGCGGCGACCTCGAACTTCTCCTGGTCCCAGGACGTGTTGCGATGGGTGGGCCGCTGTAGGGCGCCGAATTGGATCTCGAACGTGGCCTGGTCGGCCAGCACCTCCACCGGGAACGCGGCCTTGAGCATCACCTGCCGCTCCTGCCAGTCCGCTCGGGTGACGAAATCGATGCGGGGCATCGCGTCGTAGAGGACGATGTCCTGCTCGATGCGGCTGCCCCGGTGGTGGCGGATGACCCGGATGACCCCCCGCACGGGGCCCGTCTCCACGACCTCCACGGTGCACTCTCCCTCGAAGGGATACTCGCGACGCTCGAACGTCGCGTGCACGTTCCACGCCGCCTCCCGCTCCGGCCCATCCTGGAAGAGCTGCAGGCGATTGGCGACCTGGCCTGACGGGATCACCTCTCGTTGATGTCGCTTGTCGTACAGCCGGGTGATCTCCCCCACGTCGTTGAGCTCCATGATGAAGAACCGGTTCTCCACCCGCTGTGGCGTGACGACCAGGCTGGTCTCGGGCTCCTTGTCGGCGGGACGCAGCGTGAGGGTCGTGTATCCCACGGGAGGCACCTCCGGCGGGGCGAACACGATCTCCGCCTGTCCGTCGCGTTGGGCGATGACCTGAACTGAGGCGGCCCGTCCCTGCGGGTCGACGAGCTCCACGGGACCTGTGGGGGCTGGGATCGTGGCGGTGGCCACATCGTTGCGGCCCCAGGACAGACTGTTGAAGACCAGCAGGTCGGCCGTCGGGACGCGGTGGGCGATGGCCTGCAGGGCCGCGTCGCGCACGGCGCGAGCGGTCCGCTCGATGCGGGCGTAGTCTCGGATGGCCTCCTCGTACACCTGGCCGATGGAGGAGCCCGGCAGGATGTCGTGGAATTGCAGGAGCAACAGGTTCTCCCAGGCGTCGTGCAGCGGCGACATGTCGATCGCGTCGTCCACCCATTGGGCGAGCACGCCGGCGATCTCCGCCTCACGAAGCAGGAGCTCGTTCTTGCGGTTGCCTCGCTTGGTGGCGGCCTGCGAGGTATACGTGCCGCGATGGGTCTCCAGGTACAGCTCGCCGTGCCAGACGGGCAGCTCGGGCGCGGCCGCCCGGACGCGATCGAAGTAGGCCTCTTCCAGGCCCTGGTGGCAGGCGGGCAGCCCCGGATAGCGCTCGAGCCGGTCGGCGTATTCCAGCATCTCCTCGGTGGGGCCGCCGCCCCCATCGCCGAAGCCGAAGGGGAAGAGGATCTCGTCGTAGAGGGCCTTCTCGTGGAAGTGCTCCCATGCCAGGGCCAGCTCCTCCGGCGTGGGGTTCCCGTTGTAGCCGCTCTTGAGCCGGGGGATATGGGCCAGGACGCGGGTGCCGTCGATCCCCTCCCACCAGAAGAGATGGTAGGGGAACGGATTGCGCGCCTGCCAGTGGAGCTTATTGGTGTAGAAGGAGGTCAGCCCGCAGCCGTTCAGGATCTGAGGTAGGTTGCCGGGATACCCGAAGACGTCGGGCAGCCAGCATACGCGGGGCCGGGTCCCGAATTCCTCTCGGAAGAAGCGCAGGCCGTGCAGGATCTGGCGGATCAGCGCCTCGCCGGAGGAGATGTTGCAGTCGGCCTCGACCCACATGCCGCCGGTGGTCTCCCATCGTCCCTCCCGCACCCAGCGCTTGATCTCCTCGTACAGCGCCGGATAGTACTTCTTGGTGTAGGCGTACAGTTGGGGCTGGCTGCAGGAGAACCGGTAGCGGGGGTATTGCTCCAGTAGACGGCAGGCGGTGCTGAAGGTGCGCCCGCACTTGCGGATCGTCTCCCGGATCGGCCACAGCCAGGCGGTGTCGATGTGGGAGTGGCCGGTGAGGAAGATGCGGCCTCCCTCGGGATCGGGGGCGATCCCCTCGAGCCGATCCTTCAGGATGCGCCGCGCCTCCATCACCTCCCGGCGGAACCGATCCTGGGGCAGCGTGAGATCGATGGCCAGGAGCGCGTCCTCCAGGGCGTCGGCGATCCGTTGCCGGCGCCGCTCGTCTCGCACGGCCTGGGACGCGTCCCAGGCGAGGCGCAGGTCATACCACGCGGCCTCGATCTCGGCGTCCACCTGTTCCAGGCGGATCTGGCGCAATCGAGCCTTTTCGCCTGCCAGCTCCGGCAGGCACATCACATGGGGGATCGCGATGAACTCGGCCTCCAGGTGCAGCGTTCCCGCGTGGGGAACACGCACACGGGTGTGATTGGCATCGATGCCCGCATACGGTCGCCCGTCGATGCTGAGCAGACCTTCCAACCCCTCGCCGTCGAAGACCAGGAACAGTTGCTCCAGTGGGACATCAGTTGGCGGGGTGACCTGGGCGCGCAGGAAGACGGTCTTCCCGGCGGGCCACCATCCCTCGCCGTCCACCTGAGCCCAATCCCCCTCATAGCGGTACTCGTTGGGAGCCAGGTGGTCGGCGATACGCGCCTGATAGGGAGCGATGGGCCAGCTTTGCACGATGGCCCGGCGACGCAGGATGTCCAGCTTCATGCGAATGATGCGAGGATCCATGGATACTCCCTCCGATACGTTCGGTTCGTTGCTCGCCCGTTTGCTCGCTGGAAGGAAATATAGCATGTTCGGGCTTTGCTGTCGAGGATGGAGTCGGGTAGAGGGATTGCGGGCGCTGTGGTGGAAAGAAGAAGGCCAGCGCGGATGCCCTCCGCGCTGGCCTGAAATCCTTCCTCGTCTCGGCGTCGTGCTGGCCACTGCGCCGGCACTATCTCATCATCATCTCTGCGAAGATCTTGCTCAGGTCGGTCAGGGTTCGCCCCTCTTCATCGGCGATGACGCGGCGGGCCGGTGGCCGCTCGCGGTAGGTCGGGGTCCGCTGGCACAGGCGGTCCTCAAAGGTGGGGACCAGGTGATTCTCCAGGAACACGCCGGTCGGGATACGGTCGCCCCACTCATGCGCCTTCTCGATGTAGTAGCAGATCTTCTCGTACAGGTAGCTTTCATCCGCGTCCTGCGGGACGAGGGGGTCGTATCCCTCCTCCGCCACGTCGTAGATGCGGGGGTGTCCCAGGTCCTTGCCGGCGAACCAATCCCGGGTGTGGAGGTTGTTGTATGTTGGGCACGGCTGGATCACCTCGAGGTAGGCCAGCCCGGGATGGTTGATGGCCCTCTGGATGAGGTCGATCAGCTGGCGGATGTTATAGGCGTACCCCCGCCCGATCCATGTGAACCCGGAGGCCATCGCCAGCAACAGCGAGTTCATCTGCCATTGCATGTCCGGCTCCGGCAGGCTCTTGGTCTGCATCCCCAGGGGAAGCGTGGGGGAGGCCTGACCTTTGGTCAAGCCGTAGACCTCGTTGTTGTAGAGGATGTACGTCAGATCGAC
>JAJRVX010000147.1:0-14691 GCA_024277095.1 Chloroflexota bacterium
GGCGGGCTCGGAGGGCCGCTTCCGTGGCGGTCGCGCGGGCCTCTCCGCTGGAGCCTTGGGCGGCGGTGGCGCCGTGGGCTGGGGGGCGACCGCCGGCACGGGCTCGGCGGAGGGGCGTGCCTCCGCCTCCATCACGCGCTGTGCCCGGGCCAGGATATCGTCGATCACCCGCTCCCGGGCCACAGGGCTTTCCAGGGTCGGGTACCCCATCAACAGGGCCACGATGGCCTGAACCTGTTCTCGCTGTTCCGGCGTCTTCACTTCGGCCAACACATCGGCTTCCCACCGCGCGGCGAACTTATCCAGCCCGCCGATGACGGCTCGATTGCGAAAGCCCTGACGTCTTTCCAGGGCCAAGACCTTTTTCAGTCGATCGAAAGCGTCGCTCATTCCTGGCTACTCACTGTTCGAAAGGACAAGTTCCGTTCGCTCCTATGCGCTTCTCGTGTGCGGATCCGGGTGTCCCGATAGCTCCCGTCGGCGAGACGTCCGTCTACGGGCGATATCCGCTCGCGCCGTCACCACACGCCCTCGTAGACGATGGCTCCCATCGCCGTGGGGCCCAGATGGGTCGCCAGCGAGGGGCTGTACGTGTATACGGGGAACTCCCGATCCGGATAGGTGAGCTCCAATCGCTCCAACAGCATCGCGGTCTCATCGCTGAACCCGTGCTGGAGGATGACCATCTGCTCGATGCGGGTGAACTCCGTGATGAACTCGAACAGCTTGTCCACCGCCTGGGTGCGCGTCCGCACCTTCTCCAGCGGGATCACCTCGCCTTCCTCGATCATCAGCAGCGGCTTGATCCCCAACATGGTGCCCAGGATCGCCTGGGCCTGTCCGATGCGCCGGGCGCGCTCCAGATATTCCAGGGTCTCCACGAAGAAGAAGGCGTAAATGTGCGGGATCATCCCGCGTACCAGGCGCACGATGGCGTCCAACGACTTGCCGGTCCTCGCCTCGCGTGCCGCCGCCTCCACCAGGATGCCCAACCCGACCGATGTGGAAAGCGAGTCGACGACCTCGATCTGGCAACGGCCGAGGAGGCCCTGCGCGGCCGCCCGGGCGTTGGCATACGTCTCGCTCATCTTGCTGGACATGTGGATGGACAGGATCCGATCGGTGGAGCGGGATAGCCGTCGATACACGTTGGCGAAGGTCTGCACGGAGGGCGCCATCGCGATGGGGAGCGCGTCCGAGCGCTCCAGTTGACGGAAGAACTGTTCCGTAGTCAGGTTCACGCCCTCCTGATAGGTGCGGCCGTTAACGTGGATCGATAGCGGGACGACCTCTATCCCCAGCTCTTCACGTACTTTGGGATCCAGGTGTGCGTTACTATCCGTGACGATCTTGATCTCTGACAATTCCCTCACTCCGCGTTGAGGATGATGAGATGTCGCCTGTACCGGCGAGGCTTCACGCCGGCCGCTCCTATTCGACGGAGATGATGTAATGGTAGTGTGGCTGACCCCCGTCGACCAGCTCGACTTCCTGGTCTGGATAGGCCTCCTGCACCCGATCCGCCATGGCCTGAGCCTCCTCCCTGGAGACCGGCTCACCGTAATATATGGTAATGACCTCCGCTTCTGAGGCGTGCATCCTCGATAGGAGCTGGTCCATCACCTCGTACGTGTCCCGGCCGCGCGCACACAGCACCCCGTTGTGGAGCCCGATCACGTCGCCCACCTCCACCTGGATGCCGTCGAATTGGGCGGCCCGTACGGCGACGGTGATCTCGCCCGTCTCGATGTCCTGCAACGCGGCGGTCATATTGCGCTGATTCTCCTCCGGGCTGGCCTGCGGGTTCAGGGCCAGCAGGGCGCCGATCCCCTGCGGGATGGTGCGGGAGGGGACCACATATACGTTCTTCCGGCTCAGGGCCTGGGCCTGTTGGGCCGCCAGGATGATGTTGCTGTTGTTGGGCAGCACGAGCACATCGTCGCAGGGCAGGGCTTCGATGGCCTCCAGCAGCTCCTGCGTGCTGGGGTTCATGGATTGCCCGCCCTCCACGATGGCGTTCACCCCCAGGCTCTCGAACACGCGCCGGAGTCCGTCCCCCGGCACCACGGCGACGACGCCAACCTGGCCGCACGGGACGTCCGGGGTGGCTGCGGGCGCGGGCTCTCGAACGGTCGCGGCCACAGGGGTAGCCTGGGGCACGGGCTGCTCGCCTCGCCGGCGCAACGTCTGCAAGGTCATGTTCTCCACGACGATGTCGTCCAGGTGCCCTAACGAGGCGCCGAAGGAGAGCATGGGGCCCGGGTCTTCGCTGTGCACATGGACCTTAATCACCCCTTCTCCCCCGACGACGATCACGCTCTGCCCGCCCATCTCGATCAGACGCTGACGGACCATGTCCTCATCGGCCTCGCGAGAGAGGATCAGGTACTGGATATCGTATCCCCATTCCTCGGCGAGCCCCGAAAGCTCCGCCTCCTCCTCGCTGGGCGGGGCGCTGATCACGATCTGTTCGCCCTGCAGGCAGCGGAACATGCCCTCCAGAATGACGTATAGGCCCTGCCCGCCGGAGTCGACCACGCCCGCCTGCGCCAGGACTGGCAGCAGGTGGGGGGTCTCCGCGACGGCCTCCGCGGCCTCGTGCACGATGCGCTCGAAGACGAAGCGCATGTCCTGATCCATTGAGGCGGCTTTGCGGGCCGCCTCGCTGACCCGCCGGATCACGGTGAGGATGGTGCCCTCCACGGGCTTGGACACGCCCTTGTAGGCCGTGTCGGCTCCCTCCTCCAGCGCGTCGACGAGGTCGGAGGTCGTGCACAGCTCCTTATCGTCCAGCGAGCGGGCCATGCCGCGCAGGATCTGGGACAGGATCACGCCGGAGTTGCCTCGGGCTCCCATCAGTGCGCCGTGAGCGGCGCGCTGTAGGACGCCCCCGATGGGCGGATGGACCAGGTCGGCGATCTCATTGCACGCGGCCTGCATGGTGAGAAGCATGTTCGTGCCCGTGTCCCCGTCGGGGACGGGGAACACGTTCAGCGCGTTGATAGCGTCCCGATGCTTCTCCAGGTTGGCGGAGGCCGCGTACAGCATGGCTCGCATATCCTCGCCGTTTAGCGCCTTTACGGGGACCCCCGGGGGGTATTTGGCTGTCAACTTGGTGGTGGTATCATCCTGAAAGGCCGATGAAGCGCCTTCCGTTCTCGTCTCGCCGCTCAATATCCTGAATCCTCCCAGATCGACAGGATGCCCGGAATGCCCGCCGGGCCGGCCACGCGCCGGGATCCTGGCTCGGAGCGCGCCTGGCCGATGCGATGGGTTAGTCCCGATCGCTGATGCGCAGCCCTTGCACATGGACGTTGATCTCAGATACCGGCACGCCCAACGTCCGCTCCAGGCTGAATTTCACCCGATTCATGACGCCGTAGGCCACTTCTGAGATGCGCGTCCCGTATTCGACGATGACGTACAGGTCGATGATGACCTTGCCCTCGGAGATGCGCACCTCGACGCTGCGGCGGGAGCGATCCCGGCGTAGCCAGCCGATCAGCCCATCGAGCACGTTCTTGCTGGCCATGCCCACCACGCCATAGCTCTCCAGCACCGCTTCGCTGGCGATGGCGGCGATGGCATCGGGGGAGATATCGATCTGACCCAGAGAAGTCTCTTCCGTCATCCACATCCTCGAGTTCTGATGCCCTCTGAGGCCACGTGTGCCCGGCTTGGCACACGGTTTGCCCTTTCACCCCGCCTATGGTAAGATATCGCCCGCTCTAGCCGGGAACGCATCCCGGCTATCATCATGGGCGTCGTTCGTCTCGCGTGTCCCGCATGATCCAATATAAGGAAAGAGGTGATCCGGATGGCTAAGTGCGAACGCTGTGGTAAAAGCTTACGCTTTGGACATAACGTCAGCCATTCCAAACACCGCACGAAGCGGCAATGGAAGCCAAACATTCAGCGCACGACCGTGATCGAGAACGGCCGGACCAGGCGGATGTATCTTTGCACGCAATGCATTAGAACACTTCAGAAGACCGTCTGATGCGCTTTTGCGCCTCGTAAAGCGACCATCTTCGCACAGAAGCCAGCGCTCGAAAAGGGGCTGGCTTTCTCGTGCGAGGGCTTTCCGGGTACGGGAGCGGTGAGGGCCGCTAGGCATCGAGTTGCACCGGCTCGCCTGCGGCCGCTCTCAGCCGGGCGATCGCGTTGCGTACCCCGTCCGGCGATCGGAAGATCGAGGTGCCGGCCACCAACACGCGAGCCCCGGCCTCCACCAGCCTGGGAGCCGTCCTCTCGTCTACCCCCCCATCCACCTCGATGAGGATATCCAATCCGCGATCCTGCACCATCCGTCGTAGCCGACGTATCTTGTCCAGTGTGCCCGGGATGAACGCCTGCCCACCGAATCCCGGGTTGACCGTCATGCACAGCACCAGATCCACGTCGGGCAGGATCTCCTCCAGTGTGACCAGGGGGGTGGCCGGATTCAGGGACACGCCCGGCATGATCCCCAGCTCGCGGATCTGCTGCACCACCCGATGCAGATGGGGCGTCGCTTCCACATGCACGGTCAGGCCATCCGCCCCCGCGCGCTGGAACGCCTCCAGATAGCGCTCCGGCTCCTCGATCATCAGGTGCACGTCCAGATGCAGATCCGTGACGCGACGAAGGCTGGCCAGCACCGGCGGCCCTATGGTTATGTTCGGCACGAAGTGGCCGTCCATCACGTCCACGTGAATCCAATCCGCCCCGGCCTCCTCCGCCCGGCGGATCTCCTCTCCCAACCGGGCGAAGTCGGAGGCCAGTATGGACGGTGCGATCTTGATCACTGGTCACCTCCACAAACCGCCATGATACACGTCATCGCTTGAAAAAGCAAACAATTCAGACGAGAGTCTCGCCTTCCCGCAAAGGATTCGCGTGCGAGCGCTCACCCGATCGCCGATGATGCGGCCACGCGCCGGCGCAACTGCCCGCAGCCGGCGTCGATCTCGATGCCGCGCCGCAGCCGCATCGTGACCGAAACGCCGCGGTCCTGCAGCCGTTGGAGGAACGCGGCCGCGTCTCGATCGGGGGAGGGCTGGTAGGGCGATCCCTCCACCGGGTTTAGCGGGATCAGGTTGACGTGACAGAGGAGCCCCCGGATCAAAGAGGCCAGCTCCTCCGCGTGTTCCAGGCGGTCGTTGATGCCCGCCATCAGCGCGTACTCGAAAGTGACCCGCCGCCGCGTGCGCTCTACATAACGCCGACAGGCAGCCATCAACTCCTTCAGAGGGTAGCGCCGGTTGATGGGCACCAGCTCATCGCGCAGCGCATCGTTGGGCGCGTGCAGCGAGATGGCCAGGCCGATCTGCAGCGGCTCCTGGGCCATGCGGTCGATCATGGGGACCAGGCCGACGGTGGACAGCGTGATGTGGCGGGCGCCCAGTCCGAACGCCGCGGGGTCGGTCAGGAGCCGCAGGGCTCGCCATGTGGCCGAATAGTTGGCCAGCGGTTCGCCCATCCCCATGAGGACGATATTGGTCACGCGGGTGGGGCGTGAGACGGCGATGGCGTCGTGGCCGCCCGCTTGGGGATCGCCCAGGAAGCGGGCGAAGAAGAGAGCCTGGGCCACGATCTCGCCTGCGGTCAGGTTGCGGGCCAACCCGCTGAGGCCGGTGGCGCAGAAGGGACAGCCCATGCCGCACCCCGCCTGGGTGGAGAGGCACAGCGTGCGTCGTCGCTTGTAGAGCATGAGCACCGCTTCGATGGTCTGGTCGTCGGGCAGGGCGAAGAGCACCTTCCGGGTCAGCCGATCGCGCGAGGTAACGGATTCCAGCTCTCGCAGCGGATCGATGGCGAAGGACTCCTCGAGGCGGGCCCGCAGCGCGATGGGAAGATCGGTCATCCCGGCGAACTCGGTGACGCCGCGCTGATAGGTCCAGCGCCAGATCTGATCGACGCGGTAGCGCGGCTCCCCCCAGGCGGCCAGGTGGGCGGCCAGCTCTTCCCTGGTCAGATCGAGCAAAAGCTTGCGTTCGGACATCGTGAAGGCAGTATACCCCATCGCCAGGGCGATGGTCAAGGGGTTTTGTCCTCTCCGGTCCCTTGCCATCTCCAGTCTCCGGAACCCATGTTCAGGGGCGCTTCGATTTTGCGGCCTGGGAGCTCTGAGGTTCAGGAGCAGCCGAGGGCGCTTTTGGAAGGGGCCGGAGCTCATCGCTTCCTCTAGCCTAATCCACGATATCATTCCTTGTATTACTAAAGTGCTTTTTCCCTCGTCTGTAGATTCAACCATCCATGAAAGAGCAGCCAAAGAAAAAACTCCTTGACAGGGTTTTGAAAGATATGATAAAATGTTAACGTAATTGTGATGAGACCCCTATAGGGACATTCGCAAGAGCGATTCCACTCTCGTAAAGCTGGCTTTCTCCATAAAAACTCCTCTTTTTCGGTCACGAGTAGATGCACCGTCGCATGCCGATTGCGTTGTTGCTTTCCAAATGTTGTAAGCTAGCATCTGCGTGGTTGACGTAATGCGCCGTTGGCCATTGAGTTTGGCGATCTCAGCTATCGCCAAGGAGGGAGCAAAATGAAAGAGAGTCGGATGTCTCGTCGGGACTTCCTGCGTTTGTCCGCAGTGGCGACTGCAGGAGCTGTTGCGGCGGCATGCGCCCCACCCGCGGCGGCCCCACCGTCCTTTAAAGGCGAGAAAGCGGAGGAGGTAGCGGCAAAGGGGGTTAAGTCCGTTCCCAGAAATCGAACGTTGATCTTGATGTTTGGCGGCTCGGCCGGGGAGTTCACGGATACGGGTCTGGGGAATCCCTACGCCGTGGGTGCCACCCATCAGATCGGCAGCGCAGCTTTGTGGGAGCCCCTCTACTTCTACTCCGCCTTCGCGGATAAGATGATCCCCTGGCTGGCGGAGAGCCATGAGTACAACGACGACTACACCGAATTGACCATCAAGGTTCGCCAGGGGGCGACGTGGAGCGATGGCGTGCCCTTCACGGCTCGTGACGTGGCCTTTACGATCAACATGCTCAAGCAGCATGCTCCGACACTGAAGTACTCCACGGAGATGGAGACGTGGGTCAAGGAGGCCACAGCGGTCAACGATTACACCGTCCGGATCGTCTTCAACGACCCGAATCCCAGGTTCCTGTTCCGGTACCTCACCTTCATGTTCGACACGGGCATGTACATCGTCCCTGAGCATGTCTTCAAAGATGTGGAGGATCCCTCCTCCTTCGAGTTCTATGATCCGGAGAAGGGCTGGCCGCTGTGCACCGGTCCCTACAAGATCGTACAATGGACGTCCAGCCAGAAGTTCATCGATCTACGCCCGGACTGGTGGGCGGCGAAGGCAGGGCTCGCCCAGCTACCCAAGGTGGAGCGCATCTTGATGTTGCCCTGGTCGGATGAGACGAAGGCAGCTCAGCTGGTAATCACCGACCAGATCGACTCCTCGTTGGATCTACGGCCGGCCACCATCAAGAGCGTCCTTGAGCAGAATCCGCGGATCATCACCCATACGTTCCGCGAGCCGCCCTACGGGTACATTGACTGGTGGCCTATCTCGCTGTGGTTTAACTGCGCGGAGCGGCCCTTCGACAACCCCGATGTCCGTTGGGCTGTCAGTTACGCGATTGATCGGGAGCAGCTCGTGCAGGTGGCATACGGAGGTGCCGGCCAGGCGACGACGGTGCCCTTCCCCTACTACCCGCCGCTCATGAAGTACATTGATTCTATCAGCGACCTCCTCGAGCAGTACCCCACCAATAAGGTGGATCTGGCCAGGAGCGAGGCGTTGATGAAGGGTGCCGGGTACACGAAGGATGATGAGGGCTTCTGGGTGGACGCGGAGGGCAATCGGGTCGAGGCGGTCATCCATGGCTTCCCCATCTTTGCGGATATCGGCCCGATCATCGCCGAGCAGTTGCGCAAGGCAGGCTTCGAGGCGTCCTACACGATGCCCGCGGACTCCTACACCCGGATGTCCGATGGCACGGCCAAGGTCATGCTGTTCGGCCATGGCGGCAGCATCGCTGATCCGTTCTACACCCTGAACATGTACCACAGTCGTTACGCCCGGCCTGTGGGTGAGTCGACGCCTTACTTCTCCCGCTGGGCGAACGCGGAATACGACAAGATCATCGAGGAGATGAGCACCGTGCCCATGGGCGATCCGCGCATGATGGACCTGTTCCGCCGTGCCATGGAGATATGGCTCAAGGAGCTGCCGGATGCGCCTATTGTTCAGTGGTATCATCGTATCCCGATGAATACCACCTACTGGAAGAACTGGCCGACGCGGGACAACCCCTACGTGAACGGTGCGTTCTGGCATCTCACGTTCCCGTTGATCCTGCATCGGCTTGAGCCGGCTCAGTGATCGCTCCGGCCAGCGAAGGTGATGGTGAGGGGCCCTTGAACCCAGGGCCCCTCATTTGGGTCCTGCGAATCCTCATGCTTGACAGTGGAATAAACGAAGAGGGGGTTCCGTGCAACTGAGATATTTGCT
This sequence comes from Chloroflexota bacterium, assembly GCA_024277095.1. Lineage (GTDB taxonomy): Bacteria > Chloroflexota > Anaerolineae > DUEN01 > DUEN01 > DUEN01. The sequence continues at coordinate 8,462 of JAJRVX010000147.1, forward strand.
CAGACGGTTTCTTCTCTTGATCCTGATCATGTGGACGGCTGCCACCCTGAATTTCTTTATCCCCAAGCTCACTCCTAGGAACCCGATCCGGGAGAAGCTGGCCGAACAGGCAACCAGGGGAGGGTATCTGCAGGAAGGCATGGAGGAAATGCTCAAGGCCTATGAGGAGAAGTTTGGCCTGGATAAGCCTTTGTGGCAGCAGTATCTCACCTATCTAAGCGATATGGCGCGTCTGGATCTGGGGTACTCCATCGCCAACTATCCCAAGACGGTGCTGGAGCTGGTTGGCGAGGCCCTGCCTTGGACCATCGGGCTTCTGACGACGGCGACGCTGATCGCCTTCCTCTTTGGAACCCTTGTGGGTGCGATGATCGCTTGGCCGAGATCTCCCAGGCTCCTTCAGTACCTGGTCCCTCCACTTATGACCCTGTCGGCGATCCCTTATTATCTGCTTGGACTTGTGTTGATCTACTTTCTGGCCTTTCGCCTCCGCCTCTTCCCGTTAGGTGGCGGATACTCGATCGGTACGATCCCCTCGCTGTCGCTGTCCTTCATCCTTGACGTCGTGCGCCATTCCATTCTGCCTGCCCTGTCCATGGTCCTGGCTGGAGCCGGCTTCTGGGCACTGGGGATGCGGGGCATGATGGTCACCGTGCTGGGCGAGGATTACATCACCTTCGCGGAGGCGAAGGGCTTGAAAGAGAGAAGGATCTTCTTCCGCTACGCGCTGCGAAATGCCCTGTTGCCGCAGGTGACCTCGCTCGCGCTCTCCATGGGGAACGTCGTATCGGGCGCGGTCCTGGTGGAGGTGGTCTTCGGCTATCCTGGCATGGGAACGCTTCTGGCCAGATCGATCAACTACCTAGATTACTTTGTCATCTACGGCATCGTCTTTGTGGTGATCGTGGCTATCGGCGTGGCCATGTTGATCATGGATCTCGTCTACCCCTTGTTGGATCCACGAATCTCCTACGAGAGAGGGTAACATGACAGTTCTTGCGGGTAGATCCAGGAGTTTTGTACGTTACATACGACGCAACCCTAGCCTTGGTGCGGGACTGGGGTTGATTTTGCTCCTGATCCTTTTCTCCGGCTTGGGACGCCTGTTCGTCGATGTGGAAAACGCCTATCCGCTGGCAGCGCCTCCGAACCAGCCCCCGTCTTGGGAACACCCATTCGGGACCGATAGCCAGGGACGGGATCTGCTGGCCGCGATGGTGGCTGGCACGATGCTCACCTTGCGCATCGGGTTGATCGCCGGCGCTGTGGGAGTGGGCGTGGGCACGATCTTGGGGTTCTTGAGCGCCTTTTATGGCGGGCTGCTGGATACTGTCATCCGGTGGATCGTCGACGTGTTGCTTACAGTGCCGGGGCTCCTCGTCCTCGTCGTCATCGCGTCGACCATCCGGCGGGAGATGACCGTGGAGGGTATGGGGTTCGTGGTTTCCATCCTGGCGTGGATGTGGCCCACCCGCACCATACGTTCACAGGTGCTTACCTTGCGGGAAAGGCCCTTCGTCATGATGGCACGACTCTCTGGCATGAGTGGTCTGGAGATCATCGTGAAAGAGCTCATCCCCAATCTTCTGCCATACCTGGCTGCCAGCTTCGTAGGGTCGGTGGCCTCCGCCATTCTGGCGTCCATCGGCCTGGAGGCGTTGGGGCTTGGGCCCATGAGGGAGCCGACGTTGGGCATGACCATTTATTGGGTCATCTATTACTCCGCCTTTCTGCGCGGTCTATGGTGGTGGGGGTTGTCGCCCATCACGATCATCATCCTGCTGTTTGTCGGCCTTTTCCTGTTGGCCGCGGGGCTGGATGAGCTGGCCAATCCCAGAGTTCGGAGGACAGTGTGAGCGAGCCGGTACTCCAGGTCAAGGATCTGCGGGTGTATTATCATACCGATGATGGCGCGGTGAAAGCGGTCGATGGCGTGAGTTTCGACCTGGAACCTAAGGTGAGGCTAGGGCTGGTGGGGGAGTCCGGCTCTGGCAAATCTACTGTAGCGTTGGCATTGCTGCGGATGATCAAGCCCCCTGGACGCATTGAAGGCGGCCGGGCGCTGTTGAACGGCCGTGACCTGTTTACGCTCTCTGAGGAGGAGATGCGCAAGGTCCGACTGCGAGAGATCAGCCTCATCCCGCAGGGTGCGATGAATTCCCTCAACCCCGTCATGCGTATCAGGGATCAGATCATCGACGGGATGAGGGATCACGATGAAGAGCTTCCCGCTACAGAGCTAGAGGAGCGCGTTTATGAGCTCCTTGACTCGGTGGAATTGGATCGTGATGTCGCCGACAAGTATCCGCACGAGCTCAGCGGCGGGATGAAGCAGCGGGTGTGTGTCGCCATCGCCATCTCGATGTGCCCGAAGGTGATCATCGCCGATGAGCCTACCAGCGCTCTGGATGTGGTGATTCAGCGACAGGTGATGGAGACGATAGGCCGGCTGCAGGAGGCGCTGGGCAGCTCGGTGATCTTGATCGGCCATGATATGGGGTTGATGGCCCAATTCGTGGATCGGCTGGCGGTGATGTACGCCGGTAAACTGGCAGAGGTAGGTACCGTTCAAGATATCTTCACCGGGCCGCTGCATCCTTATACCCAGCTACTGATCGGTAGCCTGCCCGGATTGGAGGCCAAGGGGATTTTCAAAGGGATCCCGGGCCTCCCGCCGTCGTTATTGAGCCTGCCGCCGGGATGTGTCTTCCATCCACGATGCCCTCAAGTTATGGACATCTGCTCGGAGCAGGCCCCGAGTTTGGAAGAGGTCAGCCCTGGGCGCTGGGTAGCGTGTCATTTGTATGGGAAGGAGAGATGACACCAATACTGGAACTTCGCAACGTCACGAAGATCTTCGGTAGGGGATTGCTTCATAAGGAGGCCACCGTTGCCCTGGAGGACATCTCTCTCTCCATTGAGACCGATAACCCCTCTATTATCGCGGTGGCTGGCGAGAGCGGGAGTGGCAAGACTACGTTAGGGCTCCTGCTTATGGGATTTCTCGCCCCGACGGAGGGAACCGTCCTCTACAGGGGAAAAGACCTTCAGAAACTATCTCGAGAGGAGAGAGTCGACTTTCGGCGGGAGGTTCAGGCGATCTTTCAAGATCCCTTTGGGGCGTATAATCCCTTCTACAAAGTGGATCATGTCCTCACCGTTCCCGTTCGGAAGTTCGGATTAGCTCACTCTAAGACGGAAGCGCGAGAGCGGATAGAGGAGGCGTTGCGCGGCGTGGGGTTGCGTCCGGAGGAGACCCTGGGGAGGTATCCCCATCAGTTGAGCGGTGGGCAACGCCAGCGCATCATCGTGGCGCGGGCTTTGCTCCTGCGGCCCAAGCTGATCGTCGCGGATGAGCCTGTCTCCATGGTCGATGCGTCGCTCCGTGCCACGATCCTGGAGAGCCTTCGCAAGCTCAATCAGGATTTTAACATCGCCGTGCTCTATATCACGCATGACTTGACGACCGCATACCATATCAGTGATTACATCATCATCCTCTATCGTGGATCGGTGATGGAAGCCGGGGATGTGGATTCTGTGATCAAGGATCCCCAGCATCCTTATACTCAGCTTCTGATCAACTCCATCCCCTGGCCTGATCTCAGCCGGAGATGGGAGCAGAGCGAGATCCGGATCTCAGAGGCGGAGCCGGCGACGGAAGAGGATCGCGGATGCAAGTTTGCCGCGCGGTGCCCCTTCGTGAAGCCGATGTGCTATGAGGACCGACCGCCGCTTTACCGCATCGGTGAGTCCCGGGCCGTCGCCTGCTATCTGCAGGATGGCGTCCCTACCATCCCCAAAGAGGCTTTGGGAGAGCTGTTCGTAGCACAGGAGGTTGGATAGTGTCTGACGATGTCTTGCATGGGAGTCGCTCGCCGTCGCGGTATGTGATCTCCCGACGTCACTTTCTGCGCACCGCGGGTGCCCTCACGGCGGGGGTGTTGACCGTCGGGTGCCAACCTGGCGTGCTTTTGCAAACCCCGCAACCCCTCCCTACGACCGAGGCAGCGACGTCGTCACGGCCGCGAGTGGCGCTGGCTTATGCCGCTGATTATGACCGCGCGCTTATCCGGCGGCAGGTTCGCTCGCTTCTCGATGGATTGGGCGGACTGAAGGGCGTCATCCGCACCGGTGATCGGGTGGCGTTGAAGGTGAACCTGACGGCTGGCGTGGATGTGCAGCCGCTGCCCGGCGTCTCGCCCGTCGAGAGTTATGTGACACACCCGGAGGTCGTGCGCGCGCTGGGCGAAGCCGTGCGGGAGGCCGGCGCGCGGGAGCTCCTCATCGTCGAGTCGGTCGATGCTAGAACATACCGAGCCTGGGGCTACGAGGATGTGGCGCGGGATCTGGATGCCACTCTGATCGATCTGAACACGCCTGAGCCTTACGAGGACTTCGCCTCCACCTCGGTCGGCGACGGCTGGTTCATCTACGAGAGCTTCGTCTTCAATCCCATCTTGGAGGACATCGACGTCTTCATCTCCATCGCCAAGCTGAAATGCCATTGGAGTTGTGGCGTCACCCTGGCCATGAAGAATCTGATCGGCTTGGTGCCGTATACGCACTACCGGCTGAGCCCCGACCATAAGTATCGTTCGGCATTCCATGGGAAGGGGGATGAGTTTAAGACCCGATTGCCCAAGGTGATCATGGACCTCAACCGGGCACGCCCGATCCACTTCGCGCTCATCGATGGCGTGAAAACCACGGAGGCCGGGGAGGGCCCCTGGATCAAGACGATCTCTCCTGTGGAGCCCGGCATCCTGGTCGCCGGCATCAACCCGGTGGCGACGGATGCCGTCGCCACCGCGACGATGGGCTTTGACCCGACCGTTGAACAGCCGACCCCGCCCTTCCTGCGCAGCGACAATCATCTGAACCTGGCGCGTGAGCTGGGCCTGGGCACCAATCTCCTGGAGGAGATCGAGGTGGTCGGCGCTTCCATCGAGGACCTGCGTTATGAATTCGAGCCCTGTTGGACGTGATCGCCGCACATCGTGTCCTTTGACGGCGAGATCAAGGCCCTCGGCTGTAGGATAGGCCGAGGGCTTCGTTTGCGAGGAGTCTTATGACGACGATCCGTATCCCCTGGCGCGCGTGGTATGGCGATGAGGGGGTGGAGTTGCGCTTTCCCTCCTCCTGGTGTGTGCGGGCCTATTGGCCAGCCGATGCACCGGACATCGGGCTGGCGGGAATCGAGCGCTCGTTCGACGCGCCCATCGATGCCCCGCCCATCGAGGATGTGGCGCGCGGGAAACGCTGGGTTTCCATCGCGGTGGACGATATCTCTCGGCCGGCGCCGGCCGCACGGATCATGCCCTCTCTCGTGCGTCGGCTAGAGCGGGCTGGCGTGGACCTGGATCGGGTGCGCGTTGTGTTGGGGACAGGCACGCATCGTCCCATGGTCAAGGAGGACATCCTCAAGAAGATCGGGCGGGCCGCGGCCGATCGGCTGGATGTGCACAATAACCATCCCTATGGGAATGTGGTGGATCTGGGGGTATCGGATCGAGGGACGCCGGTTCACGTCTGCCGTTTCTTCGCCGAGGCCGACCTGAAGATCGGCGTTGGCTCGATCACGCCGCATGGGAGTCCAGGGTTCGGGGGTGGGGCCAAAGTGGTGATCCCGGGCGTCGCGGGCATCGATACGATCGCCTCCATCCACCAACCGGGCCGCTTACGGGGGGGCTTGATCGAGGTGGAGCATAACGAGTTCCGGGCGGAGATCGAACATATCGCACGGGATAAGGTGGGGCTGGATTACATCGTTAACGTGGTGGTCAATTCGCATCGGGAGATCGCCGGGCTGTTCGTGGGGGACGTGGTGAGCGCTCATCGGGCGGGTGTCCGGCTAGCCCGACGGATATACGCTACCGAGATGCCTACCGGGCCAGTGGACATCGCCATCTGCAATGCCTATCCCAAAGACACCGACTTCCTGCAAAGCGGGATGGCCCTCAACGTGTTGAGGTCATCGCCCAGGCCGGTGGTCAGGGAGGGGGGCATGATCGTCATCATCACCGCCAGCCCGGAGGGTCGGGGCTACCACGGGCTGTTCGGCCCGGGCATGCGTTACGACCTGCGCCGTGGGGATGTGGGAAGGAGGGCGTCGCCGGCGCTGTGGGATGCGCATGTTGTTTTCTTCTCGCCCTGGCTGACGACGGCTGATGTCGGGGGCGATGTGCTGTTTCGCCGCTGGGACGATCTGATCGCGCACCTGACGGCAC
>JAJRVX010000148.1:0-3994 GCA_024277095.1 Chloroflexota bacterium
ATCCCCGGCGGGGTCAACAAGGCGCTGGAGCCGGCCGGGCGAGATCAGATCCTGGCGGGGCTGGACGAGGCCATCGCCACCATCCAGGAGGGCATCGCCATCGTCAAGGATTGGGCGGAGAAGAACCGGGAAGACGTCGAGAGGTTCGCCGTCTTCTCCAGCGGATATATGGGGCTGGTGACGGATGAGGGCGGTTTGGAGCTGTACGACGGGGTATGCCGCCTGATCGGCTCTGACGGCGAGCGATGGGAGGAGTTCGACGGCCATCATTACCTGGATTACATCGCCGAGCGCGTGGAGGACTGGTCCTACCTGAAATTCCCCTATTACAAGAAGCGGGGATGGCCGGATGGCGTCTACCGGGTAGGGCCGTTGGGGCGACTCAACGTGGCGGAGAAGTGCGATACGCCACTGGCCAATGAGGAGTTGAAGACGTTCAAGGCGTTGAACGGTGGCAAGCCGGTGGAGAACACCCTTTACTACCATTATGCCCGGCTGATCGAGACCCTCTTCGCCGCCGAGCGGGTGAAGGTATTGCTGGACGACCCCGATATCCTGAGCAAGGACATCGTGAATACCCATCGTGAGTTCAAGGGCGAGGGCGTAGGCGTCATCGAGGCCCCGCGCGGCACCCTGTTCCATCACTACTGGGCCAACGAGGACGGCCAGTTGGAACGGGTGAACCTGATCGTCGCCACCGGGCACAACAACTGGGCGATGAGCAAGGCGGTGGAGACGGTGGCCAAGACCTATCTCAGCGGCCAGACCATCCGCGAGGGATTGCTGAATCGGGTGGAGGCGGCCATCCGGGCGTACGATCCCTGCCTCTCCTGCTCGACCCATGCGGTGGGGCAGATGCCGATCGTCGTGGACATCGTCGATCCGCAGGGCGCGGTGGTGGAGACGCTGCGCCGAGACGGATAACCCGAATCGGCCGGTGGGGAGCGAGATGAAGGACGAGCGGCGGGCCCTGGTTCTGGGATACGGCAACCTCAGCCGGGAGGATGATGGCATCGGATTCCATGTGGTCAACGCGGTGGCCAGGCGGCTGGGGCGACCGCCGCTCACCCTGGATGAAGATGGCTTGTCGGACCTGGGGCGAGCGGTGGATCTGGTGTTCCAGCCGCAGCTCGTCCCTGAGCTGGCGGAGCTTATCATCGACTACGATGTGGTCTACTTCGTCGACGCGCATACAGGCGCTTACGAGGAGGCGATTCGCTGGGAGAGGCTGGAATCTGGCTATGTGCCCTCCTCCTTCACCCATCATCTGACGCCGGCGACACTGCTGGAGGTCGCATCGACCCTCTACGGCCGGGCGCCGGAGGGGTATCTCGTATCGGTGCGTGGGTATCGGTTTGGCTTTGGGATGGACCTGTCGCCCGAGGCAAAGGAGCTGTGCGAGGCGGCAGCCGAGCAGATCGTGACGAACTTGCCTTGTGATGTTCCCGCCGTCCTGAAGGGGGCGGCGCAGGATCTCTGATAGAGCTTGCCCTCCCTTCCCTTTCCCTCTCTCCGAAGGCCCCCAGGCGCCTGGGGGCCTTCCACTTTAGCCGGCGGGACACACAAAAAGGGCCAGCAACGGATTGCTGGCCCTTTTCGGTCGATTCCTCTTTTGCGGCCTCTGGCCGGTAGGACGCTACGGTCTGTATGGCGCAGAGGCGACGCTTACTTTATAGAGTTCGTCGGCTCTACCACCCACGACGGTCGCGTCGGCCTCGGTCGCCGCCGCGCTGTCCCGGGGGACGGGCCTTGTTCACGGTAAGGGGGCGGCCATCGACTTCCTGGCCGTTCAGTGCGGCGATGGCCGCCTGGGCGGCCTCATCCGTTGCCATCTCGACGAAGGCGAAGCCCCGAGGTCGCCCGGTGTAGCGGTCTGTCACCACGTTGACCGAGAGCACCTCTCCGTGGGCTGCGAATAGCTCTTGCAGCCTACCTTCCGTCGTGTCGTAGCTCATGTTGCCGACGTATATTTTCTGGGTCACGTTACACTATCTCCCTTTGGCCTATTGAGGCACGACGCTGACGGCTTGCAGACCCTTGGGGCCCTGCTCAACGGAGAACTCGACGCGCTGTCCCTCGTCCAACGTTTTGAAACCATCCATCAGGATGGCCGTGTGATGGACGAAGACGTCCTCGGCGTTCTCGCGCGAGATAAAGCCGTAGCCCTTGGAGTCGTTGAACCATTTTACGGTTCCAGTTTCACGATCGTTCACAGTCTTTCTTCCTTTCAAAGACACTTGTAGTTTCTTGGGGCAGGATCCAAGCGGCTGATAAAAACAAGCCGCCTGGACTTGTAAAAGTCCAGGCGTGCACTTTGTGACACTGACTTGGAATCTTACCCGTTCGTGAGAGCCATTATATCAGACCTGTTGAGAACTGTCAAATTCCATTTGCGGCGTTGTAGGGCTTTTTCAAACGGGTTTTCACACCCATCCGAACCCTATCGCTCAGGTGCCCCCTTCGTCGATGATCAGGGGGAAGTAGAGCGGCTTACGCAGGAGCCCTTCGATCCAGTTGACGATCAGCCGGGTGGGCGTCTCATCGATGCGGGCGATCGCCTCCATCTCCGAGTAGTGACCGTAGCCCGCCAGATAGCTGATCGTTACACTCTGCCCCTGCGCCTCTAGCTGATTCTTGAAGAGGATGCTTTGCTCCGTGAGGTTGAGTAGCTCGTCCTCTGCGTAGAGCAGGTAGAAGGGAGGCGACGTGACGCCGGATATCACGTGGGTAGAAGGAGACGCCTGTTCGAGGGCCTCGGTGTTGTCGAACCCGCCGCGAAAGGTCTGTGTGACCACGCTATTCCAGAAGGCGTGATTGAGGTCGGTTAGCTCATAGGCGCCGCTCATGCTGATGACGCCCTGGATCGCCGGCCGCAAGGTTCCATAGTCGGGGTGCGTGGCCAGCAGCGATGCCAGATGCCCCCCTGCCGAGTGGCCGAAGACCACGATCCTGTCGGCGTCTCCGCCGTTCTCCTCGATGTGGTCCATCACCCATCGAAAGGCGGCCGCCACGTCGTCGATATTATCAGGATACCAGGCGGCCTTGGTGCGATAGGGTTCGTTCCCAGGCTGGCCGCAGGTATCCCTGTCCGGGCAATATTGATCGGCGATGAAGACCTGATCGGAGGTCAGGCGATAGTCGATGATCACGGTGACCCAGCCTTTCTCGCCGGTGAAGGGGCGGGCTACGAAGGAATACCAGTCCCTGTATCCGTCGGTCCATCCGCCACCGTGCACGAAGAACACCACCGGCTGATGGTCCAGCAGCATCTGGCCGTTGTGCGCCCGATAGACCGTCAGCGCCCGGATCTCATAGCTCTCCTTGTCCGAATATGCCTTGCCCTCGCTGTCGGGTCGCATGTCCGTGATCAGGAACGGAGTCGTGCCGTAGACGAAGTCCTTCTTGTAGACGGTGTAGGTGCCGGTGATGCCGATCACCGGCTCCCCCCAGTCGGATGATGGCGACGGAGTGTTGGGCTGGGGGGCTTGCACGGCGGCCGCGGAGGTGGACACGGTCGTGGTGCTCTGGATCATCAGCGGCCAGTACACGCGGTGGGTCGGCGATCGCTGAGCCAATACGGCGGCGGCGACGCGGTCGGCCCAGGCCCGCCGTTGGGCCGGGTGCTCGAAGTCCCACTGGTGGACGAACGTGTGCAGTGTCTCGCTCAGGGTGGGGCTGCCGTCGATGGCCGTCAGCGGCGTGTCCATGCTGAGCGGGTAGTGCGTTCCCTCCCGCTGTCGGCTGCGGGCAGCCAGCTCGCTGTAGATGTGTTGGATGGCGGCATCCGTGCGCTGGGAGTCGGTGTACGTGTAGAACTCGCGTCCGTGCACGTCGTCGGGTTGGGGGTCGAGGGGGTTGTAATCACATGCGGGATGCCCGGCCAGCGTGTGGGTGGCCCAGGGCATCCCCAGGCTATCCATGTGGGCGATGCACTCCTTGTGCGAGTAGTAATCGGCCAGGGAGTGCAGGTAGGTCGCGAAGGCCTCCAGCGATC
>JAJRVX010000149.1:0-6339 GCA_024277095.1 Chloroflexota bacterium
GAGGGGCGCAGCCCCTCAAAAGAAACCTCCCGGTTTCCGCCCCTCACCTGCCTCGCCCGGCCTTGCCCACCCGAATCAGGCCGGGCAAGGACAGGTGCAAAGCGGAAAAAGAGGATGTTTTGGCGGAGGGAGGTCCCTCCGCACCTCCCTTGTGGGCTTGCGATGGTCCTGGCGGGAATTTCCACCATTTTGGATACACTACCCCTGCGGGGGAGGGGGACGCGCCGGTTGACAGTACAGGCCGGACGGGATATAACATAGCCACACAGGTTTCAGCGGAGGATACTTTGAAGGGAGAGATCATCGACCCGAAGGATGCGGACTTTCGCTCTCGCAAAGAGGCGAGCTTTTACCGCTCCCTGCGTGAGAAGGTGAGGAAGTGGGGGGAGGAGCGCAATCTGGATCCGGTGAAGCTCGAGTATTTGCTGGCGGCCCCGGACCTGTTCGTTCTGCTCTCCCGGCTGGCGACGGATCCCCGCGTGCCCACGGATGTGAAGGCCAAGGTCGCAGCGGGCCTGGCGTATTTCGTGATGCCCCTAGACGTCATTCCCGATTTCCTGGGGCCGGTGGGGATGCTGGATGATGTGTTCGTGGCTGCCTGGCTGGTACAGACCGTCGCCAAGGAGCTGAACGCGCTGGATCCGGCTATCCTCCAGGATCATTGGGAGGGGGAGGGGGATGTGCTGGAGATGATCCGCCGGGTGCTCGCCCAGGGTGAGCAGATTCTGGGGCGGGTCATGGCGTTGCGGCTGAAGAAGGTGGGGCGCCGGTAAGGGGGGATCAGGAGCGATAGCGCTCGATGGCGGACATGGCATCCGGTCCGAATCCCAGCTCCGGCAGGGTGCGGCGCCAGCCGGCCGCCTCGGCGGCGGGCTCTCGCCATCGGTATAGCGGCGTGCGGTAGATCCAGTGGTGACGACGGATCGCCTCATAAGCCATCTCCGGGTCGCCGGTGAAGGTGCGCAGCGTCTGCCGGGCTTGCTCCAGGGCGGGGGCGTCACCTTCCGCCTCCGCGATCTCATAGCGCACGGCTGAGCCGATGATGTTGGCTTCCAGCTCTCGATAAAGGGTCCCACGCAGCGGGCTGCGCGTCCCGCGTGCCTTCCCCTGCATCTGGTGTGTGATCTCATGGGCCAGCCAGGGCGTTGTGATCTGGATGGGGAGGGTGGTGAATTTGTGTGGAAAGACGATGATGCCGAACCACCACGCTCCCGCCCAGGGCAGGTCCATAGGGAGGATCCAGACGCGTAGGGGGTGACGATCGGCGAATCGAGTCACGGCATATCCGACCGGCCCAATGGTTAACCTCTGGTAGGCGGATAATTCGCTGAGCATTGTACTCATCTGTCGTCGTCCTGGCGCGTGGGTGGTTCTGGATGTCGGTGGGCGAGGCACTTGTATTCGCAGAGGCGGCCATTCGCTGGGTGGCCGGGGGAGGTGGTGATCCGCCCTCGCTTCAGAGATGATCGGCGGGTCCGCTGTCGTGGAGGGATGCTAGCGCGGCACGCGTGAGTTGTCAAGTGCAACTCTGGGGAACGCTTCCTTCGGCGATGTTGAGGAAGCTCGGGGGGACGATGCCGCTGTTTGACAATCTCGCGGGCACTGTGCTATAGTATTTGTGCTTGACAACCGCATACCAGCAACGGTGCAGGTGCGCCAGCCGCCCGGATGCGTGGCGCACAATGGGGGAAGACCGGTGAAAGTCCGGCGCTGTCCCGCAACGGTAACGGGATCTCACAGAGGCCCGAAGCCCGATGACCCGCCTGCATCGTCGCTCCGCACCGCCTTCGCGGAAAGGGGGAGGAGCGCGGCGCTGAGAAGCCCGTAGCGTATCCCCCGTCATCATGACGGGGGTTTCCATTTCCACAACCCGACCTCGCGAGGTCGGGTTTTTCGTTTCTGGCGCATCTGGAGCGCGTGGTTGGCTCGCTCTCTGCTGCCGACCTGTGGTGCCGCCCATGGTTTCCCGTGGGTGCGTTGTTCATGGATCCCATTACGACATGATGAGGAGGAAAGATGTACGCTCGAAAGGTTGTCTTCTCCCTGTGGTTGGTGTTGCTGGTCTCGTTGATGGCCGCCTGCGCGCCGATGGCCACGCCGGTCGCTCCCGCTCCCGCGGCGACGCCGGCCCCGCCGACGCCGGTCCCGCCGACGCCGACGGCCGTCCCCACGCCGGCCGCTTATCCTCTGACGATCGTGGATGGTCTGGGCCGTGAGGTCACCATCGTCGCCCGGCCGGAGCGCATCGTCTCCCTGGCCCCCTCCAACTCGGAGATCCTGTTCGCCGTCGGCGCCGGGGACCAGGTGGTGGGCGTCACCAAGTACTGCAACTATCCGCCCGAGGCCTGTGAGGGCAAGGAGATCGTGGGAGGCTTCTCGGCCAAATCCCTGAGTGTGGAGAAGATCCTGTCCCTGGAGCCGGACCTGGTCTTCTCGGCCGGCGGCATCCATCAGCCGGTGATCGAGGCCCTGGAACAGGCTGGCGTCCCGGTGGTGGCGTTGACGGCCAGCACCTTTGACGATGTGTACGCCAACATCGAGCTTGTGGGGCGGCTGACGGGCCACCCGGAGGAGGCCGCCCAGGTGGTGGCGCAGATGAAGGAGCGTGTGAGCGCCGTCACGGCAGCGGTCGCCGCCGTTCCGCAGGAGAAGCGGCTGCGGGTCTTCTGGGAGACCTGGGATGAGCCGCTGATGACGGCCGGGCCCTCTACCTTCATCGGTCAGATGATCGAGCTGGCCGGTGGGGTGAACATCTTCTCCGACGTCACCGAGGACTATCCCCAGATCAGTGCGGAGGAGGTCGTGAAGCGCAATCCGGCCGTCATCCTGGGCTCGGACTCCCATGGCGACAAGCTGACCGTCGAGCAGGTCGCGCAGCGCCCCGGCTGGGACCAGATCGACGCCGTGCGGGAGGGACGCATCCACCTGATCAACGGCGACATCGTCTCCCGGCCCGGGCCGCGACTGGCGGAGGGGCTGGAGGCGATCGCGCGTGCGCTTTACCCCGATCTGTTCCAGTAGTCGGGGCGCGCAGTCCTGCTGCGGGGGAGTAGGAGCCGGGTGTCCCGGCCCCCAGGTGCATCAGCTTAACGACGCAGGCGAGCACCTTTGCCTGCCGTTCGTCACCTTTCCGGGGCCGGCATGTCCCAAAGAGCGTAAGGGCGAGGTATCCTCGGAGGCACTGTGGGTATGAGCGCCGGCACGTCCGATGTAGGAAGTATGTGTCGCAGCGCTGGCGCCACAGGATGCCTCGCCCCTACCGGCTCCGGCTGGATCTTAGAGTCTAAGATTCGACTTGCCCGGCCTCGGCCTGGGTCCTTCGGAGAGGGCCGGGAAAGGCAGGTGCAGGCCGGAAAAGTGGGGTTTCCGTGGAGGGGGGGGCCCCTCCACACCTCCCCCCGTAGGGCTGGTAGCCAAGGGAGTTCCTCAGGTGCTGCGACTAGATGGGACTGAGCCCTGCTTTTGCGTGAAAGGATGTCACATCGATGCCAGAAACGTGCCCGACCCACGTGTATCACATCACGTATGGATCGGAGGTGCAGATCGTTCACCTCTATTTCTGGGGGTGCAACATGTCCTGCCGGGGCTGCATTCGGCGGCTGCATGGGTGGGATAGCCACCTGCCCGACCCTGGCGGGCCAAAGGCGGCGATTCGGCCTCGCCTGCTCACCCTGGACGAGGTCCTGGAGGTGTTGTCCCCCTATCCTGTCCGGCGCATCTTTTTCCTGGGCGACGACGCGACCGCCGATCCCGCGCTGGAGCCTCTGGCCCGGACCCTGAAGGATCGCTTCGGGGCGGAGCATATCTTGCTGACCAACGGCCTGGTCTTCCCACCCTACCATCTGTTTGATGATATCCAGCTCAGCATCAAGGCCGTGACCCCGCGGCTGCACCGGGATTTCACCGGGGTGGACGTGGCCCCGGCGTTGGAGAATTTCCGCCGCCTGTATCAGGCCGGCGTTCATCTGCGCTCGGAGAGCATCGTCATCCCCGGGTATATCGATGCGGAGGAGATCGGCCGGGTGGCGGAGTTCATCGGCTCGGTGGATCCGGATATCCCCTACCGATTGGACGCGTATATCCCCGTCCCCGGGGCGCCATGGCGTCGTCCAACCCCTGATGAGATGGCCGAGGCGGTCGCCGCCGCCCGACGGCATCTGCGGCACGTCAGCACGCTGCATGGCGAGGTCGACAGGCGGTACGAGGTGACGCTCCTGGTATGAACGAGCGCCGATGGGTTGCCTTTTTGTGCCTGCTGTCGGGGATTCTGGCCCTGGTGGTGTTGATGAGCCTGGGGGTGGGGGCCGTGTCGATCCCGCCCGGACAGGTGCTCTCGGTGGTGCTGGCCCGTGTGCTGGACTGGCCGGGGGCGCGATCCACGCAGGCGACCATCGTGTGGGACTTGCGGCTGGCGCGGGTGCTGCTGGCCGTGGTCATCGGCGCCGGGCTGTCCGTATCCGGTGCTGCCTACCAGGCCCTCTTCCGCAACCCGCTGGCCGACCCCTTCATCATCGGCGCGTCGGGAGGGGCGGCTCTGGGGGCGACCCTGGCCATCATCCTGGGGTTGCCCGCGGTGATGCCGGCGGGGTTCCTGGGAGCGCTGGCTGCGGTGGCTCTGGTGTACACCCTGGCCCAGACCGGCGGGCGGTCCTCCGCCGTGGATCTGCTCCTGGCCGGCGCAGCCCTGAGCACCTTGCTCTCCGCGGCCGTCTCGCTGCTGATGTTTCTCAACGATCGCAACCTCCACGAGGTGTTCGCCTGGCTGATGGGGGGATTAAGCGGGCGGAGCTGGCCTCATCTGCGGACGGCGGCCCCGGTGGTCGGCCTGGGGGTGGTGGTGCTGTGGCTGCTGTCCCGGCCGCTGGATGCGCTGACCTGTGGCGAGGAGAGCGCGCAGAGCCTGGGGTTGAATCTGGCCTGGGCGCGAACCATTGTGGTCGGAGCGGCCACCCTGGCGACAGCCGCCGCCGTTGCCAGTGGCGGGATCATCGGCTTCATCGGGCTGTTGGCGCCGCACATGGCGCGACGGTTGGGCAGCGGCGCGCACCTGCGTCTGATCCCCATGAGCGCATTGATGGGGGGAATGTTGCTCTTGCTGGCGGACGATCTGGCTCGTACGGTGATGGCGCCGCTGGAGCTGCCCGTTGGGGTGCTGACGGCGCTGTTGGGAGCCCCTTTCTTTCTCTGGCTGTTGAAGCGAGGTTGATCCCATGACCACTGTGGAGGTTACGGGCCTGTCCCTGGGGTACGACCGACGTGAGATCCTGCGGGGCCTGCAGTTGATCGCCCGCCCGGCTAGCGTCCTGGCCCTGGTCGGCCCTAACGGCGCGGGCAAGACCACACTGCTGCGGGCGTTGGCCCGGCTGCTGCGCCCCCGGCGCGGGGCCGTGTTGGTGGACGGGCGAGATGTGTGGCGCCTCTCTACCCGGGAGGCGGCGCGACGGATCGGGTTGGTGCCCCAGGGCGAGGCGCTGGACTGGCCCCTGACGGTGGAGCAGGTGACGGCTTTGGGAAGGGCGGCGCGCCGGGGCTGGCTCCTGCCGTTGTCCCGGGCGGACCGGGCGGCCATCGAGGACGCCCTGAGGCAGACGGGGCTTTCCGGGTTGCGGGATCGCCTGGTGACCTCGCTGTCCGGCGGTGAGCGCCAACGGGTGCTCATCGCCCGGGCCTTGGCCCAGGAGCCGGAGGCCCTTCTGCTGGATGAGCCGACGGCGCACCTGGACCTGCGCTATCAGGGGGCGGTGTTGGGGCTGGCGCGGCGACTGGCCCGAGAGCGCCGGTTGACCGTGGTCTTGAGCCTGCACGACCTGAACCTGGCGGCCCTTTACGCCGATCGGGTGGTCCTGCTGGCGGAAGGGCAGCTGCTGGCGGAGGGCACGCCGGAGGCGGTGTTCACGCCGGAGAATTTGAGGCGAGCCTATGGGGTGGCGGTCGTCGTGAACCGGCATCCGGTCTATGGCACCCCGCTGGTCACGCCCGCCCTGGAGGTGTCGGATCATCCGGTCAGGCCTCCTGAGAATGGTCAATCAGGTTCGTGACGAGGGCGGAATTGACCCTCTCATCCCCAGGACGGCTTGGTCATGTCTGCATGGAGGTCTGTAGCAGACAAGGAGGGCGGCTTTCCATAGCCGCCCGATAGTCTGCCCTATCTGTGCGGGATGGTGCGATATGTAGTGGGTGTTTCTGTATTGGACACAAGATATTGCTAAATCTAAGAAATACCGATCCATTAGGCAGCCACGGCTAGGCGCTCGTTGCGGCCAAGGAAGTAATCGTCAATCGCTTCCTCCATGGCTTGTGGGGATTCGAAAGTTTGCCCAGCGATCACTGCCCGGAACA
>JAJRVX010000013.1:0-10828 GCA_024277095.1 Chloroflexota bacterium
ACCGGTGCGGTGCCCCCCGATGAGGTGCGGCTGGCAACGGAGTTCTCAACGCTTAGAACCGCAAATATTTCGGCGGTGATTGCTGGTTCAATCTCTTGCATATCGGCAAGCGAAAGTTCTTTGAGCGCACAATCACGCGCTTCAGCCAGCGCGACGATTTGCCCGGTTACGTGGTGGGCGTTGCGAAACGGCACAGGAACATACGGACACTCCTTTCTTCCCTCATCTCACTGGGGCGGGATACGACGGCATGGTGCAGTCTATCATGAAAGTGGGCCCGCGTTCAAGTCCATGTGGAGAAGGGTAGTGTATCCAAAGGTGAGGAGCGGAAACCGGGAAGTTTCTTTGAGGAGCATAGCCCCTCAAAGCTCCAGGGCTTTTCAAAGCTCAAACACCGACGGGGAATTTATCTGCCGCCCCCTGCCCCGGCAACACCCATGAGGGAGACTACCGGGGCCCCGCTTATGCTGTTAAGTTGATGCGAATAGGGCGCAATGCCGTTGCGTCCCTGCAACGCCCCTTCCCAACCTGGGAGAGGAGAGCTCGGCGTCGTGTGGAACGAAGCGGCGGCTCCGGATAGGAGCCGCCGCGAGCTGAAGGTCCAGGGAAGGGGATGGAATCAGAACTCCGTGGTACCCGTGAAGGTGAACTCGCTCACCCGGATGGCCGGCACTCGGTAGCCTCCCTGCCAGCCGCGTATCAGGCGCGTCTCCCGGCCGATGGCCTCCACGTGCGACAGGGCGTCGACGTAGGACTGGGTGAAGCGCAGGTTCCTCACCGGATAGGCGATCTCGCCACCTTCGATCCAGTAGGTGCCGTCTCGCGTCATGCCGGTGACCACGGTCCATTTGGGGTGCACCGCGCGGGTGTAGTGGAACGTGGATATATACAAGCCGCGGTCCATGCCCGCGATCATCTCCTCGACCGTGGCTTTGCCCGGAGCCATGAACATGTGGCCGGGGATCGGCCCGCGGGGATTGGGCGCCGGCAGCCCGTGCCCGGTGGATTCCACGCCGTCCTTCCGGGCCGTAGCCAGGTCGTAAACCACGCCGCGAGCCACGCCCGCCTCCACCAGCGAAAGGCGCCGCTTGCGCACGCCCTCCCAATCGTATGCGCGGGGCAGCCCCGTGGGGTCTGTGGCGTCATCCCAGATGGAGACGCTGGGGTGCATCACCGGCTGGCCGATCTTCCCCTCCAGGAAGCTGCGTCCCTCCTGCACGGCCAGGGCGTTGAAGCCCAGCATGCCCAGATGGGAAAGCATGTCCGCTACGGCGTAACACTCCAGCACGACCGGATAAGTGCCTGCAGGCAGCGGACGCGGGTTTCGTCCCCGCACCGCGCGCTCCACGGCCTCCCGCCCGATGGCCTCCGGGTCCAGATCGCCCAGGCGCCATGCCGCCTCCTCCGCCGTGCCGGAGCTGTCGTCGCTCATCACGGTGGCCTTCATCTCGGCTACGCTGCCCCGATCATAAGCGAACAGCCCCTGATCGTTCGCCACGACGGTCTCCAATGTCTCCGTGCCGACCAGGCCGGACGCGATGAGGCCCGCGTCCTTCGCCAGCGCGCACATCACGCGCACGGCCTCGGCCCGGCGGGCGGCCGAGCAGGCGGCCGTGGCCTCGTCGAACCCCGCGTCCAGTGGTGTGGGCGCGGCCGCGTCGGCCAGAGGTGGCGGATCATCGGCCTCAGGTTGTAGTCTTGCCAGGGCCAACGCCGTCTCCGTCACGCCCGCGATCCCCGCGGGGGAGAGGTCGTTGGTGGCGGCAACCCCCTGCCGGTTCCCGATGATGGCGCGCACGCGAACGCTCACGTCTCGCTCGGCCACGTTCTGGTGGATCCCGTTGTTCGCGAAGCGGGTGAGCTGGCCATCGTGGACGAAGACGATCACCTCCGTGTGTTCCGCCTGAGAGGCGCGCAGGACCTGGTCGACCAACGCTTTGATCCGTTGTTCCCCTAGCAACATCGGTCCACTCGTCACTCGCTCTCCTCGCTTACTGTGGTCTCCAGGCGCGGCTCCCATGTGTCTACCATGTGCCGCTGCACCACCACTTGGTCGCCGTCGTCCGTCTCCAGGAGGGTCGCCCCGAGATCCCACCAGACCACTTTCCCGCGGAGCGACTGCCCGGTGCGCAGATTGAGTTGAATCGGGACATCCTCCGCCTGGGCGACGTCCAACGCCAGGCTCAGCGCCTTTCGGCTCCACCCGTGTCGCCACCGCAGTTCCTCGACGGGAACGTCATAATACTGCGCCAGTTTCTCCAGGGTCTCCTCGTCGCCCACCGCCCGATAGCGTTGCTCGATCTCCCGCAGGGTGCCGGGTGGGACGCCGCTGCCCTCGCTGACGGTGAACAGGTCGGGACCGCCCTTCAGGGCCCGCAGGTAGCGCAGGTAGTCGCCGCTGCTCATGATGACTCCCCCACAGTCTGGTAGTAGGCGATGGCCAGCTTGTTCAGGGTGATCTCGGTCCCATCCGCCTGTCCCACGGTGATGGAGTACGGCCCGAAGCCGACCACCCGGCCGCGCACCTCGCTGCCATCGAACAGGTGGAAGCTCATCTCGTCCTGCGACTGTTGGCGGGCGGTCAGGTAGCGCAGCTCGAACTCGTCGACGGACTCCGGCAGATAGGGGCGCCGTCGCTTCCCCTTAGGTGTCTTGCGCTCCTGAGTCTTCACCTCTTTCTGAAGGCGGGCCAGCAGGGCGGACGCCTCACGCTTGGACAGGTCCTCCAGCTTCTTCCCGATCTCCTCGACCAGCTCCTCCTCCGTTCGCCCCAGATGCTTCAAGAGCCCACGCAGGTGCTCGATCTGGCTGGGGCGCGCCGGTCGGAAGGTGGGTGCGGGTTGCGGTTTGGGTTTGGGCTTCGGTTTGGGTTTGGACGGCTTCGGTTGAGCGGAGCGCTCGGCCGCGGGAGCCTCCTGCCGCCGGGGCGGTCGACGTACCGGCGGTGGAGGAGCATCGGATACGGGGTTGATGTCCCACGGATCCACATACAGCGCCCGTGCGAACCGCTCCAGATGATCGGTGGGTATCGTCTTCTGACCGCGCTCGTATGCGCGAATGAGATCGGCCGGTACCCCAGATCGAGCCGCCAAGGCGGACACCGTCATCTTTTTACGTCGGCGAATCACCCACAGATTTTCCATAATAGGATCCCTCCCCCGGTTGTATGCGCTGATGAGTCGGCCGCGGCCGGCTCAAGCCTTCACGTGGCCGACTTGGATATTCCGAAAGCGGGCGGGTGCAGCTCCGTGTCCGACATGGGCTACCTGCATTGGCTGCCCCTTGCCACAATTGGGGGTTCCCCACACATTCCAGTGATCGGCGTTGCAGATGGCGTCGCAGCTCCCCCAAAACTGGGGCGTGATCCCGGTGTAGAGGGCGTTCCGGTAGAGTTGCCCCAGCTTCCCGCCCCTGACCTCATATGCCACCTCGGTGCCGAACTGGAAGTTCAAGCGTTTATCGTCAATGCTCCAGCTCTTGTTCATCTCCATGTAGATCCCGTGATCCGTATCGGCCAGGAGATCCTCAAAGCTCCACGTGCCCGGCTCCAGGTTGATGTTCGTCATGCGAATAATGGGGATGCGGTTCCATCCGCTGGCTCGCATGGCCCCGCTGGAGCGTTGTCCCAGGCGTGAGGCCGTCTCCCGACTGGTCAGGTATCCCACGAAGATCCCATCCCGCACGATGGGCACGCGCTGGGCTGGCACGCCCTCGTCGTCCCAGCCGAAGGTCCCCAGGCCGCCCGGCGTAGTGGCATCAGCGGTGATGTTCACCACCTCCGATCCGTACCGAAAACGCCCCAGCTTGTCCATCGTCAGGAAGCTGGTGCCCGCGAACGCGGCCTCCGTGCCCAGTACCCGATCCAGCTCGATGGGGTGTCCGCACGATTCGTGGATCTGCAACGCCAGCTGCGTGGGGCCCAGGATCAGCGTGGTCACCCCATCCGGGCATGGCGGGGCCGTCAGGAGAGCGGTCGCCTCCTCTCCCAGGCGGGCGCCGTGCGCGATCAGGTCCATGGCCTCGATGGCCTCCCAGCCGCCGGTGACCTGATGGCGCCCGAAGGAGTTGGGATAGGAGCGCTTCTGCGTCTCGTGGTCGCCTACCGCGTGACATTCCATACCGCCGCCGCTTTCGATGATCACCTGCTCCAGGTAGCTGCCCTCCGTGCTGGCGAAGACCTTCTCGATACGGATGAACTCCAGGCTGGCAGTGGATACCCGCACCTGAGGAGCGCGGCGCATCTCGGCGTCGGCGCGAAGCAGCAGGTCGATCTTCTGCTCCAGGGAGATGGCGAAGGGATCGATTGTCACGGGTGTCTCATAGCGGCCGGTGTGCACCTCCGGGGGGCCCAGATCGACCGGGCGCTCCCGCACCCGCCCGCTGGCCTGGGCGATCTCGATCGCCTGGGCCGTCACCCGATCCACCTCATCGGCGGTCAGATCCGCCGAACTGGCGAATCCCCATGCGCCGTCCACCAAGACCCGCACACCGAAGCCGCGATCCGTCTGCTCCGTCAGGGAGGCTACCTGACCGTCTTTGACGACGATCCGTTGATCTCGGGTATGAACGATTCGGATATCCGCGTATGCGGCCCCACGGCGTTGTGCCAGGTCCAGTGCTCTGGCCGTCAACTCTTTCACCAACCAACCTCCTCGGTCCGTTGAAACTCCGATCCTCGTGTCTGACGCTCTATGCGTCCGCGCCGCTGCTGCCGTCCTCGCGACCGGCGAGGAGATGGGCTCCCTGCGGTTCCCCTCCGTCCTCCAAAGGCGGCAGATCGTCCAGGCTCTTCAGGCCGAAGTATTGCAGGAACTGAAAGGTGGTCCCGTACAGGATGGGACGCCCCGCCTGTTCCAGCCGTCCCACCTCCTCAACCAGCCCCCGGCTGACCAGCGTGCGCAGCGATGAATCACAGCTCACACCGCGGATGGCCTCGATCTGCGCCCGGGTGATGGGCTGCCGATATGCGATGATCGCCAGCACCTCCAGCGCGGCGGGGGACAGTCGCGTGGTCAGATCCAGCCCCAGAAATCGCTCGATGTAGGGGGCGGCCTCCGGCGCGGTGACCATCTGCACCCGCTCGCCTTTGCGCTGGATACGCACGCCACGACGGTGGCAGGACTCCTCCAACGCCTGCAGGGCGTCCTCGATCTCCTCCAGGGATGCCTCCAACGCGTCGGCCAAACGGGCGAGCGGGACCGGCTCGTCGGCCACGAAGAGCAGGCTCTCCACCCGCGCGACCAGATCGAGTTCCTCTCGCTCTGTAGGCTGTCCTGTTTCACCCATCGTGTCACCTGTTAAGATCGTGACGTGTCTACAAGGGCGGTGCAGATCTGGCCCCGTCCTTCCCTCCCGCGATCCGCGGGAGGATTGTAGGCATTGCGGCGCTCCATAGTGGAGCGGTGGTCTGTCCGGCCGTGATATAATCCTGCCATAGCCTGAGGGAATGACCGAGGGCTATCCTATGCTGGAGGAACGTCCATGTCCCACAAACGACGGCGCCGTCGCGTGTTCTTGCTGTTTCTGATCCCGCTGTGGTTGCTCTTGCTTGGGTGTGGCCTGTGCGGCGGATTCGGACTGGCTCCACACCCGCCCGACCGTTCCCTCCACATCTCGGAGGAGGAGGCCGACGCCCTGCTCGCACGCTGGAAGGAGGCGTGGCAGAAAGCCGGGCAAGCCGATCAGGTCGAGTTGCGCATCACGGAGGATGAGCTGACATCGTTTCTCAACCTGCGGCTGATGGCGGACAAGAACGTGCCCGTGCGTGAGCCGAAGGTGTGGTTTGACCCCGGCGTCGCCTACATCGAGGGCCGATTGGACATCCCTCAGGTCCCGGCGACCCCGCAGGTGTTGTTGGTGCTCACCGCTCGCGTCGAGGATGACAAACTGCAAGTCGATCTGGTCAAAGGCGCCCTCGGCCCGCTTCCCATGCCGAAGTCGATCTTGTCCACGCTGGACGAGAGCATCGACGCGCTACTGGAAAACCTGTACACCAACTTCACCGTGCGGTCGGTCCGCCTGGAGGAGGGCGTTCTGATCGTCACGTTAGCCCGCTAACGCCCGATCCATGTGATCCTCTGATCGCGCAATTCGTGGAGCCGCGTAACTCCGAAAGACCTGGCTGCCACGCGGCAGATGTCGTCGGCTCCTGCACGGGGGAGGACGAGGCGCGAGAGGATCATCGTCGGTCCCGCCGTCTATGCCTCCTGGAAGGGGGCGTGACGGATTCGCACGTCCAACCTGCCCAGGTGCAGCCCCATGCGATCCTCCACCACCTCCCGGGTTACCTCGACGACCTCCTCCGTCTTCATGGGCACTTCGATTTCAGGGGCGGTCTCGATCTCGACCGTCACGTCGATCCGCCGTCCGTTGGTATGCACGCTTGGCCGGACGCTGAGCACGTCGGCCAGCTGGCTCAGATGCCAGCTCAGCCGCTGGGCCACGGAATCGGTGGTCACGCGAGCCTGCGCCATCCCCTCCATGGCGACTTGCGCCGCTCTTGGTCGGGGGCGACGGACCTCCAGCCACAACAGCAGGCCGGGCACGAGGAGGATCAGCACGACCCACGCCACCTGGCCCAGGACGAAGAAAACGGGGCTTGCCTCCTTCGCCTGATACAGCACGGCCATCAGCCAGGTCAAGGCCTGCTGGAGGGCGGCCAGGCTCTGGAACGGCAACGCCCCCACCAGCACGCCGGCGCCCAGGATCAGCAACAGCACACCAATGGCCAACAGACGGTTCAGGATGTTCATGCCCCTCTCCGGTCCCGTTGAATTGTAGGGATTATACATCACCTTCACAGCGACGTCTAACGCCGCCCGGGATAGGTAGCGTATCTTTTTCGGTGGAAGTACAGCGGGGAGCTTTGCGGGGCGCAGCCCCTCAAAAGAAACTTCCCGGTTTCCGCACCTCCCCTGTGGACTTGCGATGGGCCTGGCGAGATTTCCGCTATTTTGGATACACTATCCCGGATATGACAAAGCTTTTTCCAGAAGGCAAGGGCAGTTCACGAATCGCCCCATTCGCATCAACTTAAGGACTCTTCTAGGAGCGTGTCTGAAGATTTACCGGCAAGGTGCCTGAGGGGGCTCCCTCAGCTACCAGCTCCACAGGGGGAGGTGTGGAGGGGACCTCCCCTCCACGGAGACCCCACTTTTCCGGCCTGTAACTGGCTTTCTCGGCCCTTCCCGAAGGACCCGGGCCGAGGCCGGGCAGGTCGAGGGCAGCGGACTGTCGTGGGGCTTACGTTGATACCAATGGGGCGGTTCACGAGTCGCCCCTGTGCCCTCGCCTACCAGGCCCGGTGTGAACTCTCGTCACGTATCGTGGCGTCCGTCGCGCTGGCGTGGCACCGTCGGCCTGCGCTTGGAGCGCCATACTCCCACGATGCCCAATGGAATGACCACGAGGATCCCGGCCATGCTCAGCAATGCGCCCTGGCGCAGCGTCTTCGGCCGATAGGAGAAGACGACGACGTGTTGGCCCGGCGTCAGCGCGACCGCCCGGAAGAGGAAATTGGCCCGCAGGATCGGGGCCGCGCGGCCGTCCACCGTGGCCCGCCAGCCCGGATAGAAGGTGTCGTTCAGGACCAGATACCCGGGTGCGCTCAGCGTCGCCTCGATGACGACCTCCTCCGGAGTGTCCGCCAGGATATGGGCCTCTCCCACGTTGATGGGCCCGCTCAGCGGCCTCCCCTCCGATAGGATCAGCTCACGTCGGGGGTCGAAGGACCAGTCGGCGATGGCGGCGATCGCCTTCTCGTCGTCCGGGATAATGCGCGCCCGGCCGATGACGAAGACCCTTCCCAGCGCCCCCTCCAACTCATATACCTTCACGTCGCCGGAGTGCACGCGGCGAAGCCGTCCGTCTGGGGACACGACCAGCGCCACGAATTGCCGCGTGCGTTCGTCCACCAGCGTTATCCCGCGGATGACCCAGTTGCCCTCCCTCAGGGTGGAACGCAGTGTGATCCTGTCCGGGCGCGATGGCCTGGGCAGGGAGAGGGTTGCCTGGTAGTAGTTCACCCCCCACACATCGTCATGGTAGATCACCCGGGCCCGCGTGTGGGCGGCCGTTCCGGGGGCTGTGTCGAGCCCGGCGCGGACGTGAATCCGGCCCGCGACCTGCCCCCCCTCCTCCAGGGTGATCTCGCCCACCCGGCTGGCGGGGCGAGGGAACGGCGGTTCCAGATAGGAGACGACGCTCACCGCCGTCGCCGAGAAATCGGGCAGGTCCCACAGGGTGAGGGATTGCCCGGGCTCCAGCGCCACGCGCCCCTGCAGATCGTAGTAGATACCATCCCCCCACGCGTCCCGCACTTTGTCCGTGATCACGTAGCGGATTCCGGCCAGGTCCAGCATCCGGTGCGCCGGGATCTCCTGGAGCTGCTCGCGCAGCCGCCCATCGGGCAACAGGCGGTCGGGCGTGACGAAGAGGGTCTGGAACCAGGTGTAGCGCGCCAGCGGCAGCACGCCCCCATCGTAGCCATCGATGCTGGGGAGATGAAACAGCAGCGGGAGGTTGGGGGCGATGATCTCCTTCATCTTCGCCGCGACGACGTAATCCCGGAAGCCGGCCTCGTCCAGCCGGTCGGCCAGGAGCTGGCGCATCTCGGGCAGGTCGCCGGGGTCGTAGCGGATGCCGGACATGGAGAGGAAGCGGCCGGGCTCGGCCAGCAGGTGCGCCGGGGCGGTGCGCAGCGAGGTGACCGCCTGGGGGGCGGAGGGGTGGTTGAAATCCAGCGGCAGCGCCGCGACCAGGAGCTCGCCGCACAGCACGGCCAGCGCCAAGGGCCCCGCCCAGGCGCGCAGCCGGGCGGGCCATCGGGCTCGCGCCAGTAGCCCCGCCGCGATCAGGGATAGCCCGCCCCAGGCGAGCAGGGTCGCCCGCCCGGGCCATCGCTGGAAGATCAGGAGCAGGACGAGGACGCCGCTCCACACCCAGGTGAGGGTTCGGCGCCTGGGATGGGCCGTGATCCAATTCCGTAGAGCTATGAGCCTGGCCCGCCAATCCCACGCGTCGGACGTGCCCAGCCGTTCCACTCCCATGCCGACCAGCAGTGCCATGGCCAGCGCATACCAGGCCAGCCAGCGAGGCGGCGCCCGGAATAGGGAGAACCCCGGGAGCACCTCGTAGAGCAGGAGGTAGAGGGGCGTATAGCCTCCCAGAGCCAGGAGGATGCCGCCAACCGCCAATACGATCAGCGGTATACGCAGCCATCGGTGCTTCGACGCCGGGGTGAGCGCCCCCAGTCCGGCCAGGGCCAGGCCCACAATGCCCACGTAGGCCAGATATTCGGCGAACACGGGGGTGCCGAAGATGGCCTCCGGGTGCATGGCGTAGGGAGGGAGCAGCGCCGGCAGGAGCATGTTCGGCTTCAGCGAGAAGGCAACCACCTCCGGGTAGCTCAATCCCCCGGAGCGAATCGAGAGCTGGGTCAGCTCCCGGGTGGGTAGGAGTTGGGCTGCTGAGATGAGGGCGGCCAGGAGGCTCGCCCCCGCCAGCTTCCCAAGCGGGACAAGCCATATCTGGGCCAGCCAGCGGAGGGATCGATCCCGGCTGCGGATCTCCCGCAGGGGGACGGCCAGCGCGTATATCCCCAGCCCCGCCGTGGAGATGTAGGTCGCCTGGGCGTGCCCGGCCAGCAGCTGCAGCGCCAGCACGCATGACAGCCCGGCCAGGGAGGCCAGCTCGCTCCAGGGGTTTCGCTCCCGCATAGCCCGGTCGTATAGCAGCAGCGCCAGGGGGAACCAGGCCAGCACGTTGAGTTGATTGATCTGCCCCGCGTGCCCGGCCAGGTGGCCTCCCAGCGCGTACACGATGGCCGCGGCCAGCGCGCCGGTTCGCCCCAACCGCAGGTGACGGGCCAGCGCGTAGGTAAAGCAGGCGGCCAGCCAGACGTGGAGCACCATCGACCAGATCAGCGCGCGCTCCGGGCGCAGCCAGATCAGCGGCCAGTGCAACGGATAGAGGACCGCGGCCTGGGGATTGGCCAGGAACGGCACGCCCAGGAAGAGGTAGGGATCCCACAAGGGCAGTCGGCCGGACCGTAGCGCCTCGGCGCGATAGGCCCAATAGGGGGTGAAATAGGCGAAGGCATCCCCGCGGGCGAGCACCTTGTTGGTCAGGGCGGTGTGTCGGAACGCCCATACGCTGAGCGCCAACAGCCCCAGCGCGATCAGGAGTGGCCCCAGGATGCGACGCCACCTAGCGATCATCGTTGCCCACCCGCTCGATGCGATATACCACGAACGAGAGGCTGCCGTCGGCCCGATACGTCCGGAGGCGCGGGATCATCGCGATCCCTCGTGCGGCCAGCGCGGCCCGGGCCTCATCCCGCTCGGCCAGCCGCCAGCCGGGGAAGACGATGTAGCGCACGATCTGGGGCGGGCCATCGGCGTCGGCTACCAGCGCCTCCGTAGAGTCGTAATAGCGGTAGTTCAAGAGGACATCGTAGAGATAATAACGCCAATGCCATCCCAGCCAACGGTGGTATAGAACGGCGCCCGGCGGCAGCTCCTGCTTGAGGAACGCCGCCACCTGATCGATGCCATCATAGGCCCCGTGATCCGATCCTACGGGGAATCCGCTGTTCGCCGCGGTCAGCGCCGGCTTCGCCAGCACCGCCAGGAGAGCGATCGCCAGGAGGATCGTCCCCAGGCGTTGGATGCCGAGGCCCGTCCGCCGTTCCCATCCGCGCATGATCGCGTCCGTTCCGGCCAGAAAGATGCGCGCGCCCAGGAGCGCGGCGATGGGGGCCAGAGGCAGCAGGTAGCGGTCCCAGATCTGAAAGCCCACGGCGATATGAAGCCCCACATAGGCCGCTCCG
>JAJRVX010000150.1:0-16466 GCA_024277095.1 Chloroflexota bacterium
CCGGATTGGTGCGCGGGATCCGGATCAGCGCGGAGCGGTTGATGCGCGCCCACGAGATATACACCGGCGCCTCGTAGCCAGGGACCAGCCGCTTGTAGGAGTTGACCAGTGGCGCGATCACGGCGGCCATCCCGCGAGCATGCGCCAGCTGGCCCGCGATGAACTGCTTGGCGATGACGGATAGCCCATACTCATCGTTGGGATCTGCGAAGGCGTTCTCGCCCGTGTCCTTGTGGGTCAGGCTCTGATGGGTATGCATGCCGGAGCCGTTGATGCCGGCGACGGGCTTGGGCATGAAGGTGCAGTACAGCCCATTGCGCTGCGCGATGGCCTTCAGCGCCACCCGCAACGTGACCGCGTTGTCAGCCGTGGTCAGCGCCGGGCCGTATCGGATGTCGATCTCATGCTGGCCCGTGGCCACCTCGTGATGCGCCGCCTCCACGGTGATGCCGAACCCGTTCAGCGCCTCCACCATCTGTCGCCGCACCTTGTGAGCCAGGTCGGTGGAGACGTCGAAGTATCCCGCGAAGTCATGAGGCGTCGTCGTCGGCGAGCCATCCGGCCCCAGGCGAAAGAGGAAGAACTCCAGCTCCGGGCCCGTGTGATACACAAAGCCCATCTCCTCGGCCTCGGCCATGACCCGCTTCAGGGCATATCGCGGGTCTCCCGTAAAGGGATCCCCCTTGGGCGTGTGCACGTCACAGATGCAGCGGGCGGTGACCAATCCCTCCGATTCCCAGGGGATCACCGCGAAGGTGGATAGGTCCGGGGTCAGATACATGTCGCTCTCGGCGATGCGAGCGAACCCTTCGATGGAGGAACCGTCAAACCAGATGCCATACTTGACGGCGACGTCCCACTCGCTGATCGGAATGGTCACCTGCTTGACGCTGCCCACGATATCCGTGAATTGCAGGTTGACGAACTGCACGCCCGCCAGCTCGATGATCTCCTGCACTCGTTCCACATCGGCGGAATCCTGCTGCATACCTAGCCTCCTCGCTATTGCATTCTCATAGACCATGGGATGGGAATCGCCACCACGCACACGATGGCCATCTCACCCCAGAGCGCCGGGGCCGTTCCCGCGCCATGATGCGCTTTGCAGTCTAGCCACCGGGGCCCGACCCCGCCAGGGGCAAAGGGACCGAAAAAGGGATACGACGCTTGGGCAATGTTCACATATCTCAGGCGACGAAGCGTTCCTCGCACAAGCCAGCAGGGGCGTCGGCCGATCTTCCATCACTCTCCAGCCGATCAACCCTCCCGTCGAGCCCTCTCCCGAAGGAGCTGCCGGACCTTCAGGGCGAGCTGGAGCCGCAGGCGCACCTCGGCGTCCTCCAGGTCGACGCCCAGGACGGCTGAGATGCGTTCCAGACGATAGATCAACGTGTTGCGATGCAGGTGCAACACCTCGGCCGTGCGGCTCAGGTTCCCCAACTGAGAGAAATACACCTCCAAGGTGTGCACAAGGTGCGTGCCGTGACGTTGGTCGTACGCCTCCAACAGGCTCAGGGTCTCCTGATAGAAGGTACGCAGGGCCGGGGTCCCCTCCAGGGGCAGCAGCAGTCGGTATACCCCCAGCTCGCTCGCATCCACAAGCTGGAACGGCTGGTCGCTCACCAAACGACACCCCAACGACCAGGCCTGCTCCGCCTCCTCGACCGCCTCTTTGGCCTCACGCAGGGTGTACAAGGGGCGGCTAAGCCCTCCCACCAGGGCGATCTGGGGGAACTGACGCGCCAGGGCCTCCAGGAGAGCATGAGCCAAACGCCGCCCAGCGCGGGCCGGGGCCTCGCCGGATAGGGGGAAGAGGACGAGCACGGGCGCCGTCGAGGCGGGCCGTACGGCCACAAAGCCCGCCACCCGACGATGTGTCAACTCCTCCTGCACCCTGCGAGCCAGATGTTCCGCGTCCGGCCCCTCTCCCTTCACCGTGCCCAGCGTGAGCACGATCTGCGGCGGGCTGGGATCATACTGAAAGGCGCTTGCCTGGCGAGCCAGCACGATGGGATCCAGCTCCCGCCCGCTCAGCAGATCGGCCAGAAACCGGGCGCGGCGCTGTCTCTCCGCGCCGCTGATGGCGCGCTCCTTCGCCAACTGCAGCGCGCAGTGCAACGCGCCCTCCTGGGCCACGATGCGGTCGCTGGCATCAAACCCGCCGGGT
Source organism: Chloroflexota bacterium (assembly GCA_024277095.1). GTDB lineage: Bacteria > Chloroflexota > Anaerolineae > DUEN01 > DUEN01 > DUEN01. The sequence goes on from JAJRVX010000150.1 coordinate 2,168, forward strand.
GGGCCCAACAGGGAGAGATACCCCACGACCTCCCCCTCGACACAGATGGGAAACACCAGCCGGCCGATATCGCCATCGCCGGCGGGGAGCACCGTGGGCTCCACGAGGTCGTCCACCTCCCCCACCTGCAGGGGCAACTGCGGGCTTGGCCCGGGGCCGAGCCCGCAGACGCGCAGCATGGCGTCCTGAATCACCACGGTCTTGCGACTGGCGCGAGCCAATGCATCGGCCAAAGCCCTCCAGCCGCGATCGGCCATGGCGATCTCGGCCAATTGGTGGGCGATCTGGGAGCGGAAACGCTCTAGCGAGGCCTCACGATCCACGATCAGCCGAATGACCTCCCGCTCCACCGCCGCGATCATGACCTCAGCGGGCAGGGCGAACAGAGGCATCTGCATCTCCTGGGCGACGGCGATCGCCGCCTCGTCCACGGGGCCGAGCACCGCGATGGCGGAGACGTTCGCCTGATGCAACCCGCGTATGACCTGTGCCAGCGGGAGATCATCCAGGTACCGCAAGTCGTCGGCGTTGATCAGGGCGAGCTCATGGCCCTCCAGGCGGGGAAAGGCGGGCGGGATCGGGCGCATCGCACATGCCCAACTGACCACGCGATCCAGAGATGCGTGCCCCGCCAGGAGCTCCGTCTCCTCCGGAAGCGCCAGACGCCACACCTCTCTTACCGTTACCTCGTTCGTTGCCTTCACCCGCATCACCCCCACGCAATGGAAAGCCGGGGGCTGGCCTTGCCCCCGGCTCCGCGTCAGCGCGTGTGCCCTCAAGTATGGTTCGTCAGATGGAGAAAGCGTACAGGATCCAGACGCCAGCTCACCCCACAAACAGAAGCGAATACAAGCGGCTCATGCCAGCCATCGCTCGTCGTCCGGCAGCTCATCCCAATGCCCAAGCGCCCAGCCGCTCGGGGCCACGATCAGGGTCTCCTCGCCCTCACGGGTGGTCAACGTCAACACCAGCCCTTCGGCCTCATCCGTGGTCACGTTGCCCAGGGTCGCCCCCCGCTCGGTCATACGCGCCAGGGTGTTGGCGATGGTCTCCAATCCCACCACGGGTTTCTCATCGACGCCATGATATAAGGAAGCCGCATACACCTCCATCAGGATATGCCCTTCCAAATATAAGTCAAAATCCACGAAGACGCGATTCTCCGGAGTCGTGTCCTCGTCCAATTCGGCCAGCTCCTCATCGGCGATAGAGCTCGCCCACAGAGCCAGCCCCTGAACCGTCTTCCCCTGGAGCATCTGTAGTTGCGTGAGGAGAACCGGATCCAGCTCCGTTCGAATGATGTGATCCTCTTCTTCCCAGCGGCTATGCCCATTCTTGCTGATCTTTTGATCCATAGGAGAGCTCCTTCGGCCAAAACTGTGAGGGAGAGGCCCTTATGCATCACTCCGGTGGGCCCCCTCATCAGGGCTTCTCAATCAGACGATCTGCCGTTCTCAAGCTCGTATCGGTACCAATGAAGTTGTCCCGCCTCTACGAAGCCCAGTGTATCATACAAACGGCGAGCGCGAGCGTTTTCCCCGTCCACGGTGAGCTCGATCACCCGGCAGCCACGAGACCACAGATAGTTCATGGCGGCCAGCACCAGCGCCCGTCCGATTCCCCGGCCGCGATACGCGGGCAATACGGCCACCTCGTCGATGCGCCCCACCGGCATGCCCAGCAACGTCGGACCTTGCCTATTATAGCGAGCCAATGCCTGTCCGACCAGTTTCCCATCCACCTCTGCGAACCACAGCCCATCCGGATCGAAATCCGGGCGGTCTGCCAGGGCAGCGACGTCCTCCGGCGTCAGCGGGGTCGCCCCCCAATGACGGGAGAAGGCCGCGGCATCCAGCGCCAGCCAGGCCTGCGCGTCCTGTCCCGGATGGTAGGTACGCAGCCGCACGCCTGGCGGCGGATCAGGGGCAGGCGGCGGCATCCGCCCCACCCACACCATCTCCCACCAGTAACGTACACGTCGGAAGCCGGCGCCAATCAGCAGCGCGGCCGCGGCCTGGATCCGGGGCACCACCGGCACATCGAGATAGCGCACGCCCTCCCGACGGGCCAGGCCGATCAGGCGGCGCAGGAGCTTTCGCCCCACCCCACGCCCACGGAAGAAGGGATGGACGGTCACCCCGCCGATGGCGCGATCGTCCGCCTGCCGCCAGAGATCCGCATAGCCCAGGAGCCGCCGATGGCGCCAGGCCAGGAGCACGCGATCATAGCCGTAGCCCGGGGAGCGCAGCTTCGCCCGCGTTGCCTCAACAGTGGTGGCCCGGCCGAGCTCGTCCACCGCGTCGGCGGCGTTGATCAGGGCCACCCAGGCGGGGATATCCTCCGGCCGCAACGGCCGGATCCGGACGGCGATCGGCTGTCGGCTCATGCGCCCCGCTCGGCTACATAGACGATCCATTCGTCGGCATCGTAGAGGTCCAGGCCATCCCCGGCCGGATGGGTCTCCACCTGCGAGAACCCGGCCGCCCGACACATCGACACCATCTCCTCGACGGGATATCCCTGATCGACCAGCCCATACGTGTGGAGCTCCCCGGTCTCCAGGTTGAGGATGTAATACCGCTCGACGGCGGCTCGCTGTTCCGCATCCCAATCCCGTTCGCCCAGGTGCAGATAGGGAAAGTCCCCCCATAAACCGCCCTGATCGGTATACCACCAGGAGCTATGCGACCGGCGGTCCAGTCCTTCGAAGTCGAGCAGCTCGATCAGCAACCGGCCGCCCGGACGCAGGGCCCGAGCGCAATCGCTCAGGAGCGCCTCGGCCTCATCGCGAGGGAAGACGGCCAGCTGACCGTACAGGAACAGGGCGGCATCATATCCGGCATCGCGCTCCAGGGGCAACGCGCTGCGCACATCCGCCAGGGTGAATCGGCACCGGTCGGCCACCCCTTGCTCCGCCGCCAGCTCCCGGGCGTAGCGGATGGAGGCGGGGCTGAAGTCAATGCCGTGGACGACGCAGCCACGGCGTGCCAGGCGAACGGCGTACAGGCCGGGGCCGCAGGTGACGTCCAACACGCGGGCTCCAGGGCGCAGTTGCAACCATCTCCAGATCACGTCCATCTGACGATCGATCTCCGCCTGCTGCCGGCTGGCGGCCCCGTGGCTCTGATCCAGATGCTCCCGCAACATCCGCTCAGAGAAATCCGGGTCATCCCACGGCAGGTTGCCCCCATCCCGCCATGGGACGGCGGGCTGCGGGCGATCGTAGATCCGCCACAATGCCTCCCACAGCCGGCGTCCGACCTTCATCGTGGATACACCCTCCTTCACTCAGTACCCCCCAGTGTAAGATTACCGGCAAGGTACCTGAGGATCTCCCTCAACCACCAACTCCACGGGGGAGGTGTGGAGGGGAGCTCCCCTCCACGGAAACTCTTTTTTTCCTGCCTGCACCTGCCTTTCCCGGCCCTCTCCGAAGGACCCGGGCCGAGGCCGGACAGGTCGAAGGCAGGAGGAGAACTTTTTCCGGAGGAGCTCCGCCCCTCCGGGCCTCCCCACAGCAGAAGCAACGGCACTTCTCAGACACACTTTAAGGGCAAGAAGCCGGTTCGGAAATAGGCCGAAGCGACGGTCGTCGCATCTCCCCGCATACGTCGCAGAGACGCGGTGATGGTAGTAAGGGTGAGCCATTGACCAATCTGTGCAAATCCCGTATAATCGGAACGAAAATCCCGGAATCCATCTCGCCCCTTCAACGCGGAGGAGCTCGTTCGTGTCCCTGAACCGCCGAATCGTTTTGATCGCCATCTGCGTGTTCCTGCTGTTCCCCACGCAATATGTCCTGGCTGAGCAGGCCACCCCCGGCACGCTGGTTCCCCGCGCGTTCTTCCCGTTGATCGCAAAGGGACTATCGACATCAGGGGACACGAGTGAGCCGCAAGTGGCCGACGCCCCCGCACACGGATGGGAGATCCAGAGCTCCATCGATTATGTCATGAAACCCGGGGACACCCTGGCCAGCGTCGCCATTGAGTTCGGCAGGGACCTGGCGGATATGGCGTGTGCCACCCGATCCGCCAGCGAGGACCCCAGCACCATCGGGCCCGGATATGTACTGTCGATTCCGGCGCTGGGCACCGTGTGCCACGTGGTGCGCAAAGGCGACACGCTGGAAAGCCTGGCCTCCCTGTACGGGGTCCCCGTCGAGGTCATCGTGGACAACGCCTGGAACGAGCTGGAGGCCCCTCCCTACGTGCTCCACCCCGGGCAGCGGTTGCGGATCACGGGGGCGCTGGATCCTCGATTCATGCACCCGACCGACACGGCGCCTCGTCAGGTTGAGCCCACCCGCCTGGCCGACAACGGGCTGCCTCTGGAGGAATGGCCTTATGGGGACGGCCAGTTCATCTGGCCGGTGAAGGGGCCGATCACGCAGCGCTTCTCGGCCCAGCACCGGGCGATCGACATCGCCGCCGACTTCGGCACGGTGGTCGTCGCCGCGGACACGGGCACCGTGACCAAGGCGGGCTGGAACGATCTGGGCCTCGGCTATCGGATCGTCATCGACCATCACATCGATTACATCACGGTGTACGCGCACCTCAGCGCGCTGCTCGTCCGGGAAGGGGAGGTGGTCAAGAAGGGACAGCCCATCGGGCTGATCGGCTCGACGGGCAATTCGACCGGCCCACACCTCCATTTCGCCATCCGTGATTACGGCATCCTGGTCGACCCTCTGACGCTACTCCCTCCGCAATAGCGTCCCCTGGCAGGTTCCCTTTCCGCGATCCAAACCGGCTCCTATGGGAGGGCCTCCACATGGCCGCGATTTTGGGGCAGAGAGGAGCGCGCCGCGTCGCAGTCCGCACATGAGCCGGGCGGGCAAAGGAAGACCAATCGATCCTCGCGCAACAGCTCCACCCCAACATTGACCACATCCCGCTGGCGCATGAAACGAGCGTGAGCGCGCCCGACGGTCCCATGGGCCTGAAGCCCCCGTTCATCCAGGATGGGGTCCACAAGCGTGAATCGCTCGCCGCATATGGCATGGGTCCACACATCCTCCCAGACGATGCGGCCATGCAGATACACGGGCACCCGATCGCGTTGACGATAGGGGACTTGAGCCAGCGCCTCGGCCAGATGCAACGATGTGTTTCGATTATGGTTCACGCCGATGAGCAGGACGTGAGCATCCAGTTCGTACAGGCGCCCTAGCGGGCCGTCCGGCCCCGAGGCCGCGTTCCACGGCTGACGGGCGGTGATCGCCTCCGCGGCGGGCCCTCGCGCGCAGATCGATTCGACGGGATGGTGACTGCGCAGCGTCCCGGGCAGCTGCCGAAACGTCTCCGCGACGATCCCCATATTGGAGCTTGGGGTATGCCGTGGATCGAACGGACGCATGGCGAGGCGCAAACCACGCCACATGTGTTCCGGCACGGGCGGGCGTCGCCAGTTGGCCGGATCGGTCAGGTGCCCCGTGTGGGCCGGCATGACCACCGTCCCATCCCGCCCCACGACGTCGAGCAGCGCCTGAACCAGCGCCAGAGGGCCACCCTCCACCGGTCCCACGGCACGGAAGGACGAGTGCACGATGACCACCATCCCCCGGCTCAGGCCCAATGAGCGGAGATCTTCGACCAGGCTGGCGCGTGTGGCAGGCATGGAACGCATGCTCGCATTGTACCGCAAATCTCGTCAGGGAACAATCGCTCGTATCCCGTCGGGATGTGTCCCTCTCGATGGATCGACAGCTCCGCACTGAACTGAGGTCCTGCGGCGGGAACCGGGAGGTTTCTTTTGAGGGGCTGCGCCCCTCCGTGCTCCCCGCCGTATTCCCACCGAAAAAGATACACTCCCCCCTACCGCTCAAGCTGAGCCTGAGGTATAATGAAGCAAGTCGCCTTTCACGCGAGCCGGTCCCCGAGAAGAGAAAAGCCCTCCTCTCACCGACCGACACGAAACCAGTCAGACGGCCAACACACCCGGGACGGGCCTTTGCATCGACCATTTCGTGACTCCCCATGACGCAAAATCCAGAGGCGTTCACGGCGATCATCACGGAGGTTCTGACGCTGAAACGCTCCGGCCGGATCGGAGCCGCGTTTCAGCGCGCCCGGGAGGCGGTGCAACTGGCGCGAGCCTCCGACGATCCGCACCAGCTGGTCGCCGCCCTGACCTCGCTGGCGAGGGTGCATATCCGGCTGGGGCACTACGCTGATGCGCAGGCATCGGCCCATGAAGCGCTGACGGTCGCCGCCCCCCACTCCCACGCCTACGTCGACACGCTGCTCGTCCTGGGCATCTGCGCCGCCGAGACCGACGATCCGGGCGCCGCCGAGGAGTTCTACCGCCAGGCTATCGACCTGAGCCGTCAACTGGGCTACGATCAGGCGCTGCTGCGGGCGCTCCACAACCTCGCCGCCGGCGTGTACATCCCTCGCGGCCAATTCGAGCTGGCGCTGGCCGCGGACGAGGAGGCATATCGCCTGGCGGTGACCCAGGAGAGGCAGGAGTTGATCTGGATCACCCTGGCCAGCCGAGGCTGGGTGTACTGGGTCACCGGCCAACGAGAACGAGCCCACGAGATGGCCGTCCAGCTGCGCCGCGTCGCCTCGCCCGGCTCGCTGGCGGAGGGATTCTACTATTGCCTCCTGGCGGACCTGGCGCAGGACGAAGCGAACCCCTCCGAGGCACCATCCCTCTACGCACAGGCGCGCTCCATAGCGGAGGCCATCGGGGACCCGGGACTGAACGTGCTGCTGCGATTGGGGCTCAGCCGCTATGAGCGCCGCGGGGACAGGGCCAGCGCAGCACACGACTGGGCACACGACGCGTACACCCTTGCCCAACGAGTGGGATACAGGCACCTGCAGGGGATGGCGCTGATCGAGCGAGGGCGGGCCTCTCAGCAGAACGGGGATGAGGCCGAAGCCGAATCCGACCTGCGCCAGGCCATCGATCTGCTCGCCCCCCTCAATCTGGCGTTCGACCTGGCGCGGGCGACGCTGTTCCTGGCCTCCCTGCTCCACAACCAGGGACGAGCCGGGGAAGCCCTCGCCACATGGGCCGAGGCCGCCCGCCGCATCATCGATGGCGGCTACACCTTCCTGCTGGAACATGAACGGTCGCTGGCCTTCCCCCTGGTCGCCGCCCACCTGGGCCATCCGGATCCGGAGATCGCCACCCTCTCGAACGCGCTGTGCAACCGCCTGCAGAGCGTCCCCCCGCCTCCACTCCACATCCGTACCCTCGGCCGGTTTGAGGTCCGTCAGGGGAGACGGAGGATTGAGAGGCGAGCGTGGGGGCGCAGACGGGCGGGGGAGCTCTTCCGACTGCTGCTGGTCAGCCCCAACCACACGCTCTCCCGCGACGAGATCGTCGAGGCGTTGTGGCCGGGGAGGACGGCCACGAGCACCTCGGCGCTGTTCCACCATGCCACCTCCTCTCTGCGGCGAGCGTTGGAGCCGGACCTCCCGGAGAAATTCCCCTCTCGCTACCTGACGGTGGAAGAGGGACGGGTTACCCTGCGCCTCCCGCCCAGCTCCTGGGTCGACCTGGAGGCGTTCGAACGACACGTCAGGCGGGGGGAATACGCGGCGGCGGCGGCCCTCTATCAAGGTGACCTGTTCCCAGACGACCGATATGCCGACTGGGCCGCGGTCCCACGCGAGCGCCTCGCCCAGCTCTACCTGCGATCGCTGCTGCACGCGGCCCGGGACGCCCTGGAGACCGGGCGCGCACAACAGGCGTTAGACGCCTGCCGGACGATCCTGGAGAGGGAGCCCTGGCAGGAGCAGGCGGTCCTTCTGGGCATGCGGGCGTGCATGGCGCTGAACGATCGGGCCGGGGCGCTGCGCCTGTACGTCACACTAGAACGCCGCCTGCAAGAGGACCTGGGCGTAGCCCCCGACGAGGATCTACAGGCGTTCTACCACGCATTGCGGGGCGACACGTCATAATCCCGAAGGCCCTCAGCTGTGAGGGCGCACGGCCGTGCGTCCCGCCATTCGCCCACCCTGACAGGGCAAGGCATGCCTCGCTACACGAGGTCATGTGTGCCAATATGAGCGGAAGTCAGTTCGGGCAAAGGCTGCAGCGGTGTCAGTCTCCTGGCAGTTCGCTGCGATATGGTGCGTAAGTAGAGGCCAGGTGACCCAGCCTACCCCGAACGCGGGTACATCCCCAAGTCCCAATCGTTCCGGTAACCCACGTTCCGCCTCATCATCACAAAGGAGGTCAAGATGATCCGGAAAACGCCATCGATCCTGCTGGCTCTCCTCTTGATCGGCTCTCTCCTGTTGACCGGATGCGGCCCGGCGATGACACCGCCGCCGGCCACGCCGGTCGTGATCGTCGTTACCGCGACGCCCATCCCGGAGGCCTCTCCCACACCTGTAGCCTCAGGTGAGGAGCAGGCCGCGCCGACGGCGACCGCCATTCCCGCGACGCCCACCACCCCGGCGACGTCCGCCCCTGCAACTCCCCCCACGGCCATGAGCGTGGATCGAACGGTCCACGTGACCGCGCTGGCCTATCGCAGGACGGAAACCGGGGCGGAGGGGACGGCCCACACCCTGACGGTTCGGGTACGCCAGAAGGACGACCCCGGCCTGCGCGTCGGCATCTTCAACTCGGAGGTGGAGGGTACCGGCGCCATGTGGCGGGCCTCCGCCTGGACCGCGGTGACCCTGGCCTCCCTGCTGCTGGGCGTCAACCCGGAGCGGTTTGAGTTCTCCTTCGACGCCGGAGGCGGCCGCATCGATGGCCCCAGCGCCGGCGGCCTGACCACGGTGGCCGTCCTGGCGGCACTGCTGGGCGACCCGGTGCGCGAGGACGCGGCCATGACCGGCACCATCAACCCGGATGGCACTATCGGCCCGGTGGGAGGCATCCCACACAAGATCGACGGCGCGGCCAAGGCGGGCAAGAAGCTGGTGCTCATCCCCGCCGGGCAACGCTATGATTACGACACCAACCTGAAGCGGCAGGTGGACCTGGTCGAGGTGGGCAAGAAGAAGGGCGTGGAAGTGCGGCAGGTGGCCAGCGTCTTCGAGGCCTACGAGATCCTGACGGGCAAGCCATTGCCCCGGCCACAACGGCCCGGCACCACCGAGATCCCCCCTCGCGCCTTCGACAAGCTGCGCGCCTCCGCCATCGCCTGGCTGGCGCGCTACAACGAGGCTCGCAGCCGCTTCAACAGCCTGAGCGACGAGGCCAAACGAGATCGCGAGCCCACCTACGGCGATCAGCAGGCCAAGCTGGCGGAACACGCGCTGGCACAGGGAATGGCCGCCGTCGCCCAACAGCGCGCGTGGGAGGCCGCCTTCGACGCCGAGACCAGCCTGCAGGCGGCGACCCTGGACGAAGTCTACGCCCAAAAGGGCTTCAACGGCCTGGTGGATCAGATCAAGGCCACCGCCACCAGCCAACAGGACATGAAGGCCGTCGTCGAGCGGCTCAAGGCCGAGCGGCCTCGCAGCGCCAGCGAGACCATCGCCCTCATGGACGCCTGGTCGAACCTGGCGGTCGCCTTCGGTTACAACACCTGGGGCGATAGCCTCGTGGACCACGCCGTGCGGCTCATCCAGCAGCAGGATAAGGATAAGAAACAGCAGGTAAAGGAGGAAGACCTGCTCAACCTGCTGTATGAAGCCGCCTACGACTATACCGTCGCCTCCCTTTACCTGGACATCACGCGGGATGCGCTGGACCTCGGCATGGGATTCGGCGATGCCCCGGCCCCGGAGGACGCCCGGATCACCATCATGGCGGAGCTGTTGCGCCGGGCGGCCGACGCCAACATGGCGCTCTTCGATAGCGTCGTTCTGGGGCCGCAGGCGAAGCAGGCCCAGGTCTCCATGGAGACGGCGAAATCCCGCTTCATGGAGTGGGACGAGGACTACAGCAGCGCGGTGCTGGCCCGCGCCGGCGTGGATATCCTGCAGGATGAGGTGTGGGAGGAGCCGGCCCGATCCATGATGATGCTGGGATCCAGCCTGACCTCATGGGCGGAGATGGCCATGCTGATCGCCAAATACTACAGCCTGGGAGCCGAGACGGATCAGGAGGGCAACGTGGTCGGGCTCTCCGGCGAGCGCGCCCTGGTGGAGATGCTGGATCTCTCCGAGGAACGGACCGCCGAGCTGATCCGCTTAGTCAGCCAGGAGGACCCGGTCCTGCCCATGCACTACGCCGAGATCGCCCGCATCTGGCGGCAAGGCCCGCCGGACACGCAGCTCCTGGCGCTGTACTACCAATGGCAGGCGGCGGCGGAGACGCAGATGCTGGCCTACTTCACCGGCTACTACGGCGAGGCGGTGAAGGAGGAGCTGCAGCGCACCGGCCGGCCGACGGAGCTGTTGCAGATGTGGGATCTGCCACATTAGATTCCCCTGGAGCGTATCTAAATATTCACCGGCCAAGCGCCTGAGAGCAGCCCTCAGCGGCATGTTCCACTGGGGTTTCCGTGGGAGGGGATCCCCCCACGGAAACCCCACCTTCCCAACTCGCACCTGCCTCTCTCAGCCCTTTCCGCAAGGACCTGGGCCGAGGCCGGGCAGGTCACACGTCCTCAAACATAGGGCAATCCCAGAGTTGGGCCTGTGCCGCTGGTGCCCCGGATAGGGAGATCATGCGCACCATCCACACCTTCATCCTGCGCCTGATGGTGGACACCGACGATCCACAGACGCTACGCGGCTCCATCCAGGCGATCGAGGAGGATACCACCCACCTTTTCACGAACGCCTCCTCTTTGCTGGCCTTGCTCCGGAAGATGCTCGCTGCCGCCGCCCAAGGGTCACCCGATCCCCAAGGCGAATGACGATCACACGCCCTTCCTCTCCATCGCTTCCATATCGTTAAGAAACCTGGACGCCATCTGGCTCAGCCTCTTCGCGACCGCCAGCCCAGCCCCAAAGCCTTCCGGCCCACACGCTGCCAAAGCTCCTCCACGATCTGTCCGCAGCTCATGGCATGGTGTTCAAGATGTGGCGAACGGTGGACGCGTATCGGAATCGCACCACCGGAAAGGACGAGAGAACATGAAAGCCCTGGTTGTCTATTTCTCCAAGTTCGGCAACACGCAGAAGGTCGCCGAGGCAATCGCGGAGACGCTGGAAGCGGCAGGCTCCGTCCGCCTGCTCAGCCTGGAGCAGCTTACCGCCTCCGACATGGAGGGGGTCGACCTGGTCGTTATGGGTAGCCCGACCCATCGCATGAACCTGCCGGAGGCGGTGCGGCACATGCTCAAAGGAGTTCCCAGGCGCATTCTGCGCGGCACACCCGTGGCCGCCTTCGATACCTCCTACAAGATGGCGTGGTGGCTGAGCCACTTCACGGCGGCCAAGCGTTTGGCCAGGGAACTCCGCAAGCTGGGAGGGAAGCGAATCGCCCCGCCGGAGACGTTCCACGTGATGGAGAGCGAGGGCCCGTTGTACGATGGGGAGATCGAACGGGCCAAGGAATGGGCGGGGCTCCTCCTGGGTAAGCTACGGGGATAGCCCAAATGTGCGGCGGGGCTGACGGTGGCGAGTCCACGCCGAGCCAAAGGACAAGGGGCGTGGGCAGGCGATGTGACTCGTGGCGGCGCTCGCCCGTTGCCATCTTCTACAAGTCCAGGGCAGGCCCCAACCCTGGTCTCAAGGGCCTTGACAAATCCCCGAGATTACGGCATCCTATAGATGCATCGAGAAACATCTATACATTCGGGGGCGTGAGGTGACGATCGACTGCGTCGACTTCTGCAAAGCCCTGGCCGATGGCACTCGCCAGAGGATCCTGGAGGTGCTGCTGGAAGGGGAAAAGTGCGTCAGCGACATCGTGGATGCCTTCCAGGTATCCCAGCCGACGATCTCCCATCATTTGAACATCCTCAAGCAGCTTGGCCTGGTGACCAGCCGCAAAGAGGGCAAACAAGTGTTCTATGCCATCAACCGGGACAAGATGGTGGAGTGCTGCGGCCAGCTCATCGCCAAGTTCGGCACACAGGAGGTGTACGACTCGTAAACGTTTTTTTGCCGCAAAACATAGACGCATGTAAATGCATTCATCAAAACGGGCGGGAAGGTTCTCCTGTCTTCTCCAGCCCCCGACTCGCGGGTCACGGGGGGGATCGAGGAGGGCCGGCACGCCGCCAAACCCTTCTGCACTCGATCTCAACAGAAGCACATCTGCCCCATACAGAAGTCATCCGATGAAAGGGAGAGCGAACGATGAGCGATCTCCAGAAGGAAGCGCAGATCAAGGAAGCTGTGCGTCAAACCTATGGGAACCTCGCACGCCGATTTGTCGAGGGGACGAGTCAGGCTGGTTGCTGCGGCCCGTCGGAGGCGACCGTCGAGACAGCGGACACCGCAGCCAGGCTTTACTCGCCCGAGGAACTCGCCGATCTGCCGGAGAGCGTGACTGGCGCCTCGGCAGGCTGCGGTAATCCCACCGCCATTGCCGAGCTTCAGCCGGGCGAGGTGGTGCTCGATCTGGGTTCGGGAGGTGGCATCGACTGCTTCCTGGCAGCCAAGCGGGTCGGCCCGGAAGGACGGGTAATCGGCCTAGATATGACACCTGATATGGTCAGGTTGGCTCGGCGCAATGCCAGGAAAATCGGCGTGACAAACGTCGAATTTCGCTACGGCGAGATGGAGGACATCCCTCTTCCCGACGAATCGGTGGATGTCATCATCTCCAACTGCGTCATCAACCTCTCTCCGGACAAGGACGCCGTCTTTGCTGAAGCTTACCGTGTGCTGCGACCTGGCGGACGGATGAGCGTCTCCGACATCGTCGTGGCTGGTGATCTCCCCCAGTCCGTGCGCGACAGCCTGAATGCCTGGGCTGTCTGCATAGCGGGTGCACTTGACGAGCCCAGCTATCTGAGCAAGATTCGCGCGGCGGGCTTTGAAGATGTGAAAGTCGTGTCCCGTGACTACATCAGGACCGGTGAGGCTACCGAGGGGGAGGATGCGGAAGCGTTGCTGGCCGAGGCTGACCTTTCGGCTCGCGATCTCGACTACAAAGTCGCCAGCATCAAGGTCAAAGCGCGCAAGCCAGCGTGAGCAGGGAAGCGGGTGGCGGGGTTCACAATGATCCGCCACCCGTCGAATAATAAGATCATGCAGCGCAGAGCATTCGCAACCGGATCCAGGCAAGTGAGCCTCGACAACCTCCAGGCGGGCCGTGTCATCCCTCAGGTCGGCGACCATGACGGCTCAGGGGTGATGGGCCTGATGAGAAGAGCGGGTTCCGGTTGTCATAGGCCAACTGGGTCACCACCAGTAACGCCCGCTCCGCTCGCCGCCGCGGCTCCAGAAAGCTCGGATAGGAGCTCCCTTGCCGCAACTTCGGAATCCGCAGCGGAATCTCTCCTACCCGCGTCTCCCACACCCACTCCCGATATCCATTCCGGTACGTCCGGTGCCCCTCCCGGCGTTGGTATCGCTCCGCTCCCACCCGTTCGCTAACCTCCGCCTCCATCAGCAACTGAACCAGCAGCGCTACCCCTTCCCGCAGAAAGTCACCATCCAGATCGATACCCATGTTGCGCAGATACTCCCACAGCGTTATAGTAGGACCGGCCATCGGTTGTCTTCTCTTATGGTTTGTCAGATGCCTCATATGGAAGCACCCGATGACTATTCCTGTCAAGATCCCTTTTTACACCACTTTTTTATGAGAATCGTCGAAGGAGCGGATGGCCTAATCCTGTTTGAGACGCCGCTAGGTAAGTTCTCAATTGCCCCCAGCACCTTCAGGCTTGCCCTCTGGGCCTCGGTCAGTCCTGTCACGCCGGTGATGTTCATGCCTTCGTAGGGTCTGTCGCCGCGCAGGATTTTCAGGCAAGTTCCTCGTTCCATATCCCAAAGCCGAATCGTTTCATCATTGCTGCCACTCGCCAGGAAGCGGCCGTCAGGTCTGAAGGCGAGCGCTCGCACAGAGTGCGTATGACCTTGCAGGGCCCTGAGACACTGGCCTGTACGGAGATCCCACAGGCGCACCGTCCGGTCGCCGCTGCCGCTGGCAAGCGTTTGGCCATCGGGGCTGAAGCTCACAGCCCACACAGGCTCGCCGTGCCCATGCAGTATCCGCACACAGCGGCCAGTACGTACGTCCCACAGTCGCACCGTCCAGTCATCACTCCCGCTGGCCAGGAGGAGTCCATCGGGGCTGAAAGCCACCGCCCATACCGCGTAGGCATGTCCCGAGAACTCCCGGAGGCATTCGCCGGAGGCGATGTCCCAGAGGCGTATCGTATGATCTTCGCTCCCACTGGCAAGCCAAGCGCCCTCGGGATGGAACCTAAGCGAGCGAATCCGATTGGTGTGCCCCTCGATCCTCCTCACGG
>JAJRVX010000151.1:0-13883 GCA_024277095.1 Chloroflexota bacterium
CGGCGTCCGCATCGCCGAGGAGGCCCGCCAGCGAGCGACCGCATCCTTCGGCGAATCCACAGGGTAACGATAAGGAATATGAGACTATGGCAGCCCAAGAACTGCTGATCCTGGCCGGACACGCCTGGCAATGTCCCGACTGCCGGCTACGGCTGCTCGAAGCGCCCGAGAAAGTGCTGAGCGGCCGCCGCCTGAGCGCGGAGGAGCGAGAGCGGCTGACGAAGCTGGAGGCTGAGCACTTCACCAGTATATCCATCCTGGCCCAAGCGCTGGACGTGGAGGTCAACGATCTGTACGAGATCATGAACCATGCACGCACGCGGCTACGCCACTTCTGACATGACCCGATGATACGCCGCTTCGCCCCTGAGCATACCGCCCCGGGCTGCATGGCCTGGGGCATTTTGAGTCCGAGATCCCGGCTCGTGCCCCCAACGGGCCCGTAGGCATGTGGATGCGTCAGCTGAGAGACCGACTATGGTGGGTGGACGAGGTCGCCCCCGGCGCGGGGGTATACGTCTGGCAGGATGCGGAAGGCCTGATCCTGTTCGACACCGGCATGCCATGGCACGCACGCTCCATCCTATCCGCCCTCTCCGCAGAGGGATTCACACCATCGCAGATCCACCACATCCTCATCACCCATGGCGACCTTGACCATATCGGCGGAGTGAGAGCCATCAGGCAGGCCACAGAGGCACCCATCGTGTGTCACGCGGTGACGGGGGCCATCCTGCAGGGCCGCCTACGCCGCCCGTTGGGGCTTGGCCTCCTGGGGAAGATGGCTAACCTGCCCATCCACCTCCTCTTAGGGCCGATCTTTCACTGCATCCCCATAGAGGTGGACAAACTCATCGTCGACGGGGCATCCCTCCCCGGTGGGTTCCAAGCCGTCTTCACGCCGGGGCACTGCCCCGGGCACACAGCTTATTATCACCCCGATGCGCGCGTCCTGATCGTGGGCGACGTCGTCCGGAACGCGGGGCGAGAGCTGGCCCCGCAACCATCCATCTTCACGGCCGATCCGGCCGCCGCCATTCGGGATATCGAACGGCTGGCCCGTCTGGAGGTGGAGACCCTATGCCCTGGGCACGGAGAGCCGGTCCTGAAAGAGGCGCAGGCCCAATTGCAAGCGCTGGCCCAGAAGCTACAGAAAGCGTCCCCCTGACCCTGTCGAAAGGAGATCATGGTTGACCATGAGCACGGGAACACCTTCCCTGGATAATCCAACGCTACAGGTAATCCGCTCGCATCGTTCCATCCGCAGGTACAAGCCCGATCCTCTGCCACGCGAGATGATCGAAGCCATCGTGGCGGCCGCGCAGCGATCGTCCACCTCCTCCAACCTGCAGACGTACAGCGTGGTCGCGGTCACCGACGCCGGGAAGCGAGCTCAGCTGTGCGAGCTCTGCGGCGGCCAGGAACACGTGCGAGAGGCCCCGGTCTTCCTGGCCTTCTGCGCGGACCTGGCCCGGCTGGAACGGGTTTGCGAGCTGCGCGGTTACCCGCTGGAGGCGGACCACATGGAGACCTTCCTGGTCGCCGTCGTCGACGCGGCTATCGTGTTGCAAACCGCGGTGCTCGCCGCCGAGTCGTTGGGGTTGGGGGCGTGCATGATCGGCGCGATCCGCAACCACCCCCGGGAGGTGATCCAGCTGCTCGGGCTGCCCAAACGGGTATTCCCCGTCGTGGGGCTCACGCTGGGATGGCCGGCCGAAGCACCCGCGCTGAAGCCACGGCTACCGCTGCGTGCCGTGCTCCATTGGGAGCGCTACGACATCTCCCACCTCGACGAGGATCTGCTGGCATACGATCGCGAGATGGCCGCCAGCGGCATCTACGCCGGCCGGCAGGTGCCGGTGCCCGGTAAACCCGGCGAGATGGAAGCCTACGGGTGGCTGGAGCACTCCGCTCGCCGCGCCTCGCAGGCCGCGCGCACCCACCTGCGCCAGGAGATCCAGGAACAGGGATTCGCACTCTTATAGCCAATCTGAGATAGGAGAGATCACCCCCCCATGTCAGACACGGAGAAACAGGCATTGCTTCCAGGAGCCCGGGTGGCCGTGCGAACTTGCATGGGCGTCCGGGCTGACGATCGCGTCGTCGTCATCAGCGATGAGCCGACGCTGGCGATCGGGCAGGCGCTGGCCCAGGAAGCCAGCGACATCACCCCTCATGCCCATCTTCTGCTACTGGAGCGATATGGAGACCGCCCTATCACCGAGCTGCCGGAGGCGCTCGCGGCCGAGGTCAGGGCTCTGTCGCCCACCGTCACCTTCTACGCGGCCTCTGCCCAGCCCGGCGAGATCAGCTTTCGTATCACATTGCATCGTTACCTGATCGACGAGCTCAACGTGCGCCACGGGCACATGCCAGGCATCACCCCCCGACTGATGCGCGAGGGTATGACCGCCGACTACCGCAAGATCGAGCAGGTGACGCTCCGAGTCTGGGAGCGAGTGCGTACAGCCCGCCGCATTCACGTGACCACCCCCGCCGGCACCGAGTTCACGGCCAAGTTCGGCCCGGAGCGACGGTGGGTGCCCTGCACCGGCATCTACCATCGGCAGGGTGATTGGGGCAACCTCCCCGAGGGGGAGATCTTCACCGCGCCGCTCACCGCCGAGGGCACGCTGGTGGTCGATGTGTTGGGGGACTACTTCAGCGAGCGATACGGCGTGCTGGCGACGCCGGTCAGGCTGCGCGTGCAAAAGGGCAAGGTGACGGATATCGCCTGCGCGAACCCGGACATCGCGATTGAGCTGTCCGAATACCTGCGCTCCGCTGAGAACGGAATCCGCCTAGGGGAGTTCGCCATCGGCACCAACATCGCGTTGCGGCACCTGACGGGGAACCTGCTTCAGGACGAGAAGATCCCCGGCGTCCACGTCGCATTTGGCAACCCATATCCGGAGGAGACGGGCGCCGACTGGGCGTCTCAGGTCCATGTGGACGTCATTCCCACCCGTTGCACCATCGAGGTGGACGGGGAGATCATCATGAGGGATGGGACGTTCGCTCCACACTATCTGGAGTGACAGGATCCAATGCCCTTCGTTGAGACCGGCCGACTACGGCAACACTACCTGGAACGAGGCGAGGGGGAGATCATCCTCTTCATCCACGGGTCGTTCGGCAACGCCCGGTGGTGGGAACCGACCCTGGATCTGCTCCCCGAGGGGTACCGGGCCATCGCGCCCGATCTGCGCGGCTGCGGCCGAAGCGATCCGGCGGACACGCCCACCGACTACGAGATCGCCACGCAGGCAGCCGATCTGTGGGCCCTGGTCGACGCGCTGGGGATCGACGAGCTCCACCTGGTGGGACATGCTTACGGAGCGGCCGTGGCGCTCCAGATGACGCTGGATCGCCCCGGCCCCATCCTCACCCTGACCCTGATCGCCCCCCCGTCCGCCTGGGGCGTGAAGACGCCCCCCGAGGCGTTGCAATACCTGGAGCAGATGCGCACCGATCGAGAGCTGCTGGTTCGGGCGTTGGCTTCCACGATGCCCGGCCGGGCCCCGGACGTCTTCTTCCAGTCGCTGGTGGACGACGCCCAAGGCCAGTCGCCGGCGGCCTTCACCGGGCCCGCCCTGGCGCTGGAACGATGGCAGGCGATCCACCGTCTGAAGGACCTCCACCTGCCCGTCCTCCTCATCTGGGGCGAACAGGACATCATCGTCGAGCGACAGGCGGTCACGGAGACGCTTCTTGCCATCCCCGGCGCCAACCAGCTGGAAGTGCTACGCGGCGTGGGACACTCCCCCCACGTAGAGGCCCCGGAGACGTTCGTCCGGACACTGATGGACTTCGTTACCGAGGACTACGACGCGTACATGAGTCCCCACGCAAGGACGGAGTGACGAAGACGGGCCAGATCCAGAGATGACGGCACGGGAGGAGCAAGTGCGAATCCGGATGGCGTACGGCAGGCAAGGCGTTTCCATCACCGTCCCCGATGACGCCCAGGTGATCGCCCCCAGAGCCGCTCAGCCCCTGCCCGATCCCCGGGCGGCCTTCCACGCGGCCCTGGAGGACCCCATTCGAACGCCGCCCTTGCGTGAGCTCATACGCCCTGGCCACCGGGTGTGCATCGTCATCCCCGACGGGACGCGAGCCTGCCCCAGCCACCTGCTGGTCCCATGGCTCCTGGAGACGCTAGACCACATCCCGGACGAACACATCACCATCCTGAACGGGACGGGCACCCATCGCCCCAACACACCCCAGGAGCTGGAGGCCATGCTGGGTCGGGATGTGCTGGAACGAGTTCGAGTGGTCAACCATTCGGCGACCGACCGAGCAGCGCTGAAGCGCGTGGGAAGGCTGCGATCGGGCGCGGACGTCTGGCTGAATCGACGATGGGTGGAGGCCGACCGGCGCATCGTGATCGGGTTCATCGAGCCGCACTTCTTCGCCGGCTTCTCCGGGGGTGCCAAGGGGGTCTGCCCAGGCGTGGCCGGCCTGGAGACCATCCTGCACCTGCACAGTGCGCCGCTGATCGCCCATCCGGCAGCCACCTGGGCAGAGATGGATCGCAATCCCGTCCAGCTGGGTATCCAGGAGGCCGTCGCCATGGCCCCGCCGCACTTCATGATCAACGTCACCCTGACTCCGGCTCAGGAGATCACCGGCATCTACGCCGGACACTACCTCCACGCCCACCGGGAGGGCTGCCGAGAGGTGGCCAGCACGGCGACTCAGCCCGTCCCCCACCCGTTCGACATCGTGATCACCAGCAACAGCGGGTACCCGCTGGATCAAAACCTCTACCAGACCGTGAAGGGGATGAGCGCGGCGGCGCGCATCGTGCGCCAGGGCGGGGCCATCCTGATCACATCCGAATGCTCGGACGGGATCCCGGAGCACGGCCCCTACGCCCGACTGTTGCGCATGCGGGAGACCCCGGCCGAACTGCTGGAGATGATCATGCGCCCGGGGTTTCAGATGCAGGACCAGTGGCAGGTCCAGATCCAGGCACAAATCCAGCAGAAAGCGGACGTCTACCTATACTCCTCACTGCCGGACGCGCAGGTGCGCTCCCTGGGCCTCACGCCCATAGCGGATCCTTCCGCCGCCCTACCGGACCTGATCTCGCGCTACGGCGGCCGGGTGGCCGTGCTCCCCGAGGGACCGCTTACGATCCCCTACCTCTCCCCAACAGACCCCTTGCCCCCCACCTGACGGGCCCTCACGATCCGGCTCCCGGCGGCGGTTCCTCCTCAGGCGGAGGAGAGGTCGGCGACGATGCGGCCTCCGGCGGAGGTGGAGGCTGTGGCCCCTCCTCCGGCGAGGGAGCGGGCGACCCGGCATCCTCTCCTGGCGGTGGCGACGGAGCGATCGGCGGCCGCGCCACGTATGCCTGCCTCCCCCCACGGGTGAGGATCACGGCGCCCAATCCCACGGCGGCCCCGAGCAGGGAGAGCAGGGATCCCAGACACGGCAGACGGGAAATCAGCGAGATGAGCGACACGCCGATCACGGAGGCCAACAACGGATTCGGATCCCCCACATCCAAAGCCCGCAGCAGGCGATCGCCCAGGATCCATCCCAGCGCGATCCAGCCCCAAAGCATGGACAGCAGCAGGGCGACGGTCAGCAGAAAGGCGACGGGCAACAGGCAGATGGTGAGGGCCAGGAAGGCCACCAGGCCGAACACCAGGATCCACGTGATCGCGCCGACGACCAGGGAGAGACCGGGTGAGATCACCAACGCATCCCTCACACGATGGGTCGCTTCAGGGGCAAAGGATACAACGGCCACTGCCAGCGCCCCCATCAGGGCCGCCAGCAGCAGGGCGCTCAAAAAACGCAGGAACGCCTGGACCAACAAGTCCGCCCCGGACGCTCGCACCGATATCCGAGGGATCTCGGGGATCGTGATTCCCGGCCGCTTGAAGGATTTGAGCCCTCCCCAGGCGAACCCGGTGACCATCTCGCCGGTCACCACCGCCCCTTCGGCCCGGCTGACGTTGCCCCCCAGCACCGCCACATCCCCGTCCACATACGCCGTGCTCAACAAGGAGAGGCTCCCCCCCAGCACGGCGATGTCACCGTCCACACGGCCGGCAACCCGCAAGCTTCCACCGGCGATCACGATATCGCCTTCGACCCGGGACTCCTCCTCCAAAGTCACCGCCCCCCCGAAGACCGCCAGGTCACCCTTGAGCCGATGGCCCGCCGGCAGCGTATACGACTGACCGAAGATGACCCGATCCCCTGTCTCCGTCTGAGCCTGCACGGGAGCGGGCAGGAGCCATATCCCAACGATCAACAGGAGCACCCACACCCAACGCTCTCGCCGCATAACATCCTCCTCCCACCAACGGATCTCACACACCCACGTCCCTACGCCTTTCACGCGGCCGACCGATCCGTCTCCGGTTGCACACGGTGGACCATATGGAGCCACAGAATAGCCAGCCCGAACATGATGGACACATACCCCACCATCAACGGCTGAACGGAAGGATCGGTCAGGCTCTCCCATATCAGCCGAACGACCTGCAGAAGCACCGAGAAGGTGGAGACGGTCGTGATGAGGAAGCGCATCAGCCAGACCAGCGCCGGCGGGTTGCCGAGCAGCCACCAGGCGACCACAACGGCAACCGCCAGGAGCAACGCCGACCAGAGGGCGATGGATCCCAACAGCATCAGCAGGCCGCCGATGGCACCCCGGCGCCGCAGCTCGTGCGCTCGCAGCCGGGCCTCCACGCGCGCGGGGAATCCAGGCGACGGCGCCGCCATGGGAGCGGTCCGCAACTCCGCATCCACCCGCGCCCACGTCTCCCACAGAGCGCGACATTCTGGGCAAACGGACAGATGTCGATGGAGCTCCCGCTCCTCCCCCGGCGTCAGCATCCCATCCAACGCCATCGACATCCAAAGCGTATAATCCGCATGTTCCATGCTCATAACCTCACGAATGTTCACCTGAGGCGACCGCCCTCTCCACCACTTGCGGATTCGCCCGCATATGCTCGGCCAGCTGCAGCCGAGCCCGATGCAATCGGGTTTTCACCGCGGCCTCGGTGATCCCCATCACCTCGGCAATCTCCTTATAGGAAAGATCGTGCCAGTATCGCAGGACGATCGGCGCCCGATACATCGGGTCCAACAGGTCCAACATGGCCCGGATCTCCTCGCGGCGCTCCGACTCCAGCGCCATCTCCTCCGGGGACCTCTCGACAACCCGGACCTGCAAAGCCCGACGGACAGGCTCCTCGTCCGCGGAGAGCCAGACGAAACGCCGTCGCCGCAGACGATCGATGCAATGGTGCGACGCGATGGAGAGGATCCACGTCGAGAACTTGTGCTCGGGGCGATACGTGTGCAGGCGCGTATACGCACGTAGAAAGGTCTCCTGTGCGGCGTCCTCCGCCTCCTCGGCATCGCCCAGCATGCGATAGGCCAAGTTGTAGACGGGGGTCTGGTACGCCTCCACCAGACGGCCAAACGCCGCGCGATCCCCCGCCCGGGCCTGTCGGATCCAGGCCAGCTCCTGTTCGTTCACCTGGCACATCCCGTGTCCTCATCATTGCGCCGCATCCATTCTACCATACGGATGAGGCCGGATCGGGGTTTCATCTTGACTTTTCCCCGGCGCGGCGGTATGCTCTCCCCATCCAACCGACCATCGGGGGACAGACGGTGGACCGCAAAGTGTACATCGCGATCGAAGGCCCCATCGGCGTGGGCAAAACGACGCTGGCCCGCATCCTCGGGGACGCCTTCGGGGCCGAAGTGCTCCTGGAGGTCTTCGAGGAGAACCCGTTCCTCAGCGATTTCTACAAGGACCGTGAACGCTACGCCTTCCAGACCCAGATCTTCTTCCTGCTCAGCCGATATCGGCAGCAGAGCCGCGTGGTGCCGGATACCCTGGCCCGCGGCTCCCTGGTCAGCGACTACCTGTTCGCCAAGGACTGGCTGTTCGCCCACCTGAACCTGCACAACGACGAGTTGGCGGTCTACGAGCAGCTCTACGACGCGCTGAGCGAGCACATCCCGACGCCGGATCTGGTGGTGTACCTGCGGGCCAGCACGGACGTGCTGATGCATCGGATCGCCCTGCGCGACCGCCCATACGAGCGCGACATGTCGCGAGACTACATCGAGGATGTGCGCCAGGCCTACGAGCGCTTCTTCAGCTCCTACGGCGAGGCCCCTCTTCTGGCCATCGATACCGATCACCTGGACTTCGTGCGCAACCCCCAGGACCGGGCGGAGATCATCGGCCGGATCCGGGCAACGCTGGACGAGGGCACCTTCCAGCCGCCGCTCCCGGACATGCCCTCCTCGCTCCCCATCGCGGGGCCGCCCGTCCTGGCTGAGGGACGACGCCGGCTAGGCGACTTCCAGCAGTTCCACCACGCGCTGGACCGGGAGAAGGGCTTCATCTCCGACCTCTACCTGAACTTCATATGCCTGACGGAGGAGGTGGGCGAGATCGGCCGGGAGCTGAAGCTCATTTGGATCGAGGAGCAAGCCCGGCTGCAAAAGGTCGGCAACCGCCGCCAGGCCCAGGACGAGGCGCTCCAGGCCCGGCTATCCCACCTCAAGGAGGAGCTGGCCGACGTGCTCGCCTTCCTGCTGAAGATCGCCAACTCCGCCGGCATCGACCTGGAAGCGGCCTATGTGGAGAAGATGGGCAAGAACTGGCAGCGCTCCTGGTCGCACTCTCGACCGCCGACAGGGGACGGATCGTGAACACGTACTTCGTGACCGTGGCCGGCAACATCGGCGCGGGGAAGACCGCCCTCACCCGCCTGCTCAGCGAGCGACTGGGCTGGGAGCCCTTCTTCGAGGCCGTCTCGGACAACCCCTATCTGGCCGACTTCTACCGGGATATGCAGGCGTGGGCGTTCCACTCCCAGATCTTCTTCCTCTCCCGGCGGCTGCGGCACCTGCGACAGCTTCTCGCTCACCCCAGCTCCGTGATCCAGGACCGCAGCGTGTACGAGGACGCCGAGATCTTCGCCCGGAACCTCTACATGCAGGGGCACATGAGCGAGCGCGACTGGAACACGTATCGCGAGCTCTACGAGGCGATGATCTCCTTCCTGCCCCCGCCCGATCTGGTCATCTACCTGCGCGCCTCGGTGCCGACCCTGCTGGAGCGCATCGCCCGCCGGGGCCGGGACTTCGAGCGCTCCATCCCGGAGGATTACCTGACCCGGCTGAACGCGCTGTACGAGGCGTGGATTCGGGACTTCCGGCTGTGCCCGGTGCTCACCATCCCGGCCGATCAACTGGATTTCGTCCACACGCCCGCCCACCTGGATCTCATCATCGAGCGGATCCAGGACCGTCTGAGCGGCCGCGAGGAGGTCGTGCTGCCGCCCTGACCCAGGCGGCGATCCGTCCCGGTCGCCTCCTCACCGGCTAGAACGTCACATGGGAGATCTCCCCGGTCTCCGTGTCGTACAATCCGAACGTCGGCGTCCCCCAACGGCCCATGACCTCGCCCGGGTTGGCGAGCAGTGTGCGCTCCACCCACTCAGCGTGGCGCTGATGGTCATGGCCGTACAGCACGAGATCGAGCGCGCCGGCCTGCGCGATCCGCCGCGCAGGCTCCGGATAATGGATCACGGCGATCTGCCGCCCGCCTAACTCCAGCTCGGCGTAGATCCCATGCAACGTCACCCGGTCGCCATACTGGCCCGCCACCCGGGACAACAGCAGCGGGTCGCCGTCGTTGTTGCCGAAGACCACGTGGATGGGCCCTTCGAAGCCGTCCGCGATCTGCTTCAGGCTGAAGGGGGCGCAAAAGTCGCCGCAGCAAATGAGCGCCTCCGCGCCCGCCTCGGCGATGCCTTTCAGCGCCTTCTCCAGATTCCAGATGTTATCATGGATGTCCGAAACCGCTGCGATGCGCATCGTCCCCTCCTGATCTCTTGAGTTCTCAACGCATCGATTGTAGCACAGAAGGACCTCCCCTCCCAACCGCTCCCTCAAAAGGTAGTGTATCCTTTTCGGTGGAAATACAGCAGGGAGCTTTGAGGGGCGCAGCCCCTCAAAAGAAACCTCCCGGTTTCCGCCCCTCACCTGCCTCGCCCGGCCTTGCCCACCCGAATCAGGCCGGGAAAGGACAGGTGCAAAGCGGAAAAGGAGGATGTTTTGGCGGAGGGAGGTCCCTCCGCACCTCCCCTGTGGGCTTGCGATGGGCCTCGCGGAATTTCCACCATTTTGGATACACTACCCCTCAAAAGGAGGGCTCCCCTTGGAAAGTCTTGCCCCAAAAGCCTCCCAGGGTTTCGAGCCGTCCCCGTTCCACCGACGTTTGCCACACCCAACGGGCTCTGGTACAATCGCGGTCGCGCAGCACCGATGGAGTTAGGAAAGCGCATGGGCAGCTACAAGAGTAGATACTCGTAGGGTTGCGCCCCACATTGCTCATTCCAAACATACCCTTTGCGTTATGGGAAGCCTAAGCGGTAGAGCAGATATGGAAATCAGCCTATTCGCATCAACTTAACAGTATGGGCGAGGCCCCAGCCTGTCGCTTTTTCCCTCCACGGGCGGTCGCACCTGACAGGGGATGTGCGGAGGGAAGCCCCTCCGAGTCACCCCAGAGATACGGGGCTATGCTTCCGTATCGCTTAACTTGATACCAATGGGCAGATATGGAAATCTGCCCTACCGCTAGCGCTGGATGACTATGGAAAGCTGCCCTCCATGGTGATCTCGATCACCTGGGAGAAAAGAAGCCTTCCTTTTCGCATGGATGCGCACGGGGCACAGCGATGCCGTGCTCCTAATCATAGAGGGCGCAGAACCGATCCATGACTCGCGAAAGCCCACACGTACAAGGAGCTGCCAATGAAGGGTGAGCTGTTCCTCCCCAACAAGGACAAACCGGAGGCGATCCTGGACTGCCAGATCGCCGAGTATCGCGAACCCGGCGATCCCGACCACAGCATCCGCATCGTGTATACGTACGAGAAACGCCCCAAGCCGGGGCTGGAGCTCTACAATGACGTCCCCTTGCGCCTGCGGCTGGATGACGGGCGGGAGACCTCGGTCATCCTGCAACACGAGGCGACCACCCCGGACGGCCGAATCACCGGGGTGCTGCGCGTGGTCGGGGAGTGGAGCTGATCCATATCCCCGGACGAAGGGCAGAGAACATGAGAGAGGGGCTGACGTTCGACGATGTGCTGTTGGTGCCGAAGCGGTCGGCGGTGGCCTCCCGGCAGGATGTCAGCACGGCCACCCGGCTGACTCGACACATTACGCTTCACATCCCCATCGTCAGCGCCAACATGGATACCGTCACCGAATCCGCCATGGCCATCGCGATGGCGCGAGAGGGTGGCATCGGGATCATCCACCGGTTTATGTCGCCCCAGCGCCAGGCGGCGGAGGTCGCCCGCGTCAAGCGAGGCGAAAGCTATGTGGTGGAGCAGCCGCTGACGCTGCCCCCGACGGCCACGCTCCGCCAGGCCCAGGAGCTGATGACCCGCGAGGACATCGGCGGCATCCTCATCGTGGACGAGGCCCACAAGCTGTTGGGCATCCTGACCACTCGCGACATCCTCTTCGCCGAGGATTTGGAGCAACGGGTGACCTCCTCCATGACCCCCCGGGAGCGGTTGATCACGGCGCCGGTGGGGACCAGCATCGAGGAGGCCAAGCGCATCCTGCGGCGACACCGAATCGAGAAACTCCCCTTGCTCAACGAGGACGGCACGGTCCACGGGCTGATCACCAGCAAGGATATCGTCAAGCGGGAGAAATACCCCCACGCGACCCGAGATGACAAGGGCCGACTGCGGGTGGGGGCCGCCATCGGCGTGCGGCCCGGCTTCCTGGAGCGCGCCCAGCTCCTGCTGGAGGCAGGGGCCGACCTGCTGGTCATCGATATCGCCCACGGGCACTCCGACAACGCCATCCACGCCGTGCGCGCCATCCGTCGAGAGTTCGGCGATGTCGAGCTGGTGGCGGGGAACGTGGCCACAGCCCAGGGCGTACGGGATCTGATCGCCGAGGGCGTGGACGCGGTGAAGGTCGGCATCGGCCCCGGCTCGATCTGCATCACACGGCTGGTCACAGGCTTCGGCGTGCCACAGCTGTCGGCCATCCTGGAATGCGCCCAGGCCGCCCGAGACACCGGCATTCCCATCATCGCCGACGGCGGCATCCGCAACTCGGGCGACCTGACCAAGGCGCTGGCGGCAGGCGCATCGTCGGTGATGGTGGGCAGCCTGCTGGCGGGGACCACGGAGAGCCCGGGCATCATCGTCATCCGCGGCGGCCGCCGCTACAAGGTCGTGCGGGGGATGGCCTCGCTGGGCGCCGCCTTCAGCCGACAGCGGGGCGAGGGCGAGTACGCCGAGACCGGCGAGGAGATCGACTGGGAGAAGGTGGTGCCGGAGGGTGTGGAGGCCACGGTGCCCTATCGCGGCCCGGTGAGCGAGGTGCTGGCGCAACTGGTGGGCGGCCTGCGCTCCGGACTGAGCTACGCCGGGGCGTTCTCCATTGAAGAGCTACAGGCCAACGCGGAGTTCCTCCGCATCACCCCGGCCGGCCAGCGAGAGTCGGGGCCCCACGACGTGGAGCCGATCTGATGGCAACCCCCAACCGCTACCCGATCCCCGCCGGGCGCACCCGGGTGGAGGAGGTGATCCGCCGCTCCCGCTTCATCACCACGGCCGACTACACGCCCACCGTGGAGGCCGCCCAGCAATTCATCCAGGAGATCCGATCGGAGTTCGCCGACGCGAGCCACAACTGCTGGGCGTACCTGGTGGGCCCGCCGGGAAGCACCGCCCATGTCGGCATGAGCGACGACGGGGAGCCCTCGGGCACGGCGGGTCGCCCCATGCTGGCCGTGCTCCAGGGCAGCGGCGTGGGGGACATCACGGTGGTCGTCACCCGCTACTTCGGCGGCACCAAGCTGGGCACGGGAGGGCTGGTGCGGGCGTACGCCGGCGGCGTGAAGGCCGTGCTGGAGGCGCTGCCCCTGACCGAGAAGGTGGAACGATCCACCGTGCGGATCGAGATCCCGTACGCGCTCTTCGAGCCGTTGCAGCGCGTCCTGCCTGAATACGAGGCCGAGATCACGGACCAACAGTTCGCCGAGGCGGTGACGCTGGAGATCCGGCTTCCCGTGGAGCACGTCGAGCGTTTCACCGCCCGGGTGCAGGATATGTCCCGCGGGCGGGCGACATATGTCGTGGGGACGTGATCCTCACCCCCGGCCACCCGCAAAGCCGAGAGAAGACGCCAACCATGATTCCCCTCTATCGCGCAGGCTGGCAATTGACCAAAGTCCGTGGCGTGATGATCTTCTCGCTCATCTGCGCCGTGATCAGCCTGCGAGTGGGATGGCACCTGGCCCACACCTATGGGCTAAACCCGGCGGACGGGGGCGTCCTGGCCCCTCTGGGGGTCCGGCTGGCATGGGGGATCGGCGTCGCCCTGCTGGGGGTTGGGTTCGCCGCCGGGATGTGGCTATATGGGAAGTGTTACGTCGCCCAGGTGGACCTGGACGAGATAGACGGCAGGCTCCACGTCTACACCGTGCGCTTCTTCGGACTACAGAAGCATGTGCTGGACCCTTCGGACGTTCGGAACCGTCGGGACCACCTGGGGTACTGGCCGACCAGGGGCATCATCACCCCCTGGCGCTCCGTCTGGGTTCGCGGGAGACGCCTTCCCCTCCTGATCGACGGGCAGGGCACGTTTCTGAATCCAGGCCGGATGGATAGGCTGTTATAAAGCAGGGGCAAATCAAGAAGGCAGGCCCCGAACAATGGGGCTCGTATCGACGATCCTCACATCGCAGCAGGCTGGGCATGGGAGCCCAGCCTGCTGTGGGATGATCCGTGTTCCTTGCCGATTTACATCCAAGGAGCGTACCCGCACAAGTTCGCCCCGGCCCG
>JAJRVX010000152.1:0-2742 GCA_024277095.1 Chloroflexota bacterium
CCTCGTTCGCGGAGGCGAAGACATCGAACGGGGCGCCGTTTTCGATCTGCTGGGTCAGCTGCCCAATGGCCCCGAAGGCGATCGTTACGGCGATCCCCGTCTCCTCCTGAAACTCCCGCCCGATCTCGGTGAACGCCGAGTACAGGCTCGCCGCGGCGGCCACCGTCAGCGACGGTGGCTCCGGCGCACCCGACACACCGCACCCGCTCAACGCCACCGCCATTCCCATCAGGATCAAGACGCCCGAGCACGCGATGCGTGCGATCAGGCCTGACATCTCCCCCCAGAGAACTCTGATCGTCACCCTCATCCCCGAAACGGTCACGTCGCCGGGCGCCGCGAGGCGGCGGAACGAAACAGCCCGGTCGTCATCCGGAGGAGCAGCGTCGGCCGCATCATATCACGCAGGATGGCGCGATAGGGCCGATGCCCCGAAACGGCGTCGAAGAGGGCGCGGCGCAGGGTCGGCTCCCGTTCGGCTATGGCCAACAGCATGTCCATCAAACGCAGCCGACTGCCGAGGATCACCAACCGGCGCACGATCTGCCCATATGGGATATCCGCCATGATCTCACGACACGCGGCCCCATAACCGTGCTGAAAGGCGGCAGCCGAGATGCCATCCCGCAGGATGCTATGGGCAGCCCATATCCCCGTCAGACAGGCCGAGTTGATCCCTTTCCCCTTAAAGGCCCGCACCAGGCCGGCCGCATCCCCGATGATCACATATCGGTCCCCGTAAAACCCCCGGGCGAGGGAGATGGGGAACCGCCCCTTGAAGTACTGAATCCCATCGGGCCCGGCCAGATCGGTTTGCTCCAGGGGAGGGAGCGCCGCGGAGACCGCAGGCATCGCCAGGAAGCGATCCATCCAGGGCGCCGTGACACCGGCCCCCGCGATGTTCACGGTCAGATGATTCGCCTTGGGCGAGATCGCCCCGAACTCGATCTGCGGTTGGGCCGGGAGGAAGGCGTGGATCCGTCCGCTGGGCAGCATCCCGCCCGCCCCGGTCGCCTGCGCCGACGCGAGATAGCCCGGCGGCGGGTGAATCTTGATCACGATGCTGTCGAGGAACCGGGGCGGCCGGTAGGGAGTCGCACGAGACAGCGCCGCGGCCGTGCCCGCATCCAGCCCAAACGCCCCCACCACCACGTCCGCCTTCCGACAATCGCTCTCGCTGTACACGACCACGCCGTTGGCGTGGATCTCCAGGTCGGTCACCCGACCGGGGACCACCTCCACGCCGGCCTGCCGGGTCTGATCCAGCAGATAGGCGTCGAACTGGACCCGGCGCAGAGCGTACGAGACCTCATCGTCGTCGGCGCCGTCCAACACCAGCGTGCGTCGTTCGCCATGCAGCACGTATCCCGTGATGCGACGCTGCACCAGATGCCAGGGAAAGGGCACCCCCAGATGCTCCTGCAGGATACGGTCGATGGGAGGCGAGAGGATACCGACACACTGGTTGTGGTGACGCTCGCCCGCAAAAGTCTTCCCCTCATACAGGGTCACCTCGATGCGACGGCCCATCTCCCGCCCCAGCCGCGCCAGGGCGATGGCGCACGCGCACCCACCAGGCCCACCCCCGATGATCACCACGCGACCGCCGTCACGCAGCGGTCCAAGCGTAGACGCGATCAAGATTCCAGCTCCTCGGCCGTCGGATAATCCATGGCGGACGCCCGTCGCTCGCCGATCAGCGCGTGGCGAATCCACCGCATCCCCATCCGAACGCCCAACAGGCGGCGCAGGATGGCCGCATACGAATCATCCCCGGTGAACATCCCCCACAGGGCCAGATGTGCGCTGCGATCCTGCACCGGCAGGTCCCGTTCCGCCCGCAGGATCGCCAGCCAGGCATCCACCAGCCGTGGATTCCGGCGAGTGCGCTCCCACAGGGCGAACAGCAGCCGGCCGATCTGGTTGTCACGAGCGATCGCTCGACAGAGCGGCGCATAGCCTCGGGCGAAATCCCTCGCGCTCCCGCCCATCTCCAGAGCTGTGCGAGCGGCCTGCCCCGCCGTCAGGAATGCCGCGCCGATGCCGTCCTTGTATAAGCGGGTCACCGCCGCATCTCCCACAGCCACGAAGTGATCGGCGTAGTAACCGTGAGCGATCCCAACGGCGACGCGCGGCCGACAGCCACACAGGCGCATCGGCTCCTCTCGCAGCGTGGCACGCACATCCGGCTCCTGCAACAGCACGCCCACCGCATCCCTCTCCAGATGATGCCCCAACAGGCTGATGTTCACATAAGGTCCCTTGGACACCAACCCGGCGAACACCAGGCTACCCGGTCGCCCAAAATGCACGTGCACCCAACCCTTGTCCTGGAAGCCGGGCGCCAACAGCTCGTCCTGAGCCATCACCTCCACAGGCGGCGGGACATACTCGGAGGCCCGAAGCGATGGCAGACGGCTGTTGACGCCGGTGGCCAGGACCACCAGATCGCTCGCGTAGCGGCGCTCCCGGGTCCGCAACGACGGCCGACCATGCAGATCCACCTCTACCACGCGCTCGCGCACCACCCGGCCGCCGGCCCGCTCGACCTCGCTCAGCAGCCAGGCATCGAAGCTGACCTCCGGCCCCAGGTCGCCCAAACGCGGCCCGGGTCCCCGATAGACGCTCAAGATCCGGCGCTGAGGCTCCGGCCGGGCGATCTCAAAAGTCCTCTGCGCCAGGTGCAACACGTAACCGTGAATCTCCCCCAACACCACGCCGGAAGGCAGGCGCAAGCCAAAC
>JAJRVX010000153.1:0-6230 GCA_024277095.1 Chloroflexota bacterium
GGCGATAGAACGCCAGCATGAAGGCATGGCGGTCCTCGGCGATCTGTCGGGCGGTGGCCGTGTATAGCCGGTCCCGCAGACGGGCCAGCTTGCGCACGAACTCGTGTACGGGGGTGTACTCGTCCGGGGGTGGTTCCGGCCCGTCGGCGTCGACGCTGGACAGCGGCGCCCACAGCCGCTGCCCATGCCGTCCGCCGTAGGCGAACGCCCGGGCGACGCCGATCGCCCCGATGGCGTCCAGCTTGTCCGCGTCGAACAGGCATCGGGCCTCGGGGGTAGCCGGGGCCGGGCCAGCCCGGAATCGATGGGCCTCGATCGCGTGCGCGACGGCGTCCACGAAGGGTTGTGGGTGTCCTCGCAGCAACCGGCGCGCTCGCTCCGCCCCGCGCAGGTGGTGATCCGCGGCGTGTCGCTCCCGTTCGATGTCATGCAGCAGGGCAGCCGTGCGCACGATGGCCAGGTCGGCCCCTTCCGCCCGCGCGATGCGCTCGGCCAGCGCCAGCACCCGGAGCACGTGGTCGAAGCGATGGGCCGCGTCGGTTCCCTCGTACAGGGCCTGCACCGCTTCGATGGAGAGGGGCGACCTCTTCATTGTGCCCGACCCGGGGCCATGGGGGAGCCTGCGGGCACCTCTGCCGACCGCAGGCGCCACCACAGGATGCCGCCGGGCAGCCCGGAGACGAGGATCAGGGCTTGCATGAGCAGGGATACCGCCAGCGCCAGTCCATGGGGAATGCCCAACAGCCCGAAGAAGAAGGGGTAGACGTTCTGGTTGACGCCGATGCCGCCGATGGAGATGGGGACCAGTAACACCAGGGCGATCAGCGGGTTGAAGAGGCAGATGTACAGCAGCGGGATGCCGCCGCCGATCGACTCCGCCAGCAGCCAGTTCACCAGGTTGGTCAGCATGAGCCCGCCCAGGGCGATCAGAAAGGCCAGCGCGAGCGCTCGGTAGCGGAATCGGTAGGCGCCAAAGGCATCTGACACGCGGCCGTATACGGGAGCCAGGGGGGTGAGCCAGCGCCACTGGAACAGGCGTCCGATCCACGCGCGCAGCCGGCGGCTCAGCAGTACCCCGAAGCCGCCCGCGATGGCGGCCAGGGAGAGGAAGGCCGCGTACTCCACGGCCTGTAAGTCCTGGCTGTTTCCGACGGTGTTCACCACCACGATCGCCGCGACCACGGCCGCGCTCATGTAGGCGATGAGCCCCACCACGCGATCCACGATCACGGAGACGGCGGCGTCGGTCAGCCGGGTGGTGTATCTTGAGAGCCCATACCCCCGCATCACGTCCCCGCCGACGTTGGCCGGCAGGAAGTTATTGAAGAACACGCCCACGAAGGTATAGCTCAACAACGCTCGCAGCGGCACACGAACGCCCTGCGCTCGTAGAAGGACCTGCCATTTCACCGCGTTGAGGGCGATGGCGCCGATGTACAGCATCAATGCCAGCAGGAGATACCACACGTTGGCGCTGGCGAGCATCTGCCCGACCTCGGCTGCGTCCACGCGGTGGAAGATCCAGGCGATCAAGCCCAGGCTGATGATCGCCTTGGCCAGTGTGGTCAGCTTATCTCTCAAGGGGATTCACCTCGTGTACGGGGGTCACGAGCGATTCTTCCTTGTGGTTCGTCCACTCCTTCCCCGCCTGGGCCAGGTTGGCCTTCTGCGTCCACGCCATGTCCCATACGGTGTGCCGCTCCTTCTTGATGGCGAAGTCGTACCAGCCCAGCAGTCGGGCCCACGCCTCCAGCACGCCCAAGGCCATCAGGACGAGTACCAGCCGGATGGCGCCCCATATCTCTCGCAGAGCCACCCGGACCACCCGCCGGTTCTGGATGCTGGCCACCTTGTATCCGTACTTGTGCTTGAGGTAGAGGTGGCCGGCGTGGTTGCGGCGGCGTTGTTTCACGAAATCGCTCACGGTGGTGGGCCCGGTGTTATAGACCACCGCGTTGGGCGCGTAGCGCACCTGCAGCCCGCGCTGAATGATGAGCGCCTCTACGAACGCCTCATCCATGGCCACATCGGGCGGGATCTGGTCGAACACCTTCCGGAAGGCGATGAGCTCCCCCAGCCGGGGGATGTCCAGGCACAGCTCGTGCTCCATGCGCAGGCGCAGATGGGTGAACAGCCCGACGAGGTGATCCGGCGTGTTCAGAGGCACCTTGTGCGCGCCGGTCATGCCGACCCGGGGATCGGCGAACATGCGGACCAGGTTCTCGATCGCGTCCTCGCGGGGAAGCGTGTCGCCGCTTTCCAGGACGCAGATGTCCTCCTTGGCGTGCTTAAGGAACACGTTCACCGCGGAGGTCTTCCCCTCCCGGCGTTCCTGCACGAAGAGGCGGATGCGCGGGTCACGCTGGACGTACTCCTGCACGATGGGAACTGTGCGATCGGTGCACCCCGATGCGACGACGATGATCTCGGTGATCTCGACATCGTGCAGGTGTTGATCGAGCAGGGCATCCAGGAGCGCTCCGATGTTGGCTTCCTCATTGTGCGCCGTGACCCCCACACTGCACCGGATCTTTTCCTGGCTCAAGTCTCACTCTCCGTAAGGTGATCTGAAATCGCGGGCATGGCTGGCAGGCGAGGGTGTGAGGCATTGCCGTGGCGAGAGGTGACGTCGTCCCCCCGCTTATGGGACGCACCTGGGCGTCTGGGGGTTCTCGCACCCTCGCGAAGCGATGTGGAGTGGGTCAGCCAGTTCCGGGGTGAATTATACCTGAAAGAGCTTCCGGGCTAAAATCTCGTGGAGCCTACTCGGCCGGGCGACGCGAGGGAGCCTCTCGCCCCAGCACTCGCTCAAACAGCGCCTCATACTGATCGGTGACCGCGTCCCATGAGTAGTGCCGTCGCACCCGCTCCTCCGCCCGCTTGCGGTACTCCTCGACCAGATCGGGGGCGCTCAGCAACCGGGCCAGGACGGGACGGAGGCCGGCCCCGCCCTCACGTCCCGGGTAGCTCAGCCCGGCCTCGCCGATCGTCTCCAGGTTCTCCGACGTATCGTGGACCACCACGCAGTTCCCAAAGGCCATCGCCTCCAGGAGGGCCGGGTGGGTGCCCCCCACGCCGGACGTCTCCACGAAGATCCAGGCGTTGGACCCCAGTTCGTGATAGGCCGATCCGAATTGATAGCCGGTGAAGACGATGCGCTGGTCGTCCCCGGCCGCTGCCCGCAGCTGCTCCTTGTACGCGTCCGCGTAGGGCGCGTCGCCCACGATGACGCATTTGAGATCCGTGTCCAGGCCTCGAAACGCCTCCACCAGGTGATGCGCGCAGTTCTCGGGTACCAAACGGCCCACGAAGAGCACGTAGCGGTTCGGCTCCAGGCCGAACTGCTCCAGGGTCGGGCCGGGGGGCACGCGCGGTACGTCGGCGCCGTAGGCGATGTAGTGGGTTTCGATGCCATAGACGTCCCGGTAGTACGCCTGCACGACGCGGGAGTCGGTGATCACCGCGTTGGCCAGGCGGCCGGACATGCGCTCGGCGAATTGGATATAGCGCTTGGCCAGCGTCGGCCACTTCTCCCGCTTCCAGTCCAGGCCGTCCACGTTGATCAGCGTCTTCTGCCCGGCCAGGCGAGGGATCCAGGTGACCAGCGAGTTCCCCGCGATGAAATAGAGACAGACATCATATCCCTGGCTCAGGGCATGCAAGGAGGAGAGGAAGCTGTGCACGATGGTGTCCAGGTACTTGTTGGCGATGGTGGGAAGCTTCACCAGGCGCATGCCCTTGTAGGTGGCATGGGGGTATGTGATGTGGTGTCGTCGACAGTAGACGGTGACCTGATGACCGCGCTGGACCAGGCGGCTGCCCAGCTCTTCCACGCAGGTCTCAAAGCCGGAATATGAGGCGGGCACGCCGCGCGTGCCCATGAGCGCAATTCGCATAGGCTGTCGGAAAGCGGTCTCCTCGACGATGAGAATGGGGGGAACGTTGGATGTGTCTGACGGCCTGCCTGGGGCGATTTACCCGTGCTGGATGTGGTCGAGCCCTTGCAGGAACAGGGAGTGGATGTGATCGTCATCCAGCGCGTAGTACACGTGTCGGCCCGCCTTGCGCGCTCGCACCAGGCGCAACTGGCGCAGGATCCGCAGTTGATGGGAGATGGCCGATTGCTCCATGTTCAGGCAGCGGGCCAGATCCCCCACGCACAGCTCCGTCTCTCGCAGCACGGAGATGATGCGCACCCGGGTGGGATCGCTCAGCGCTTTGAAGGTCTCGGCCAACCGGCTGGCCGTCTCCTCGTCGAGCAGGCCCTGTGCGGCGAGGCGCACCGCGGCCTCATTGACGTGCTCGCCTTCGCACTCCGCCGGGATTCCGGGATGCAATGTCATCGCTTTCGCCTCCTTCAGGAAGGAAATGGTATCATGCTCCTCTGCATCGGTCAAGTTCGTGGCATACTCGCGAGATAATTCACTTGGTTGTGGGGTCGATGTCACTTCGTCGATCGATTCTGGGAAGATGATGCTCGTTGGCCTGCCGCGGTCCAGGGCTCATGGGGGAGGCGAAAGGCTCGCGATGGACGCTCGTCTAAGGGAGGGGGAACTTCCCTTGCGGCGGCGAGCTGAAGAGGCCGAGGGGAGACGGCGGTTATGAAGCTCCCGGCCCGGTGCGCGCTCTGGCCCGCTCTGCCCAGGGGGGAGCCTCATGTACGCGACCCTCCCGGCACCTGACATCATGGCGCCGGCGCCGTCACTGTGCCTCGTCCTCCTCGTCCTCCCAGCTGATGATCCACACGCACAACCCGGCCAGGAGGATGGTGGCGATCCCCAGCGCGATCCACTGGCCCGGAAGGAACCCCACATCCCTGGCGGACCAGATCACGATGATCAGCATGCCGATGGAGAGCACGATCCAGGCGCTGAGGTTGGGGTGTTCCTGATAGAATCGCTGCAATTCGTTCATCTCCGTTCCCCTATCATCGCACAAGGTTGGCGTCCTCTCGGGGCGCCGCTTCGAAACGGTTGGAACCGCCCATCATGCTTCCCCGCGTCCCCTGGCTCCCCTGTGTCGCCCCCGCCGGGGTGCGATGTGGGCCTCCCACGCGGCGCGCACCTGGGCGGCCGTCCGTTCCAGGCTCCCGCTGTTGTCGATGACCACGTCGGCGTGTTGCACCTTCATCTCCTGCGGCGACTGGGATGCCATGCGACGGCGGGCTTCCTCCTCCGTCATGCCCCGCTGTTCCAGCAGCCGCCGGAGCTGTTGCTCGGGTCGGGCTGTGACCACCCACACCTGATCGCACAGGGAGAGGCTCATGCCGGCCTCCAACAGCTTGATGGCCTCGATCACCACTACGGGCTCCGGCGCGTCCGGTGTCGTCTGGGCTTCGATGCGCCTGATCTCCTCCCGGATGCGCTCGTATACCGCCGGATGCACGATGGCCTCCAGCCGGGCCAGCTGGATCGGATCGGCGAAAACGATCGACGCCAGCTTCCGGCGATCGATGGTGCCATCCTCCCTCACGATGTCCGGCCCGAACGCCTCCAGGACGGCCTGATAAGCGGCGCCGCCGGGGGCGATCGCCTCGTGCGCCACCTGGTCTGCATCGATGACGTGAGCTCCCAGGTCGGCCAGCATGCGGGTGACTGTGCTCTTGCCCGTGGCGATGTTCCCGGTGAGTCCGATCACGATCGTCATGACGATGTCGGCGCGCTACACCAGCGCGGCCCATTCCTCCATCAATTCGTGCAGCCGTCGCTCGGCCTCTGCATACGCGATGCCCAGCTCCTCCACTCGGGCCACCTCCTGATTCCGGCCGGCGACCTCGATCTCCTCCCCCAGTCGGGCCAGCTCCGCCTCCAGCGCGTGGATCTTCTCCTCGATGGCCATCGCTCGCTCGGCCTGGCGGCGTTCCCTCTGTCGCCGCCGGCGCTCCTCCCGTTCTCGCTCTCGACCCTTCCTGGCCGAGGATGTTCGGGACTTGCCGTCGGCGGACGCCGCCTCGCGCTCGGCCGCCCGCTGGGCCAGATATTCGGTGTAGCCCCCCTCGTAGGCGCTCAGCTTCCTCGCCTGGAGGTCCCATACGTGGGTGGCCAGCGCCTCCACCAGGTAGCGATCGTGGGTGACCAGCAGGATGGTGCCCGGGAATCGGGCCAGCACCTCCTGCAGGATCTCCTGTGATTCCAGGTCCAGGTGATTGGTCGGCTCGTCCAGGATCAGGAAGTTCGCTCCCAGCAGCGACAGCCGGGCCAGCGCGACCCGGCTGCGCTGGCCACCGCTCA
>JAJRVX010000154.1:0-5099 GCA_024277095.1 Chloroflexota bacterium
ACGATTTGTCCGTACGATGCTATCGGCTAGATCAGTGCAAGATCTTGCTCAGGAAGAGCTTCGTGCGCTCATGGCGGGGATTGGAGAATAGCTCCTCGGGCGTGGCCTCCTCGATGATCTGTCCCTCGTCCATGAACACCATACGGTTTCCCGCGTTGCGGGCAAATCCCATCTCATGGCTGACCACCACCATCGTCATACCCTCACGCGCCAGATCCAGCATGACGTCCAGCACCTCTTTGATCATCTCCGGGTCCAGCGCGCTGGTCGGCTCGTCGAAGAGCATGATCTTGGGCTGCATGGCCAGCGCCCGAGCGATGGCGACCCGCTGTTGCTGACCGCCGGAGAGCTGGCTGGGATATGCATCGGCCTTCTCCGGGATGCCTACCTTGGCCAGCAGGTCATGGGCGATGTGCTCCGCCTCCTCCCGGGAGCGCCGACGCACCACCCGCTGAGCCAACACGATGTTCTCCAGCGCGGTCAGGTGTGGGAACAGGTTGAACGACTGAAACACCATCCCCACCTCGGCCCGCACCGCGTTGATATCCGTGTGCCGATCCGTCAGGGAGATGCCGTCGATGATGACCTCCCCGGATGTGGGCGTCTCCAGATGGTTGATGCATCGCAACAGGGTGGATTTGCCCGATCCGCTGGGGCCGACGACGACCACGACCTCGCCGCGAGAGACGTCCAGATTCACCCCGCGCAACGCGTGCACATGGCCGAACCGCTTATGCAAGTTCCGAATCTGGATGATGCTATCGGGCATCGATGCTCCACCTCCTCTCGATCCACCGCACCAGCAGGGAGAGCATCAGCGTCATCGCCAGGTACAGGAGGGCGACGGAGTTATACCCCTCGAACGCGCGAAACGTGCGCGAGATGTAGAGTCGCCCCATCTGCAACAGATCCGGGATCGCCAGCACGGCCACCAGGGACGAGTCCTTGAGCATGGCGATGAAATCGTTGCCCAAAGGAGGCAAGATCACCCGGATCGCTTGAGGCAACACCACGTAGCGCATGGCCTGCATGTAGGTCATGCCCAAAGAGCGGGCCGCCTCCATCTGCCCGCGGTGAATGGACTCGATGCCGGCGCGATACACCTCCGCCAGGTATGCGCCGTAGCCGATGGCCAGGCCCAGGATCGCCTCCTGGATATCGCTCAGCGTGATGGCCCCGCCGGTGGAATCGCGCAGTCGTGGAGAGATGACGAACCCCGCATAGAGCAAGATGACGAGCATGGGGATGCCCCGGATGATTTCGACATATAACGTGGAGACGGCGTACAGCACGGGGTTGCGGGACACCCGCATGAGCCCGGCGACCAGCCCGATGATCAGCGCCAACCCGTAAGCCGTAAAGGTCGCCTGCAACGTGACGCGCAGCCCCGGGATGATGAACTGAAAGACGTCACGATACTGCGGGGAGGTGAGCACGCCGATGGTCACGTACAGCCCGACCACCACGACGATCAAGACCCACCAGGGGAAGGTGGACACGTCGAACTTGGTCCACACCCCGCCCCGCGACGCGTCCTCGGCCAGGCCGCCCGCCGGCTGAGTCAGATCACCTGTTCCCGATTCCATCCACTCACTCCTCCCACAAGATGAGCCAACATCAGCACGGCCATCCGACCATACCCGTAGGGGATGGACGGACGGCCGTGCAACTTCCTACCCACCTCTCAGCGCTCTGCACCGGACGGTATCAGCTGCCGAACCACTTCTCGTAGATCTTGTCGTACGTGCCATCCGCCTTGATTTCCTTCAACGCCTTGTTCAAGGCGTCTCGGATCTCCGGCTTGTTCTTGTTGACGGCGATTCCATAGAACTCATCGGTGAAGGGCTCACCCACCAGCTTGGCATTGAGCTCTGGGTTCGCCTTGATGATCTCCGCCGAGGTGGGCGTGTCGTTGACCACGGCATCCACATCCCCGTTGGCCAATGCCTGGAAGGCGATGGTGATCTCCTCGTAGCGCTTGACCTCGGCCCCCTCGATCTTGGAGGCCTCGATATCCCCAGTCGTCCCCAACTGGACACCGATCCGCTTCCCCTTCAGATCCTCAACGCCCTTGATCTCATCATTGGTCGCCAGCACGGCGATGCTCTGGCCCGCGTTGAAGTAAGGATCGGTGAAGTCGACGATCTGGGCGCGCTCCTCCGTGATCGTCACCGCGGAGCAGACCACATCGAATTCCCCGGAGGCCAGCGCGGCGAAGATCCCATCCCACTTCGTGTTGATGAGCTCGTAGTCGAACCCGGCCCGCTTCGCCAGCGCATCGATCAGATCCACGTCGAAGCCGACGATGTTCCCGGACTCGTCCACGAACTCAAAGGGCGGATACTCGGCGTTCATGCCGACCTTGATCTTGACCTTGGCCGTTTCCCCCGCGGGCGCCGCCTCGGACTCCGCCGGCGCCACAGGCGTCGCCGGCGGGGCGCAGGCAGTCACCACCAACGCCAAGATCAACGCCACGATGATCCAGCTGAATCGATGAAAAGTACGCATCATCCCTCACTCCTCCTGAGAGAAATATTCGGGCTCATCCACGGGACGTGTGTCGCCGGTAGGGGGCTGCATGCTGAACCCTGCGAAGCCGCACATCTCCGGGAGATGAGCCAATATTCAGAGCCTGAGCACCAGCAGGCTCCATCCGGCCACCAATCATCCAAACCCCAGAGGCCTTCCTCATGACCTCTGGAGCTGCCACACGGCTCGGTTCGCCACAACGGTCACCGCCGCCTCACCGGCGGACTGCAGGACGCTTAAACACGCCCGGATGGTGGTCAACGACAGATAATAGATCGCCGGGGCGGTGATAGAGATCCCCATAGCTCGTGCCACGGAGGCGAGGATCTCCGTCGCCTCCGCGGGCGTCTCCAGGGCCGCCCGCACCAGATCCAGGATCCGCTGGATACGCTGGAGATTCGCCTCCGCCACGGGAGTGATCTCTCGAAGGGCCGTCCCATGCCCGGGCACAAACCAGGCAAACCTCCCTGCCAGGGAGGCCAACCGCTCCAAACTCTCCCGGGCCTGTCCCACGTGCACGTAGAAGGGGATGCCGTATTTCTCCAGCACCTCCGGTTGAAAGAAGGCATCCCCGGCAAAGCAAACGTCCCGCCAGGCAACCATCATCTGATTCTGAGCATGCCCGGGGGCGGGGATCGCCTCCACAACGAATCCGGCGATCTCCTGCTCTCCGGGCTCCAGCCGACCGTCCACGGCACATCCCGGCGCCAGGATGAACTTGTGGCGCAACTCCACCAGCGGATAGGCCCCCGAGAACAGGTAGTACCCCTCCAGCTCCGGGTGCTCGACGATGGCCGCCTCGAAATCCGGGGCGTACACGGCCGCCCCGGTCCGGCGCTTGACCTCGGCGGCGCCCCCGAAGTGGTCCGCGTGGGCATGCGTGATCACCACCGCCTCGATGCTCACCCCCAATTGCCGGGCAGCCCGGGCGATGCGACGGCCCGCGTCCCGATCGAGCCCGGCGTCGACAACCAGCGCCCGCCCACCCTGGACCACCAGGCCGACATTGGTGCCGCCCTTCAACTGGTAAACCGCGTCGGTTAGCTGGATCCGCTCCATGCGCCGGGCTCCGCTCAAGGGGCGCCGCGCCAGGGGACAGGCTAGTGTCCGCCCAGGTACGCCTCAATCACCTGCGGATTGTGGAGGAGATCGTCTGCCGGCCCCTCCAGGACGATACGCCCGGTCTCCAGGACATAGCCGCGGTGCGCGATGGAGAGCGCAAGCCGAGCGTTCTGCTCCACCAACAGGATGCTGGTCCCCTGCTGGTTGATCTCCTGAATCACGCTGAAGATCTCCTCGACCAGCAACGGGGCCAACCCCATGGACGGCTCGTCCAACAACAGGACTCTCGGGCGAGCCATCAACGCCCGACCGATCGCCAGCATCTGCTGCTCGCCGCCACTCAGCGTGCCCCCGATCTGACGCCGCCGCTCCCGCAGGCGTGGGAAGATCTGAAACACCCGCTCCATATCCTCCCGGATACCATCCGAATCCTTGCGGGTGTACGCGCCCATCTCCAGGTTCTCCTGGACCGTCAACCGGCTGAAGATCTTGCGGCCCTCCGGCGCCTGCGAGACCCCCTTCTTCACGATCTCATGCGGCGGGAGGTGATCGATGCGCTCGCCCTGCAACCAGACTTCTCCCTCTCGGGGCTGCAGGATGCCGGAGATGGTGTTCAACGTGGTCGTCTTCCCCGCCCCGTTGCTGCCGATCAACGTCACGATCTCGCCGCGGTTGACCTTCAGGGAGACCCCACGGAGTGCCTGGATGTTCCCGTAGTATGTGTGAATGCCCCTGATCTCGAGCATGCTTTCGGCTGCGCTCATGGCTTACACCTGAACCTGTGAAGATGTCGCCTGCGACAGCGCGTTGGCCGCGCCGCGTCCCAGATACGCCTCGATGACGCGAGGATCCTTCTGGATCTCCTCCGGCTGCCCTTCCGCGATCTTGACGCCGTAATCCAGCACCGTCACCCGATCTGACACGCCCATCACCATACGCATATCGTGCTCGATGAGCAGAATGGTCAACCCTCGCTCATCGCGCAGCCGGCGGATAAAGTGGCGTAGCTCGTCCGTCTCCCGTGGGTTCATGCCGGCCGTGGGCTCGTCCAGGAGCAACAGCTTCGGGTCGGACGCCAGCGCGCGGGCGATCTCCAACCGCCGCTGGTCGCCATAAGGCAGATTCCTGGCCAGCATATCGCCCTTTCCCCGCAGCCCGACGAAATCCAGCAACTCCAACCCCTTGCGAAGGGCCTCTTGTTCCTCCTCCTGTGTGCGCCGATCGCGCAGGATAGCGCCCAACACACCGCTATGAAGCCGGGTATGCTGCCCCACCAACACGTTCTCGATGGCCGTCATGCTGCCGAAAAGGCGGATATTCTGATAGGTGCGGGCGATCCCCAGCGCGGTGATCTGATCCGGGGCCAGCCCGACCAGGGAGGTGCCATCGAACAGGATGGTCCCCTCCTCTGGGCGGTAGAAGCCGGTGATGCAGTTGAAGAAGGTCGTCTTTCCGGCGCCATTGGGGCCGATGAGGCTGGCGATCATCTGCGGCTCGATCTCGAAGTC
>JAJRVX010000155.1:0-2887 GCA_024277095.1 Chloroflexota bacterium
CCGCGCCCAGTCCGATGTTCAGGAACTTGAATGAGTTGATAAAGATGTAATAGCTCACCACCTGTGTCGAGTTGGCCGGGCCGCCGCCCGTGAGCACGTAGACGATGTCGAAGATCTTGAAGGTGGCGATGGTCTTCAGCACGGCCATGACCAGCGTGATCGGCGTCAGCAGCGGCAGGGTGATGTTCCGGAACGACTGCCACGCGCTGGCGCCGTCGACGGTGGCGGCCTCATACAGATCTCGCGGGATCGTCTGCAGGCCGGCCAGGTATAGCAGGATGGCGAAGGGGGTCCCCTGCCACAGGTTGGCCAGGATCAGCATGTGCAGCGCCAGCGTGGGGCGGGACAGCCACGGGATATACTCCTGAATGAGCCCCAGTTGTTGGAGAAGCGCGTTCAGCGAGCCGTAATCGGAGTTGTAGATCCACTTCCAGAGGAGGCCGTTCACCGTGCCCGGCAACACGTAGGGGATCAGGATCAATGCCCGTACGATACCGCGCCCGGCGAAGCGCTGGTTGAGCAGCAGGGCGATGGCCAGCCCCAGCGGCATGCCCACGAAGATGTCGTACAGGACGAAGTAGGCGGTGCGTAGCAGCGCCTGCCAGAACTCTTTGTTCTGTAGAGCCTCGACATAATTGTCAAATCCCACGAACTGCGGCCCGATGGCCGGCCGGGTGACGTTCATGTCGTGGAAGGTGATATAGATGGAGTAGACCAGTGGATAGACCAGCGTGACGAAGACGATGAGAAAGCTGGGCAATACGAGCAGGATCCCGAACTGTCGCTTGCTCAGGCGCAACCCACGGCGGGCGAGGGGGCGTGTTGTGTGGTCCCTTTCGGTCTCTGGTCTCATGGCCATCCTCGACATGGGGTGATCGGTGGGTGATGGTCCATTCCCGTGCGTCATCGCGCAGGAGCGTGACGGACATGAGGGCCTGAGAGACGATCTCGCGTTCTCAGGCCCTCGCCGGTGCTTCCCGCTTCAGGGGGGCGCTAGCCCTTCTTGGACTCGAACTTCTCCTTGATCTCCAGCGTCTTGGCGACAGCGTCGTCCAGGGCCTCCTGTGGAGACTTCTTGTCGGTCAGCGCGTTCTGGAGCTCTACCTGGAGGGTGGTGGAGAACTCATAGTACCAGGGGACGCGCGGCCGATTGACCACATGCTTGGCCTGCTCCAGCATGAGATCGAGGCCGGGGATGGCCTCCAGTACCTCCGGGTCCTTGAACAGGGAGGCCCATCCGGGGACGATGCCCGCTCCGATCGCGTTGCGCTTGGCCCCCTCACGCCCGGCCCGGAA
Organism: Chloroflexota bacterium; assembly: GCA_024277095.1. GTDB lineage: Bacteria > Chloroflexota > Anaerolineae > DUEN01 > DUEN01 > DUEN01. The sequence continues at coordinate 1,297 of JAJRVX010000155.1, forward strand.
CTGCAGATAGGCCCAGGCGGCCTCCTTATGCTTGGAGCCGGAGGAGATGGCCAATCCCATGGGGCCGGAGCACGTGGCCGTATGCTGTCCGTCATAGGAGGGCAGCAGGCCGATCTGGCACTGCCCCACGACCTTGGAGATCTCCGGGTTGTTGAGCGGGATCAGGGGCAGCCCCCACTTGAGGAAGTAGGAGATATCGCCTGCGTAGGCGGCGTCGTCCACCTCGCGCTCGGACCAGGTGAGCGAGGCGGGGTTGGTGATCTTGTACTCGTAGATGGTGTCTCGCATGAACTGGAGCGCGTTCACAGCGCCCTCGCCGTTGAACAACGGGTTCTGGTCCTCGTCGAAGAATTGCCCGCCGAAGCTGACGGCCAGGGCGACGAAATCGCAGATGATCGCCTCGCCCTGCAGCCAGGACCAGGCCGTGGCATACTTGGGGACCACGCCTTTCTCCTGAAGCGTCTGGCAGTCCTTGACGAACTGGTCCCAGGTCGTGGCGAGCTCGCTGATCCCCGCCTTCTCCAGGTGCGCCTCGTTGTAGACGAAGGATTTCCACTCGGAGATCCACGGCAGCCCATACCAGCGGCCCTTGTACATCATCCCGTCGGCCGCGAAGGGGAGCAGATCCTGCTTCATCTCATCGGTGACCCAGTCCGTGATGTCCAGCACCCAGCCGGCCTCCACATACTCGGGGACCTCGATGCAGTCGATGACGAAGAAATCGTACGCGGAGCCGCCCGTCATGAAGGCCGTGGTGAGCTTCTGTCGCTGCTCGCCATACGGAACCGTGGTGACGTTCACCTTGGCGCCGTACTTCTCCTCGAACAGGGCGTTCTCCTTGGCTTCCCACCCTGTGGGATCAGGGCCGCCCAGGGTGTTCAACGTGATCCCCTCGAAGGGTTTTTTCTTGGAGACCGCCGGTGCTTTAGGGGCCTCGGCCGGTGCAGGGGCTGCGGGCGGTGCACAGGCAACCACATAAGCGGCGGTGGCGCCGGCACCCAACAGCTTCAACAGCTTGCGGCGGCTGATACGTTTGTTGGAAAGCGCGTCCATCGAGTCACCTCCTGTAGAGATAGGAGTCGTGAGATGAAATCGACGAAGGGATCGAAAGGGATTCGCTCTCACCTCCTTTCCGATCGTGGTTGGCCGCGCTCGCGAGGAATAGGAAGGTGGTCGGCGCGATGGCGAGCGCGCTTTCGAACGGGTCACAAAGGCACAGATCGCACGGATGCGCGTGTGTGATGCGAAGATTCGCTCATCGAGCATTCCACTCGGAAGGCATCCCGCTGTGCCGGGGGAGAGAGGCATCGCCATGACCCGGCAAGGGGACTCGATGGAAACGATACATGAGCGGATGAGGCTTTTCGACAATCTTACCCGGTCGCCTCGGTCATTATAGCATCCGGCCAGGCGGGTGTTAATGATGTCTCAGGGAGGATGAGGGCTTTTCAATACTCAGACACCTGCCCCTGAAATCCTACCGTAGGGGCGCCCCTTGTGGGCGCCTGAGGCCGCCACAAGGGCTGCCTCCACTGAGGCGTATTGGGTAGGGGCGCAATGCCGTTGCGTCTATTCGCGTCAACTGAACAGC
>JAJRVX010000156.1:0-2972 GCA_024277095.1 Chloroflexota bacterium
ACCTCCGGCGACGCGTTCTCCGCCCCCGCCGGGATTCGACCGTAGACGGGATGCGCGAATAGCAGCACGAAGAGGGCCAGGATAATGGCGAGAGATCGTCGCATACTTTGATAACCCTGTGATCTGGGATCATCCACCTGGGCGACTGGCAAAAGGGACGCCGAAATCCGGGAAACCCAGGCGATCCGCTCAGTCCATCCGCAAGGAGCACATCGCTCCCCACATATTAGAGCGTGATTGTCGCATTTGCGACATACTCGGCGTATCGAGACGGTTTCTGCGTCTGAAGCGCGCTGTCGCACTTTTCACATCTGTAAGCAGGCCCTTCCTGGCCGCTGGGCTGGGTGTTGACATTTCAAGTCTCTTCTGATACCTTGCTGGTGGAGGCAGGAAGGGAAAGCTTCTCACAGCCAATGTGGCCGGCCGCTGCCTGGTCAGGTGTGAAGGCTTTCCTTTCTTCGTATCTGAGGGTCGCTTTTGCGGAGTCTGTTTGTTTCATCGCCTTAAACTCCTTCCATAGGCGGAGGTGTTCTCGCACCAGGTGAGGGCGGAGAGCCGTCAGGAAGCTGATGTCTGCGATGCTTTTGCCCTCTTGAGCCAGCTCGATGACCCTCTGGTAGTCATAGATGTAGCGGTCGACATCCTCGGGGGCATGCTGGATCTGCCTGGCGATCTCTGCCGTCAGGTGTCCTTGCAGGTAGAGCAGGATGGCCGTCCGCTTGTGGGTTTGGGTGCTGCCCATGTCCAGCACGGAGCCGCAATGGGGGATGCACGCACCGGGATGGGCTTGGCGGTACTGCCGAACGAGCTGAGAGATGCGGCTGGGCGATTGGCACATGATCAGGCCAACATCGGTGAAGGAGAGGATGACGTTTTGGGCATAGGCTTCCCGCAAAATACGCACGGCCATCTCCGACCGCAGTTGGGGTAAACTCTCTCCATCTCGCAAGCGAGCGATCTCCTCGGGCGTGACCATGGTCACCCGGGCGGCGCGCAGGTGCAACTGATAAGGCTGGCGAGCAAATTGGAACCGCTGGAGCTTGTCGTAGCCGTAAATCACCGTCTGGAGCGGCTCCAGAGGGCCATGAAGGGCGTCTGCCTCCTGGAGGATGGACAGGAAGCGATCGATCAGCACATCGGCCATGAGGAACATGTGCTCAAAGCCGAAGTTGGTCAGCAACTCTTGGCGCAGGATGCCCCGGATGTTCTTGGTGGCGGCGGGGCCATAGGTTTCTTTCTGGGACAAGCGGTGGGCGGTTGCGCTGGTCATGGGCTCCCCCCTTTTTTCTCGAGGGGGAATAGTCCCTCGGAGAAGAAGTGTAGGCGCTGGGTCAAGGGCTCGGCAAAGGTGGGATCGGTAGCCAGCTCCTGGTAAAGGGCAAGATACACCTCTACCAGGCTGCGGCTCATTTGAGTCAGGCGACAGATGGCGGCCACTGACTTTCCCTCGGTGTACAGCCAGGCGATGCGGAGGAAGGGGGCGATGTAGCGCTCGACACTCTCCAACGTATGCCCAGTCCGCCTGGCTACCTCGGTAGGAGGCCAGCCTAGCAGGTACATTTGAAGGATCGTGCGTTTGTGAGAGATGCCGCGTCCCTGATCGGTGATCTCGCCCCGGGTGATCACGGGCAGGTTCTGGGCCTTCATTTCGGCTAGATCGCGCACGATGGTGCTGCGATGACAACCGCATAAGACGGCCAGGTCCTCCTGGGTTGCTGGAGCTCCCTGAGCCAGGGCCTCGGCGCAGATGCGCTGGATCCTCCGTTGTCGCAGGGCTTTGGGGCCATGCTCAGCCAGGAACAGCGCATCGTCAGCCGCATACCAGGTGAGGCGAACGGCCACATATTCACATTGACTCAAGGGTTTTCCAGCCGGCTCGGAGGCTTTGGGAAAGTAACGGATGATCTGACCGTCTTCCCTGGCGGCCGGATCTAGCAAAGTGCGAATGAACATCGTGTCTCGGAAGATGGCTTCAGCCATAGCTGGACTGTAGTGATAGCGCTCACGAAAGTGATGTGTGAGGAGAGCCTGGGCTGATTTCTCGTCCAGCCTCTCGGGAAACGAACGGGTTTTCATGGTGCAATTGCCTCCTCTCCTGGATGTTGAAGTCGCATTCTAACACTGCCCAGGAGTATGTCGCAATTGCAACAACAGGTGTCTGAAAATCTACCGGCGAGATGTCTGAGGGGCTCCCTCAGTTACCAGTTCCACAGGGGGAGGTGTAGAGGGGCTCTCCCCTCCACGGAAACCCCATTTTTCCGGCTTGCACCTGCCTTTCTCTGCCCTTTCCGCAGGACCCAGGCCGAGGCCGGGCAGGTCGAAAGGCTTTTCCCGGGGGAGCGGATCCGCTCCGGGCCTCCCCAGAGTGTGTGGCTAATCGCTCACCATGAATACATAAAGGCGCTATGGGTTGCGTTGAAAGTGCTTCAGATTTCTTCCTGATCGAGCGTGGGGGATTATAACACAGCGGGGTGGCCGCGTCTAGCGAAAATGAACCACTGGCCCGTCGATGGTCACCATCTGGTCGTCCCTCAATGTGGCCGAGATGCCCGGCACGTGGGCGACGCTGGGCAGTCGCCATGCCTGCGCCAGCAAGGCGGCCGCGCTGTACGGGGTGCCGCACTCGATCACCACTCCGCCTGCCAGCGGAAACAGCAGCCCCCAGATGGGGTCGCCGGAGGGGAGGATCAGCACGTCGCCGTGCTGGATGCGTTCCCCGTCCTCCAACCGCCGCAGCACGCGCGCCGGCCCGGTGACCGTTCCCTCCCATACGGACCATCCCGTGCGCGGCAGGCCCTCCGGTGGATCGAGCGGGGACAAGGGGGCGGCTCGTTTCCGGTGAGCCAGCAGGTCATGGATCGCCGATCGGCGGGACACGTTCCACTCCCCCGTCAGGAGCTGCTTCAGCTCCTCGATCTCCAGCAGGAACACATCCTGGGGAGCGCGCAGGCGGCCGTCCGTGAGGCCCTCCT
>JAJRVX010000157.1:0-7782 GCA_024277095.1 Chloroflexota bacterium
AGGATCGAGGCCTTCTCCTTTGTGTTCGATGAGATTCCGGAATGCGACGAGAGGGAGAACATCGAGGCGATCGCCCAACGATACGGCCTCCGCACCACTTACATCCCGGCGGATCACTGCTGGCCCTTGGGGGACTACCCCCACACCCTGCGCAAATTCGATGAGCCGACGCCGGCAATCCAATATCTACTATGGGATACGGCTCTGGATATCGTGCGGTCCCGGGGATATCGATTCGTCTTGACGGGATATGGGGGGGATGACGTCTGTGCTGAATCCCCCCTGGCGTATTTCCACCATCTGCAACTGCTGCGGCCCATCCGCCTTGGGGTGGACATCTGGCATTACTGGAGGCGATACAAGCAGCTTCCCCCGTTGCGATTGCGAGCAGGCATCTTCCGCATGCTCCCCGTTTCCATGCGCCGCCGGATCCGCCCCAATGCATGGGATCTGCCACCTGTCTGGTTGGACCCGAAGTTCGAGCGCAAGCACGAACTCACCAAACGACAAAAGGAGGGACTGGGGCTACATCGCGTGAAGGCAGCCCGAGCGCAAAGCCTGATCTGGGTTACCGGCCCTGGGTTGCAATCCTGGCTCAGCTTCATCGACCAGATGATGAGCCTGCACTCCCTGGAGGCCCGGCACCCCTTTTTGGATAAGCGGCTGGTAGAATTCGCATTCGCGATCCCTCTGGAGCAGTTTCTCACACCCACCGGGGAGAAGAAACCCCTGCTCCGCCAGGCCATGCAGGGCCGCCTTCCAGACCAGATACGAACGGCTCGGGCTAAAGTACTGGCCGATCCGCTAGTCTCGCGCGGATTGAGAGAGCGCGGTGTGGAGACGATCCACCGACTACTCCGCTCATCCGAGCTGGCCGAGCGGGGTTATATCAACGGAGAGAAGCTCCGGGAACAATACGAGCGGTTCCGTCGCGGTGAAACGACCGACTCCTGGATTGTATGGTATGCTCTCATCGCAGAGATCTGGCTTAACCGCCTGAACCATCGCGGGAGGCTCCAAGTTGATCCTGGCGCTGATTCCACCAACCACTCACCTTCTGTAAGGAGGAAATGATGGGCGACCGACCGGATGCAAAGCAGGTAGGATCACGTCACGGTGACGGGCGTAAATCATACTCGTCTCCTCAGATCGTCGAATACGGAACGCTTCAAGAGCTCACGGAAGGTGGAGCTGCAGGAGGTTCCGATGGGGCCCTTGGCAAGTCCTGATCTTCCGACATGGCCATAGGGGGGCGATAGGGTGATCCCGGTCGCCCCCCGGTTAAATCCAGGCCATGGCAGAGGGCCCTGTCCTATGATCTATTCCCTCTATGGGTTGAACCTCTCCAGCGATCTTCCCTTCCCCGAGCTTCCCACCGCCCGCACGTCCAATGCACACGTCCACCTGAAGCTGCTACCTGCCGGACCGCCACCCGGCATACGTCCGGAGTTCTCCCTGGCTCATGAAAGCGACCGGCAGATCGATGGATCCCCCCTGTATCGGGTCTATCACAGCCCACGAGCCTATCTCATGCGATACAGCGATACCGGGGACTTCCACATCCCCCGGCATGGCGAGGAAATTCTCTGCCGCCCGATCGTGGGAACAACGGAGGCCGATATTCGAGCATGCATCCTGGGCCCCGTACTCGCGCTGTACCTCCACCTCCAGCGGACCCCCGTTCTTCACGCCAGCGCGGTGGTGATCGAAGATCATGCCGTAGCCTTCATCGACCGGACGGGAGGGGGGAAATCCACCACGGCCGCAGCTTTCCTCCGACAGGGGTTTCCCCTCCTGACGGACGACGTCCTCGCCCTCCAGATGAAAGACGATCGCTATTGGGGGATGCCAGGATATCCTGCTCTGCGCCTACGGCCGGAGACGATCGCCAGGCTGTTAGGCGTATCCGGGGAGTTTCCCCACGTGTTCCCGGGGACGGACAAACGGCATGTCCCCATCCGGCACGCATTTCACGGGCGCCCCTGCCCTCTCGGGGCGATCTATCTGCTCGATCGCCCCGGCGCCGACGGGCAGGACACGCCTCGCATCACCCTCCTTCCCTCCCATGAAGCGGTAGCCGAGCTCCTGCGAAACACCTACGGCATTCGATGGATCGAGCCCGAACTGCAAATGGGGCTCTTTGAACAACACTGCCGCCTCGCCACCCGAGTGCCCATACGCCGGATAGCCATCCCTCGCGCGCTCGACGATCTTCCAGCCGTGTGCGAGGCGATCCTGGCAGACTTTACCGGCCAGCGACGATAAGGAGTGTGCTTCGCAGTGGTACCAGAGGGATAGCGTCGTCCTCCATGGCCAGGTGTACAATAGAAGCCAAAGCCGACCTTCGGCTTCACGGATACAGGCCAACGCGTACCCACCATAAGGCCCGATCCATCGGCGGCGCCACATACTCACCATCGATGCAGGGGAGAGCCAGCGTGAAAAGGATTATCGTCACCGGAAGATTCACCATCGGGATCTCCATCGCGGCCGGATTGTTCCTTCTCTTGGGAGCCCTGGCTGCGCCCGGCAGAGCGCAGGGGTTGGACACATCGACCGTAGGGCTTCGGATCGTTCAACAACGGGCCGATGGCTTCGAGATGGAGTTCATCGTGCCCCCCTATCGCTTAAAAGCCAACGGGGATTTTAGCGAGGTGAGCGCCTCCGGTCTGATCCCCAATGCTCCACCGGGGTTCCCCCGCCTTCCGGTCACGGGGACATTGATCGGCCTCCCGCCGCGCGGGGAGGCGATCGTTTCCATCGTCGAGGATCACCAGGAGATCCAACCTCTCGACCAACCGATGGCCGCCTGGCAGCCGACCCGTGGCGCTCTCCCTGATACGCTCGCTTCCGCACAGGAGGCCGGCGCGAGGATCCAGGCTCTTCCCCTCCAGAAGGACGGCCTCTATCCTCAGGCACCGGTGGTCATCGAGCCGGCCGGGTTCCTGCGCAGCCAACGGCTCGCCCGGCTGGTGATCGCCCCCTTCCAGTACGATCCACAGCGGCGTCAGCTCATTGTGCACACCCGGATTCGCTTCTCCGTCCGATTCACGGAGATCCCCGCCCAGGCCTCGTCCACACAGATCGCAGAGCCTGAACCGGTGGAAGATGTCCTGCGGGCCGTCCTGCTCAACTACGACCAGGCCCGCCTCTGGCGCGTCCCGCCGGAGGCTGCCCCCCTGCCCGAGATCGCCCGCAGCGCCTCCGCGGCCGCGACGAGCGTGCGCTACAAGATCCCAATTGACCACGATGGGATCTATCGGATCACTTATGACCAACTCGCCTCCTGGGGGCTTCCGGTCGACACGCTGGACCCGCGCACGATCTCCATCAGCAGCCAGGGGCGCGAGATCGCCATCCGGGTGTCCGGAGAGGAGGATGGCCACCTGGATCCGGCGGACTACATCGAGTTCTACGGTCAGGCGTTCCACGGGGACATCGAGGACACCCAGTACACGGGGACGAACATCTACTGGCTCAGCTACGGGGGAGCTCCCGGCAAGCGGATGGTCTCCGTGAACGGAGCCCCTCAGGGGAAGGCCACGCCCACCTCGTTCCGGGACACCATCCACGCGGAGGAGAACACCTTCTGGTGGACCCTGGAGACGAAGACACCCGACGTGAAGGACACCTGGTTCTGGGAGCGCGTCGTGGTCGGAGGAAAGGCCACATCCGTGTCAAAGACCTACGCCATCACCGTCCCGTTCCCGGCCCCGGTGACCGAGACCGTCCAGGTGACCGTCGAGGTGCGCGCTCGCTCCCAATCCCCAGAGCTCGATCCGGACCATCTGACCCGGGTTTTCTTGAACGGGACGCAGGTGCAAGAGGTGACCTGGGACGGCTCCCATTCGATCCAGATCACGGCCACCGTCTCCCCAACCCAGCTCGTCTCCGGGGCGAATCAGGTCACACTGGAGTTCGTGCGATTGCCCGGGGTAGCCGTCGAAGACATGTTCCCCAACTGGATCGAGGTGTCCTATCCGCGAGCATACCGCGCGTATCAGGACACGCTCCTCTTTCACGCGGACGCGCCCGGCACCTGGGACTTTCAGATCACCGATTTCACCCAGCCAGACCTGTATCTGTACGACATCACCGATCCCGGCGAGCCGAAGCGCATCACCGCCTTTCAGGTGATCACCGAGACCCACCGGTATACGCTGCGCACAGGACTCACCACAGAGGCGGGATCTCGCTTCCTCGCCGTGGCAGCGTCGGCCATCCGAGCGCCCGACACCGCGCAGCCTGTGTCCCCCTCCGCCATTCGGAGCCCGACACAGGGCGCAGATCACATCTTGATCATCGATGAGGAATTCCGCCCGGCGGCCGAACGCCTGGCCGCGTTCCATCGATCGCGAGGGCAGCGGGTGGCCATCGTGAACGTGCAGGAAATCTACAACGAGTTCTATGACGGGATCCGGCACCCCCGGGCGATCCGAGACTTCCTCGCTTACGCATACGCCAACTGGCAGCCCCCGGCTCCCCTTTTCGTGACCCTGCTCGGTGACGCCCACGCGAACCTGCGGAACTACAACCCAACGGTCTATCTCACCATACCCATTCGTATTCCTCCTTACCTGGTCTGGGAGGATCCCTGGCTCGGGCAAGCGCCCGCCGACAACGCATTTGTGACCATCGTCGGCGATGACCCGCTCCCGGACATGATCATCGGCCGGATCGCCGTCAACACCCTGGAGGAAGCCCAGGGAGTCGTGGACAAGATCCTGAGCTATAGCAGCCAGCCCCCTGCGCCATGGCAACAGCGAGCCCTCATGGCCGCCGACAACCCGGACGAGGCAGGTAACTTCCCGGTCCTCTCCGATGCCCTCATCACCGGGGAGATCCCCTCCTACATCTCCGTCACCCGGGCATACCTGGGACAAACGCACGCAACCGGCGAGGAGGTGACCTCGGCGATCACCCGCGCGATCAACCACGGCGTCCTATTCGTCACCTGGACCGGACACGGCGCCATGGACCTCTGGGCCAATGAGGCCGTCTGGCGATCCTCCTACGTACCCCAACTGCATAACAAGGATCGTTACCCGTTCGTGACGACATTCAACTGCTTCGACGGCGCGTTCATCGCCCCCTGGAAGAACCGTTACCTTTCCATCGCCGAGGCGATGAGCATCGCAGCGGAGCGGGGCTCCATCGCCAACTGGTCGCCCACCGGGCTCGGGCTGGCGCATATCGAGCACATCCTGGCCAGAGGGTTCTACCACGCCCTCTTCAGCGATGGCATCCGCCAGATTGGGCCGGCCACGGTCAAGGCCAAGCTGACGTTGTACGCGTCCGTCGGCGACGACTCGTTACTCCACACGATGACCCTGTTCGGCGATCCGGCGCTGGTCCTGGCGCTCCCGCGCTGGGTGCCCGGCATCTACATGCCGCTGATCCAACACCAGTCACCGTAACCCTACCACGCCGAGCAAATGGGGGGGCGGACGGAGGCAGCCTGGATGCCGTCCTCGCCCGCCTCCTCATCTGTCAGGCGGACACCTGCAACAGGCGCACCCGCCCTGGTGGCACCCATAACGCGTAACAAGCCCCGCGGGCATCTCGTGGATCCCCCACACTTCCCACGCCCACCAGGTAGCGACTATCGTGGATGATCTCAAAGTCCACAGGTGGGACACGCACCAAACGACGGTCCGGCCCCCACCGCCATACCTCCTGCACATGCGTATGGCCATGGAAGGCGATCTGCACCCCCCTGAGTTCCATGGCCGCCAGAGCTCGCCAGCGAGCCTCCGCATCCCGATGCAGGGCGGGGAACATCGCCAGCCAGGATAGGCCACGCCGGCGGCGATGGGCATCCGCCGCCTCCACGGAATCCACATCCTCCGGCCAGTCGGGCGAAGCGTGTGCCGCCACCCACCGATCCTCGCCCCACAATGGCGGCCACCCGCGCACCCAGGACCGGTGACGCTCGGCGTACCGATGCCAGCCGGACACCTCCCAATTGCCGAACACGCACACGGCCCCGATCTCGGACAAAAGGTCCAAGCAGGCCGAGCTGCCCACATCCCCCAGGCAAACGAAGCGCCGTGCCCCCTGGCCGTGGGCGTCCTCTACAACGGCCTCCAAGGCGGCCAGATTCCCATGGATATCCGAGATGAAAGCGATCATTTCCCTCTCCTGGATACGTTTGATAGCACCCACGAAAATGTGAGCAGCTTTCCATCCCTCGCCCTCACCCGCCTGGCCGGGACTTGAGCCAGTAACCCGCGGGCCTCTCGCTATCGAAACCGCAAAGGCGCTTGCGGAACCCCGGGTTTTGCGATAAGGTAGAGGCCATCGTCTTTCCTCAACCCGCCATAACCCACCATTGTCATCGCGGCCATAAGCGGGTTCCTCAGGCGAAGGGAGGCTGCAAGATGAAGATCGCCGACGTGAAAACCGCCGTGGTACAGGGGAACTTCGAATGGATCCTGGTCCGCGTGTACACGGACGAGGGGATCATCGGATTGGGGGAGTGCTACTGGGGCGCCGGGGTGGAAGCCATCGTGCGCCGCATGAAGCCGCTGCTGATAGGCGAAGACCCGCACAACATCGATTGGCTGTACCAGAAGATGGTACGGGGGATGTCCGGGGCTGGCTCCACCGGCGGCGCCGTTGTGGCCGCCATCAGCGGCATCGAGCTGGCCCTGTGGGACATCAAGGGAAAGGCCCTGGGCACACCGATCTACAATCTGTTGGGCGGGCGATACCGGGACCGGATCCGGGTGTACGCGGACTGCGGTCACGGCGCCGAACCCACACCGGCCGCGTGGGCTGAGCACGCGCAGCAGGCGGTCGCCAAGGGATTCACCGCCATCAAGTTCGATCTCGACAACATCGCCCCCGAACGATTTCGGGACCCCTACCATATAGGCGTCGGCGCACGCAAGGGATGGCTCCAGGGCCAGCAACGTCCCCTCTCCACCCGGGAGATCGATCTCATGGTCAGCCTAGTCGGCGCCGTACGTGAGGCCATCGGCCCCGACGTGGACCTGGCCGTGGACTGCCACTGGAACTACAACACCCGTGATGTCATCAAACTGGCCCAGGAACTGGAGCCCTTCCGCCTGATGTGGATGGAAGATCCCACGCCGCCCGACAACATCGAGGCGCTAAAGCGCGTCACCGAGCACTCGCCGGTCCCGATCTGCTCCGGCGAGAACCACTACACGCGCCACGGGCTGCGCCCCATGATCACCACCCAGGCGGTCGATATCGTCCAACCCGATATCCCCAAGGTGGGCGGATTGCTGGAGGCCAAAAAGATCGCCGACCTGGCCGATATCTACTACATCCCCATGGCCGCTCACAACGTCTCCAGCCCTATCGCCACCATGGCCGCGTGCCACTCCTGCGCCAGCATGCGCAACTTTTTCATCCTCGAGTTCCACGCCCAGGAGGTGCCGTGGTGGGATGATCTGGTCGTCGGCGACACGCCGCTTATCCGGGACGGCTACATCGCGCTGCCGGACGAGCCCGGGCTGGGGATCACGCTAAACGAGGAGGTCGCACGGGCGCATCTGCAGGAGGGAGCACCCTTCTTCGAGTAGCATCATCACGGCCCGCCCATGGAGGCGAGCCCCCTTCGACGCCTCTCGTCCGCGTCCCGCCGAACATCGAGCCATTCGCGGAGAGCATATCGGAAAATTCGCCGGCTCGGCGCCGAGGGCGTTCCCTACCTCTGTGCCCTCCCAAGGGGAGGCAGATTGTCAAGTCCTGAAATACGTTTACAACAAAAAGGGGGGAAAAGGGGGCAAATCATCGGGAATCCTCCTGCGG
>JAJRVX010000158.1:0-4206 GCA_024277095.1 Chloroflexota bacterium
GGGGGGAAGTCGGTTCTTGGGTCATCCTGATCTCCTTGGTGTGGACGTGTTAGTATACGACTATGTTAGCAAACTCCCCCTTTCTTTGTAAACCTATATCAGGACGACACAGCCTCCCCTTCGCACCTCCCCTTTCAGGTGCGACCGCCCGTGGAGGGAAAAAGCGACAGGCGGGGGCCTCGCTCATGCTGTTCAGTTGATGCGAATAGGGTTCAGCATGCTGAACCCCTACCGTACGACTGTGGGAGCATCCGTATCCCCTGTGGATCGCTTTGCTGTGAAGGAGATTGCCATGTTGACCTTGTCCGCCTGTATCGAGATACTGTTCCCCGAGTTGCCGTTTCTGGATCGGATCGACGCCACGGCCGATGCTGGGCTGACCGCCTTCGAGTTCTGGGGCTGGCGCGACAAGGACCTGGAGGCCATCGCGCAGCGTCAGCAGGCCAGGGGGCTGGCGGTCTCCGTCTTCTCCGCCGAGCCCAATAACATCCTCTGCGATCCGGCCCAGCACGAGGCCTTCCTGGCCGGGCTGGAGCCTTCCTTCGCCGCCGCCCGCAAGCTGGGATGCAAGACGTTGATCGTCCTCACCGGAAACGAGCGGCCTGGCGTCCCCCGATCGGAGCAGATCGACGCCGTAGTGGACGCGTTGCGCCAGGCAGCCCCCATCGCCGAGCGGGCGGGCATGACGCTGGCGTTGGAGCCGCTGAATCCGCTGGTGGACCACCAGGGCTATCTGTTGAACCATGCCGACGAGGGATTCGCCATCCTGGACCGGGTGGGCAGCCCGGCCATCAAGCTCCTGTTCGACATCTACCACCAGCAGATCACGGAGGGCTATCTGACCGCCCGCCTGACCGCTCATGTGGACCAGATCGGCCATATCCACGTCGCCGATGTGCCGGGCCGTCACGAGCCGGGCACCGGCGAGATCCGCTATCGCTTCGTGCTGGAGCAGCTGGCGAAGGCCGGCTATGATGGATTCATCGGCCTGGAGTTCCGCCCGCTGAAGCCCACGCTGGAGGCGCTTCAGCCCATCATGCAGATCGTGCAGGACATCAATCAGATGGTGGAGGGCTTATGAGTCGATGGATGATCGGCAACGAGAGGGTGCAGGTCGTCTGGGAGGATGCTCCCGCGCCCCGATTGATCCTGCTGGCCGGGACGGCCGGTGCCGATTGGGTGGAGATCTGTGACCTGAGCGGCCTCGCGTTGACAGGCGCCCGGCTGTTTCCCACGCAATTCCCGTTGCCGGACGAGCCGCCCGCATGGACGGTCGAGCAGCCGGATGAGCGCACGTTGCGTCTGTCGGCCGATTGGGGTAGCCGTTCGCTGACTCGCACGGTGAAGGTGGATCTCGAGGAGGCCCGCGTGCACGTCACCGCTCGTCTGGATCTGCGCGGCGACGAGCTGGTGGAGTGGTTCCAGGATGTGTGGACGTTCCTGGCGGGCGGCCCATTGGATTACGCCTGGGCCCCGAACCTGCGGCCGGGGGACGACATGGTCATCGGCGATCACGTCTTCCGGGCGCCCGCGGTGATCCTGCTCAAGGACGGCCGCTGGGCCGCTCTCCTGCCCGATCTGGACGCGCTGGCCGCCCTGAAACGGGCGCGCCTCACCTGTCTGGAGCTGGACGTGAAGGATCGCGTGCATCCCGTCTTCGGCTATGGGCTCAAACAGTATGAGCCGATCCATCATACGTACTACCGTCATGCCCCATCCATGTTGAGCACGCCGCCGGCCGGGCCGATCACCTTCGCGTATGAGATCATGGTGGGGGCTGAGGCGGAGCGGCCGGATGTGCTGCGGACCGTCACCGCCTATCAGTGGCGACGTTACGCGACTCCATATCTGGAGAAGGCGCTGCCGCAGACCATTCCCTTCCGTGACTACGCGGATTATACGTACCCCAGCGTGCAGCAGGTGGGCGAGTACGTGGAGTTCAAGATCGAGGGGGAGGTCGTCGGCGGGTTCAAGGCGTTGAGCCATAACGGCTATTTCCGCACTCCTCAGCCGATCGTCTGGAACCAGGTGTGGTTTAATGGCCTGCGCAGCGCGTATGGCATGTGGCACTTCGGACGTCGCCTGGGACGGAAGGAGTGGCAACAGCGTGCCCGGCGCGTGAAGATGTGGACGCTGAGGGCCCCGCAGGTGGCCGGGTTGTTCCCGGCCGTGTACGCCTACGAGGACGGCGAGTGGTGGGGATCCCCGCCGCGTCTCAACGGCGGCCGTCACCGGGTGCATGCCTCCAGCGCAGCCTGGACGGCCACCTGGCTGCTGTGGTGGGATCGGGACCTGCAACGGGATCGGGCCGCCGTGGAGTATGCCCGCCGTCTGGGCGACTTCCTGGTGGAGGCGCAGCTTCCCTCCGGCGCCATCCCCGCCTGGTTCGATCTCCCGGACGATGGGGAGGGGGTTCCCAGGCCGGTGGAGACGCTGCGGGAGTCGGCGGAGACGGGCGGGGCCGCGCTGTTCCTGGGCGAGTTGGCGCTGCGGACGGGGGAGACCTCATATCGGGAGGCGCTGTTGCGCGCCTGCGATTTCCTGCTGGCCGAGGTGATCCCCCAGATGAAGTATTGGGACTTCGAGACGTTCTGGTCCTGCTCGTGGAAGCCGTTGGGCATGACGGATCCCCATACCGGCATCCTGCCACACAACAATTATTCGACCTACTGGGCTGCTCACGCCCTGCTGCGCGCCTATGATCTCACGCAGGATGCGCGCTATCTGCGGGGCAGCCTGGAGGCTCTGGACGTCCTGAACCTCTATCAGCAGCTCTGGAACCCGCCCTGGCTGGATCTGTACACCTTCGGCGGCTTCGGCGTCATGAACACGGACGGAGAATGGAACGATTCGCGACAGGCCGTGTTCGCGCCGCTGTACCTGGAGGCCTACCGCGTCACCGGCGAGGCGGAGTATTTTCAGCGGGGGGTGGCGGCGCTGCGGGCGTCCTTTGCGCTGATGGCTGTGCCGGAGAACAAGGAGGTCAGCCCGCACACCTGGGGTGCCTACCCCGTGGGGCTCAGCCCTGAGAACTTCGCCCACAGCGGGGTCAACGGCACCCACGGCCGGTCCGACTTCGGCTGGGGGGCCGGGGGCGCGCTGGCGGCTGCCGCGTGGGTGGAGAACCGCTACGGCGGCATCTACGTGGATCTGGCGCGAGGGCAGGCCTTTGGCATCGACGGTTGTCGGGTCACGCAAGTTGAGCGGCAGGATGATGGATTGCACTTCGAGGTGCTGGAGCAATTGGGGCGCAACCGCCAGGTGACGTTGGTCACCGACGACGGCCGGCACCAGGGGGTCTCCCTGCGGGCGAACGCGGCCACCCCGGTTACCGTCCGCGTGGAGTAGAGCAACCAGGCGGGCGCCGTCCGTCTTGGTCCACTCCAATCAGGCCGGAGCTCATGTTGGCATACGCGACGCCCGCAGAAGCGAGCCCCGTTCTCCCTCTCCAGTTTGGCTTTTCGGGTGGCGGAGGGCAATGCCCTCGCCACCACCCTCTGTTGAGCCCCCTTCTCCCGGGCCCGGAAGAAGGGGAGCTGGGGGATGAGGGCTGTGAAAGCAAACCCCACGGAATCGGACGACCGGCCGTGAGGTGGCGCGAGGCATGGTCTCCTGTCGGCTGGTGTCCAGGGGGATCACTCACGCCGGATGATACGCGAGGATGTCCCTACCATCCCGGTTTCCATCGCTGACTTTGGAAAAGCCCCGCCTTGCGGTACTCCATCGCTTGTCGGGTCGGCCATTTGGGCGTACACTAGTACTCGACCATAGTGTATTCACTGATTGATCGGGCCTCAGAAGCCTTCACGATTTCACCGTTTTCACCCCCGCCTTCTCCGGTTCGGGAAAGGCGGGGCCGGTGGGTGGAGGGGGCGAGACATCCTGCAGGGGTCACTGTGGTGAAGAACTGGGGGCGTGCCTGAACATTTACCGGTAAGGTGTCTGAGGGTCTCCCTCAGCTACCAGCTCCACGGGGGGAGGTGTGGAGGGGACCTGTCAAGTCCTGAAATACGTTTACAACAAAAAGGGGGGAAAAGGGGGCAAATCATCGGGAATCCTCCTGCGGACCGGGCACCCACACGACCTCTGCGCGCACATCACCCCGGTATACGGCGAGCGGGGTGGCATACGCCAAGGACATATGAGGCCTATCGGTGTTGTAGAGATGAATGGCCTCCGCCACGGCACGCTGAACCTCTGGTATCA
>JAJRVX010000159.1:0-9722 GCA_024277095.1 Chloroflexota bacterium
ATTCCTCACTGCTGCCGCCCGTAGGCGTCGGGGCCGTGTCTCAGTCCCCGTGTGGGGGGCCACGCTCTCACGCCCCCTACCCGTCATCGGCTTGGTGGGCCATTACCCCACCAACTACCTGATAGGCCGCGGGCCCCTCCCGAAGCGCCCGAAGGCTTTACTCGACGAACCGAATCGCCGAGCACATGCGGTATTAGCCACCCTTTCGAGTGGTTATCCCCCACTTCGGGGCAGGTCACCCACGTGTTACTCACCCGTCCGCCGCTGATCCCCCCGTCGAATGACAGGGTTCACCGCACGACTTGCATGTGTTAGGCACGCCGCCAGCGTTCATCCTGAGCCAGGATCAAACTCTCCATCCAGAGAATTTATTTGCTCATTGATCAAGGGCCCGAACGCTAGTTCCTTCCTGCCACTCTTCAACTGTTAAGGTGCCACTCTCCGGAGGAACAAAACCGCCGACTCACGTCGGCGGAAGAACACACCTATACGCACTGTCTAGGCCGTTCAGTGTTCTTCCGCTTGTCCCTCCTATCACTTCACGTCTTGGTAAAGCTCGCCGCTCCAGCGGCACCCCTATTCTAACACAAGAGGTGCCCTCCTGTCAAGCCCCAGTTGCGACTTTCTGCGACGTTCGGCGATGTAAGGAGCCAGCGAACTCGACGCCACCTATCCTACCACACGCCTTTGATATCGTCAAATCGAGCGTGAGGGGATCGCGTTTGCCTTCTTAAGGTCTCTCCCGCTGCCCCTGGTCGGAGCAGCGGCGGCGATATTACCACAGTCCGGCCCGATGGTCAAATCGGGCGAGGAGGACTTTCCCTGGCCTTCCTCAGATGCCCCGTCAGCCCTCCGAGACAACGGCGGCGATATTACCACAACCTGGCCCCACGCGTCAAATCCGGAAGGGGCCGCGCGCGCCCTACATCTCGCGACGCCCCTCCAATGCCCGGGTCAGGGTGACCTCGTCCGCGTACTCCAGATCCCCTCCCACCGGCAAGCCGCGCGCAAGGCGGGTCACGCGAACATCAAACGGGGCCAGGAGCCGGGCGATATACATGGCCGTGGCCTCCCCCTCCAGGTTGGGATTGGTGGCCAGGATCACCTCCCGTATCGGCTCCGCCTTCACCCGATCCAGCAGTTCGGCGATCTTGAGATCGTCCGGCCCCACGCCATCCACCGGGGAGATCACGCCATGCAACACATGATAGAGCCCCCGATACTCGCGCGTGCGCTCGATCGCCAGGACGTCCAACGGCTCCTCGACCACGCAGATCAGGCCCTGGTCGCGACTCTCATCCGCGCAGATGGGACATGGGCTGCCCTCGGCGATGTTATGACAACGCTCGCAAAACGTGATGCGCGTCTTCAGATCCCGCAGCGCGTCCGCCAGCTCCAGGGCGTGCTCCTCGGGCGCCCGCAGCAGGAAGAAGGTCAGGCGCGCGGCGGTCTTCGGGCCGATCCCCGGCAGACGGGTGAAGGCGTCGATCAACCGGGAGACAGGGCCAGCCAACGGATCCATCGCGTCTCCTACATCAACCCCGGCAGCCCCAACCCGCCCGTAAGGGCTCCCAAGCGATCGGCCGCCAGGCTTTGGGACTTCTCAATGGCCTCGTTCACCGCGGCCATGATCAGATCCTGCAACATCTCCACATCCTCGGGATCGACGACCGCCGGATCGATCTGGACCGACTGAACGCGCTGGTGGCCCGTCATCACGATGACCACAGCTCCCCCTCCCACGGAGACCTCCACCGTCTCCTCGCCTAGCGCCTCCTGGACGCGCAGCATCTCCTCCTGCAACTTCTGGATCTGCCCCATCATATTGCCGCCGCGCGCCCGTCCGGGCATGCCACCTCGTCGTTTCCCCTTTGCCATGACTCAACCTCCGACAGATAACTCGAGGCCGATACAGCCCCTGAATCCCGCTTCCATTCTCGCTTCAGATCTGCTCCGCCTGCGCCCCATACTCCTGGATCGCCGTCTTCACCAGCGGGTCGATCTCGACATCGGACGCCTCCCCTGACGAGCCACCGGATCCACCACCGGCCCGGTAGCTCTCCTCGGGCACATACCTCACGGTATGAGGGCTCCCGAAGACCTGGCTCAAAGCCTGCTCGAGCGCCTCCTTCACCTCCGGGCGCTGCAACACCTGCTCGACGGAGTACCGGGCGCGGTCCTGATATCCGATGATCACCTCCTGCCCCTCCACGGCCAGGAATCGCACGCCGCGCCGGGACGAAAGCACCCCCAGGGCGGCCGGGCTCTTCGCCTGCAACTCGCGACGGATGGCCCCCCAGGAACGGCGCAGCAGGGCCAGTTTGTCCTCTCCCGGAGCGGCCTCGTCGGCGCCCGCAGGAGCCTGATCCGCCTCCTGCGGCTGGGCGGGCGAGGACTCCGGAGTGATCGTCGGCGCCGGGGACGCCTCCGCGGGTACCGATGGCTCCGCGGCCTCGGCGGCTGCACCCTCCCGAGAGTCGGCCGTCGCGTCCTTCCCGTCCAAGGCGGGCATCGCGGCCTCGACGAACGCCAGCTCCAGGGAGAGCTGCGGCTGGAGGCTGGAGCGGAGCTCCACGGCCGCCTGGCTGAACTGCCGCAGCGCCCGCACGAGATCCGGCGTGGAGAACCGGCCGGCGATCTCTCGCATCTGCTTTAGCGTATCCGCGTCTATGTCCAGCAGCGATGTATCCCCTCCCACCTTGAGCAGCAACAAGCCCCGCAGGTAGGACAGCACCTGTCGCGTGAGCTCGCGCGGCTCCGCCCCCTCCACGATGAAGCGATTCAACAGCGCCAAGCCGGCGGGGACATCCCGTCGGGCCAGGGTGTCTATCCACTCACCGATGGTCTGCTCGTGCACCGTCCCGAGCACATCGCGCACCTGGGCAACGGTGATGAGCTTCTCCCCGTAGGCGATGATCTGATCGAGCAGGCTGACGGCATCACGCATGCTGCCGGTAGCCGTGCGAGCGATCAGATCGAGTGCCTCCGGCTCCGCCTCATACCCCTCCGCGGCGACGATGCGCGCCAGGTGCGCGGCGATGTCCGCCGTGCTGATGCGATGGAAGTCGAAGCGCTGACAACGGGACAGGACCGTCGCCGGGATGCGGTGGGGCTCCGTCGTGCACAGGACGAAGACGACGTGAGGCGGGGGCTCCTCCAGGGTCTTCAGGAGCGCGTTGAAGGCGCTGTTGGAGAGCATGTGCACCTCGTCGATGATGTAGAACTTCATGCGGGCTTCGTTGGGACGAAAGCCTACCTTATCGCGCAGATCGCGCACATCATCGACGGAGGTATTGGAGGCGGCATCGATCTCAACCAGGTCGAGGAGCCGACCCTCCGTGATGGCCTGACAGATGCGACACTGGTTGCACGGCCGCTCGTCCGGCTCCGCCAGGCAGTTGACGGTCTTCGCCAGGATGCGCGCCGTGCTCGTCTTGCCGGTGCCGCGCGGGCCGGCGAAGAGATATGCATGGGCCAGACGCCCCTCCCGCAACGCGTTGCGCAACGTGCGGGTCACATGCTCCTGCCCGATGACCTCCTCGAAGGTTTGCGAGCGCCACTTTCGGTAAAGGGCCTGCGCGGCCATGGGTGCCTCCCACAGGTGATACGGCCTTTTCAGGATGCGGATGAGCCAAGTGTATCACCGCTGCGGGCTTCTGGCAAGTGATTTTCCGCGCGGCCTGGCGGGGGGATCAAGCACATGCTGGAAGATGGACCTCGCGCTCCATTACGCTAATCACCTGCGGCAGCTCTCACACTGCCGCAGGTGAGGCATGGGAGCCTGACCTGTCCAGAGAGGGCACAACGAGCCGTGAGAGTGTGTCCGAAAAATGCCGTTGCTTCTGCTGTGGGGAGGCCCGGAGGGGCTCCGCCCCTCCGGAAAAAGCCCTGCTTCTGCCTTCGACCTGCCTGGCCTCAGCCTGGGTCCTTCGTAAAGGGCCGAGAAAAGCAGGTACAGGCCGGAAAAGTGGGATTTCCGTGGAAGGAAGGTCCCCTCCACACCTCCTCCTGTGGAGCTGGTCGTTGAGGGAGACCTCCCAGACATCCTGCCGATAAATTTTCAGACACCTCTGAGCTCAGATCACGCGGACAAACGGGAATCAGCAGCGGCAGCTCCCACGCTGCCACAAGCGGGACATGGGAGCTGCACCTGTCCAGAGAAGGCACCACGAGCCGCCCATCAACGCGCCCCTTGACCACTCGCACCAGGAAATGCACGAAATAGAAATATGAGGGGGAATCCGACCGAGGATAGGGGGAGAACGATGAGGACAATCCAATCCACGGCGGGCGAAGCGCGCCCATCAGGCAACAGAGGGCCCATCGCCGAACGCGACGGGCCGCAGGCGGTCACTCCAGCCGGACCCACACATCCCCCCAGAAACGCCCCTTAGAGGGAGGGTAACCGAAGAGGCGCCAGGTCTCATCGGGAAGGTCGATGCCATCGCCCGCCCCCGTATCCTCCACGGCCACCTCCACATACCGCCCTGTGGCCGGATCGAGGATGCGCAGGCGGGATCCCCAGGTGTGACAGGGGCCGTAGCGCTCCACACAGACCCGTCGAACCCCAAAGGCCTCGCCCTGCAGGAGCCGCAGGCGCGCCAGAATGATCCACCCCACGCTGGCGATGCGCGCGTTCGGCCGGTACGCGACCGTGCTGGCCGTCGCCATCCCAGGACGAAAACGGGGGCCATAGAACCGAATGGGATACACGCCCACGTGCACCCAGCGCCCCCCCTGGCCACTTGAGGGGGAGGGCTCCTCAATGCGAGGAATCGGACGAGGCGGGGAAACATCCTGTGCTCCCCCCTGTCCGGGCAATGGGCCCACTAGGTGGCCAAAGAGCACGAAAAACCCGGTCAACAAGGTAATCGGTAGCTTCGTCAATACACGTTCCTCCATGAGGCCAGAACTGCGGCCGTGTGACTCTCAGCATCGAATGAGCGATGCAATTCTTATAGACGATCGACCCGCCCACGGGACGCGCTCAGCCCCGCGCGCCGTTGACGCGCGGGGCTGTTCCTCCCCATGAATCGACCGCCGCCCATATGTCAACTATCGATAGTCCTCCGGGTTCGCCTGCGCGATCTCCTCCGCGGTCACCTCACGCCCCAGATGGTTGGACAGGTAGATGCCTTCCGTGATCTCAGCCGTCTTGAGGGCCAGGCCCGCCGTGTCCAGCAGCGGGATGCGCCCCAATTGGGCCCACATCCAGTGCTTCTGGGAATCATAACGGCTCCTGTTGTACAGGTTGGTGTGGCCCTGACGCCATCCGGCCAAGTTGGGATCGCACTGATGCCACCGCCAATCCGCCGCATCCACGTCAAAGGTAGCATCCATCTCCATGTCGGCCAGCGTGGTGAAGTAGGCCAGGGGCTCCACCCGGATGCCCGCTTTAGAGCCAAAAATATGATCCCCATCAGGAGGATCGGAGTGGATAGCCCACGCCTCCTCCATGAAGTAGGTGATCCCTCCCTCCAACCGGATCAACCCCAAACCCAGTTCCTCCACGTCGTAGCCGCTGCTCTCGCGTCGGTCCGGGTACATGTTCTCCAGCTTCTGATAGGTGACGCCGGATACGGTCTTCACCGCCGGATTGCCCAGCAGCCACATCACGCGGGCGATGTGATAGACGGCCAT
Organism: Chloroflexota bacterium; assembly: GCA_024277095.1. GTDB lineage: Bacteria > Chloroflexota > Anaerolineae > DUEN01 > DUEN01 > DUEN01. The sequence continues at coordinate 5,641 of JAJRVX010000159.1, forward strand.
GTCCAACATGGCGCCTCCACCGGCCACGGCGCGCTGCACGAACTGGGCGGTGCCGTAACCGTCGACGAAGGGGCGGCCGCGCCGCCGATAGTAGCTGGACTTGGCGTAATAAATGTCTCCCAAATATCCCTCGTCGATCAACCGCTTGGCAGCCCGGGCGCTCGGGGTGTACAGGGTGGACAGCTGGATATGGAGCATGCGCCCCAACTCCTGGGCCGTCTCATACATCTCCCGCGCCTCCCGATAGGTCCACGCCATCGGCTTCTCGCAGTAAACGTTCTTTCCCGCCTTCAGCGCGGCGATGGTCACCGGCGCGTGCAAGCGATTGTGCAAGCACACGTCCACTGACTGAATATCGTCTCGCTGCAACAGCTCCTGGTAGTCGGTGTACACATGTGGGATGCCGAACTCCTGGGCCACCCGCCGGGCCTCATCCTCACGAATGTCGGCGATGGCCACGATCTCCGCCTCGGGGATCTCCATGTACGTCTGCAGATGGGCCTTGCCGATCTGCCCAACCCCGATGACTCCCACGCGCACCTTGTCACCCATGAAATACCTCCTTTGGGGATACCATCGCGCCCCTCCCCATGAAGATGGCGCTATCTTAGCACAGTCATCCGGGCCGGTCAATGAAATGTGTCATCGCCGCAGAGTCTTCCTCGCCGGGGTTGCCGCGCGGGCATATCCCCTCGCGCTCCCCTTCCCGGTGTGATCGCCCCTCGGGGGAGAAGGCGACGAGGGGCGATCTCGTCCACGCTGTTCGCTCACGATAGAAGAGTTGCATACGCTACCCTCCGGAACGGCCGCTACAGGAAGCGAGAGGTCGGCATGGTATAATGGCGGTGACGCGTGATCGTGACACCCGACGTGGATTGTGATCGTTGTGTGAGAGACCGTGACGGAGAGATGGAGGAGCTTCCGATGCACGTGCTTGGCCGCCTCTTCGGCTTTCTACGTCCGTACTGGAAGGCTCTCGTCCTCACCTGCGTGCTGCTGATCCTCAGCACCGGGCTGAGCCTCCTTCCCCCGCTCGTCCAGCGCCAGATCGTGGACGACGTGATCGGCGCCCGGGATCTGTCCGGGCTGGGACGGATGATCGCCACCCTGGCGGGCATCTACGCGCTGCTGGCGTTCGTCGATTTCGGCGAGCAGTATATGCGCCACGCGCTGGGCGAGCGCTTTCTCTTCGACCTGCGGGTGCGCATCTACGACCACCTGCAGCGCCTGTCCCTTTCCTTCTTCGAGCGCACCTCCACCGGGGAGCTGATGTCGCGGGCGACCAACGACGTGAACGCCCTGGAGCAATTCGTCACGCATGGGGTTATCCTCACCGTCGTGGACCTGCTCAGGCTGCTGGGCGCGTCGGCCATCCTGCTGACGCTGGACTGGCGGCTGGCGCTGATCGCGCTGGTCCCGGCGCCCATCATCGCCGCCGGGCTGAGGTGGTTCAACCAGCACGCGCGGCCCATCTACCGCCGCGCCCGCGACCGCCTGGGCGACATCAATGCGAAGCTGCAGGACAACCTGGCCGGCATTCGGGTGATCCAGTCCTTCGGCCGCGAGGACGTGGAGCTGGAGCGGTTCCGCAGCACCAGCCAGCGCTACTACCACGAGCGCGTGCGCGGCATTCGCGCCTGGTCGACCTTCTTCCCCGCCATGCACTTCGTGTCCGCCATGGGCGGCATCCTGGTGCTCGGCGTGGGCGCTCGCATGGTCGTCCAGGGGCAGATCTCCCTGGGTACGCTGATCGCCTTCCTGGCTTACATCCTGTCCTTCTACGAGCCGCTCCGTCGGCTGACGGAGGTGGACAACACCTTCCAGCAGGCCATCGCCGCCGCCGAGCGCATCTTCGAGCTATTGGATGAGGACCCGGAGATCCGGGATGCGCCGAACGCCATCGCACTGGACGAGGTCCGAGGGGATGTGGTGTTCGACGACGTCCACTTCCGCTACGGCGACGGCGACGAGGTACTTCACGACATCTCGTTCCACATCGCTCCCGGCGAGGTCGTGGCGCTGGTCGGCCCCAGCGGAGCGGGCAAGACCAGCATCGCCAACCTGCTGTGTCGCTTCTACGATCCCGACCATGGCCGCATCCTGCTGGACGGCCACGACCTGCGGGAGATCCAGATCCGATCGCTGCGCCGACACATCGCCGTGGTGCTGCAGGACACGTTCCTCTTCAACACGTCCGTGCGGGAGAACCTGCTCTACGGCAACCCGGAGGCCACGGAGGAGGAGATGATCGCGGCCGCCAAGGCGGCCTATGCACACGATTTCATCCTCCAGCTGCCCCAGGGATACGACACGGAGATCGGTGAGCGCGGGGTGAAGCTGAGCGGCGGTCAGCGACAGCGATTGGCGCTGGCGCGGGCCATCCTGGCCAACCCCCGCATTCTGATCCTAGACGAGGCCACCTCATCGGTGGACGCTGAGGCGGAATACCTCATTCAGAAGGCGTTGGAGGAGGTGCTGAAGGGGCGCACGGCGTTGGTGATCGCCCACCGGCTGAGCACCATCCGCAACGCGGACAAGATCATCGCTTTGGAGAACGGTCGCATCCGGGAGGTCGGCCGCCACGAGGATTTGCTGGCCCGCGGCGGGCTGTACAGCCAGCTCTACCAACGCCAGCTCACACTGGCAGCGGCCGAGCACGAATAGGTGTCCCAGAAGGCATCAACACTCCTGTCGCCGTTCCTGGAGCCCTCCAGCCGGGAAAGGGGGAGATATGCTCCACAAGATGATCTTGCTTGTAGTTCTGCTTCTCGCCCCTTTCTACCAAACAGCCGGGGATGACGATCCCCTGGTCTCGTACCCACAGCAGCCACAGGCGCAATGGACATGGTTCGGAGGCAAGCTAGAGTATTCTTTCAATCATCCTTGCCTTGACTCAAGTTTCTATATTTACACGGGAGATGGCCCAAACGGAGAGTTGTTGGGCAGCGGGAAAGCATTTTTCAGTTACGACAGAGTCAACTGGTATTTCGCCATCTATCTAGATCGTCCTCTGCGTGAAGGCGAGACGATCACGGTCTATGCGGAGTGTGCGGAGAATCAGGTCGTACAGGACACATTTGTCGTATTGCCGTTCCAATCCTGGCCCAGGCCTCTCGATTGGCACATGGTCCCCGGCATGTACGACCAGCCTATAGAAGGCGACACGATGATACGGGGCCGACTAACTCCCTCGATATGCGCAGGTGCACTGGTTTCGGTATCCCTCGGCGCAAAACCATCGGGTACCCGCTTGGGAACCAGTACGGTCGAAGTTGACGGAAGCTTCCGAGTATACCTGAGCCGGTCCCTGCGAGAGGGAGAGCTCATCACCTTCTATGCCGAGTGTGCCAAGGGGCCACGAGGGGTGTTTGTCTGGGACACCCTGGCCGTGTCACCGGCTCCACCGCAGATCCCCGAGCCCGGCACGATTCTGCTCGTGGGCGGCGGACTGGGAGCACTGGCCTCATGGATCCGGCTTCATCAAAGGAAGCCCTGATGTTCTCTGAACTCCAGGACGGATTCCGCAGCCCACCCGCCGACGCCCGGCCGTGGGTGCGCTGGTGGTGGTTCGGCAACGCGGTGACTCGCGAGGAAATCGATCGCGAGCTGCGCTTCATCGCCCAATCTGGCTGGGGCGGCGTGGAATTGCAGTGTGTGTACGCCTGGCCGGATGTGCCGCCCGGTCCGGACACGCTCAGCGACGCCTGGTTCGAACGGGTCGACTACGCCGTCTCCCGGGCCGCCGCGCACGGCCTGGGCTTCGACCTCACCTTCGGCAGCGGGTGGCCGTTCGGCGGGCCGCATATCCCCCCGGAGGCCCGGGCGACCACCCTGCGCGCCACGACCCGGATCGTGCGGGGGCCGGAGCGGATCGTTCTCGCCATGCCGCTGACGCCGGGCGAGTCGGTGATCTCCTGGCTGGCCGCGCCCGCTCGCTCGGATCGCTTCCCGCCGTCGGTGCGATGGCAGGAGGCCGTCGAGCTGGACCCGCCTGAATGGGAGGCGCCCGATGGCACCTGGGCGGTGACGGCCGTCCTTCAGACGTTCACCGGGCAGCGGGTCAAGCGGGCCGCGCCGGGCGG
>JAJRVX010000160.1:0-22437 GCA_024277095.1 Chloroflexota bacterium
TACTACGCTGCCTTCTGGCCTAACACTCGAGAAGTCAAATCCGGTACCACCACCTGCTTTTTGGATAACTGCTTGTGCTACTAAAATATCATGAATGCCCGTCCTCCCGTTGGAGATGCAATCATCGATTGGGAGCACAAAACAGGCAGAGTATGACTGGCCATTGCCAGTGCCGGCGTTCATCAACGTGGGCGAATTTGGGAGGAATCTTCCCTCCCACATCATGTCGAAGTACTTAATCTCCAGATCAGTATCACCACGTGCTGCAGTCTCAGCCACACGCTGAACCATCTTCTCCGGCGTTTCTCCATCCAGCAGATATCTCTCTTCAAGGATTCTGAGTGCGTTCTTGTTGTCTATGATGGCCATTCCACTACCTCTTTAACGTCCTGTATCAGGACCTCGCTCAGCTTCTCCATTAACTCTCGGGCCAGATCTGTATCAATCGAGACAGCGAGGCGATTGCCATCTCCGTACATGTGAATCTCGACGCCAAGCATCCCAACTGACTCTCTGGATCTAATCTCTCTTACATCAACTCCATCTACACCTATCAGTATCATGGCTTTACCACCCTTGCCGCTACCTCTCTCTTAAACTCGTCCGGGATCTCATGCCACAGCTCGATCACCCTCTGGCCGAGATCCTCAAGCTCCCTTTCCAGCTCGATCGCAGGGCCAAGCCCCCTGACGACCGCTATCTTTGTAATCATGAGAGCATCTGCAAGCTCTTCCAGGACATCAAGGAGGTTGTCCCGAAACATGCCCTGATTAACACCATCCTCCGTATACTCCCTAGAGAGTATCTGAAACCTCTTCATTGCAAACTGCCTGAAGTCCATCCCCACGCTCCTATGTCGATCTTGTTGTCATCGCACATACCGGCTAAGATGCCGTATGTAAACAAGAACCCAATAAGCCATGTCTTCATCAGTACTCAAACCCCTTTCCTATCCCAAATCCAGAGAACCCGGACCACCTTCTGCCATACTTGTCGGTGAAGGACACGTCCACCCTGTTCTCTGACATAGATACTGATATCTCTACGCCTGACACCTTCACAGTGAAATCATCGTCACCGTAGTCATACCTTCGCAATCTCTTTACCATCTTCTCGTCGAGGTCTATCTCTTTGAAGCCCTCTCTATCAACCACCACGATTTTTCGCACGTAGTCCTTGCGCAAAAGTACAACCACGCCAGACTTCGTGTCGCCCACTATGGCGTGAACCATCTCGTTTATGGTATCTACGTCGCCTTCAAGCGCTTCTATCGGTAGTGAAAGATAGTGCTCCAGATATATTCTGTATGTACTCTCCCCCAGCATGATTCGCTTTAAGGTGGTATCACAATTGTCAGGTAGAAGCTCCCCGTCTAGGTAGACTCCCCCTCCCCAGTTTCCGTAAGCCATCCTACCCCTCCAATAGGTCTTTAAATAGCTCTGGTGCTACTTCCACAAGTACGCCCAGCATGGCGTGTGCGAGCTCCCTAATCTCCCACTGCGCAGCTTTCTTCGTGCGTTGTTTGATAATGTGTCTATATTCCCTGGCGTTTGCTGTCATTACAAGCTTCGTCCTCGTAAACAGTGGGAGAAGCCCCCTTGCATCCTCCTTACTCATGTGCTCCCTTGCTTTTACATACCCCATGAGTGAATCGTATAGGCACCAGATATATGCATCATCGGCATCCGGTGGGATGACACAAAATCTCTCGACAATCCGCCTCGGTGACTCAAAGTTTTTTCTTGCCTCTTCAAGGATCTCGCCCGTGAGATCTACGTATCGCTGGCTCTCCATACTATAGGATGCAAGCCTATATCTGGTAAGTTGCTGTGCGCATACTCTGCTAATTCCATCGATTAGGAATGTTGCTGAGAAGTGCTCGATGACTGACTCGTGCCCCTCCTTGATGCGCCTCTGTATGAACGCATCATACTTTCCCATGTTGTGCACCGAGTTATAACATACCCGTGCTGCGTACTCTGTGATGTCTTCTGGGCTATCCCACATTGATGTTGTGTACCCAATCAAGCTTATCTTCGCACCTGTTGATAGCTCTCTCAGAAACACTATCCCACTACCCTCCCATCTACGTCTATTGCATCTAGCTCATCGTCGATAAATACCTCACCGCTTGCGCCCATTCGCCTGCGAATAAGTTCTACTTGTGTTGATGTGTAAACTATGGGCTCAATCTGGTATTTATCTTTTCCAACCTTGTCAAAATAAAAGGGGACAGTCTCTTCCCCTTTTGGGTCTTGTACGATCCTCGTTAAGTCAGCCCATGTGAAGTTCTCAGCGGCATCTAGTAGGAACTCCACAGTTTCCTTGACCATGTCATCTGGTGGTTCCTTTCCCATGGTCTCGTATGTATCCAGGATTTGCTCCTGGATTTTGCGGACCTGCTCTTCAACTTTCTTTGCCGACCTTCTTGGGACCGGACCTCCTATGACATAGCGAAGATGCGGAGTAATAATCCGCATCTTCGCCTTACCTATCCTTCTCCATACCTCTCTTGGATCGACACCGATTCTTAAGAGATATGGGATTATGATATTGACAAGAGTTGTTAGGTCAGCCACCTCGCTCTTCGACATGCCAAAGTCTCTGGCAATGTCATTGACTGTCTCGTACATGTCCGATGGGTGCATCCCGGCCAGCGCCTTTTCCTCTAGTTCGGCCAGGACATTCCCCTTCGCAACGGACAGCTCGAACTCAACTGCATTCAAGATGTCTAGCTTCTGCACAAGGACAAGGGCTCTTCTCTGTGGCTCTGTCAGCCCATCAAGCGATCCTGTCTCGTGCAGCAACCTCACAGCCGCATCTTCGGCCCTGTCTCCAAGGAAGCTTATGTAGTGTTCAAGCGGAACAAGGCTCACCTGCCTTGCAATCCTTACGATTTCCTCCTCAGCCATTCTATCTCCTCTTTGTCCGAGTAGTATCTCAGAAGCTTTCCAAGTGCGGTTGAGATAGATCCTATCACTAACATGGCTGACGATAGCACAGCAACTGTATCTGCCATATCGCCAACTACGAACGCTGATACATATGACACAATCACCGTTGGCACCATGATGATGGTTACACCAACGGCATTTCTGATAACCTCATTCATGCCTTGCATTGCAGCAGATGCGTGCATGGCAATCACCGTTTGCGTAATTGCAGTCACTGCAACAACGACAAAATACAACGGGTCCATTGATTCTTCCTCCAAATGGGGATTTCAATCATTATACAATGGTTTCTGTCACGTGTCAATCACGCGTTTCACTCGGAAATCCATATTTCCAGTTGTAAATTTTAGTTAGCATATTGACACTTTGGATTACATCGTGTATACTAACATCAAACCCTTGGGAGGGGGATCATGAAGCTCAAAGAGTTTGTGCGCGATATCATCGTGCAGCGCAAGTATCCTTCTGTGAGAGCGGCAGCGGCTGATATCAAATACCCTGACGGTCGCTCGATGTCTCACACGACTCTCTCGTCCATCCTCAAGGGCAATGAGAACATCGACACTGATACCCTCAGGGCTATTGCGAGATGGGCGGGAGTTCCTACAAGGCATCTTTATGACATGCTAGACAATGATCATATCCCCATGCCCTACACCCATGTCATTGAGGCACTTATGGCCATCGATGAATCTTTCAGAGAGGCCCTGCTCGCCCTCGCAGACGCCGCTAGAGACGGCAACGTAACCCCAGAGGACACACAAGACATAGCCAGCTTCATTAAGTTCAAGATTTCCCAGAAGGCGTAGCAATACGCCTTCCCCTCCCTTCTCTGTAAATCATAGACACCACCTGTGCGCCTGCAATTCATATTGCACTTTATTACAAAACGGAGAAGGTGTCAAAGAAGAGGGGACGCCGTAACCGTTCTGGGCCCCGGCGGCGATGGGCTGATGCCGACATAGGCGCGGCATCGACCCGCTGCCACGAAGGGCCCGACGTCGCCGGCGTATTTGTGCCTTCCCTGCCCCTGTGTTATACTCGATGTACTGAGATTGAGTATCATTTACGGATGGGGCGATGTGGGATCATCGAAGTGCGGCTGATCTGCCGCTGGCGAAGCAACTGGCGAAGCACGGGTTGAAGCTCACCCGCCCCCGTCTCGCCATCGTGCAGGTGCTGAGCGAGTATCCCGGGCATCTGAGCACCCAGGAGATATGGGAGCGGGCCCGTTCCTTGTACCGGCCGTTGGGGCGGGCGACGACCTTTCGCACCATCCATCAGATGGTCCTGCTGGGGTTGTTGCGTCCCCTCCCGTTGGGCAAGGGGGAGCAACGGTACATGGTCGTGCGGGGAGGGCATCATCACCACGTGATCTGCACACATTGTGGCTCCATGGTCGAGCTGCCCGAGTGCCCGTTGGTCGAGCTCGCGGAGGAGGTGGCCGCCTCCTCCGGGTTCCGGATCACGGGGCACCTGGTGGAGTTCTTCGGGCTGTGTCATGAGTGCCAGAATATCCGGGAGAGTTGAACATCATGGGATCGCGGTCCGTGTATCGGGCTCTGTTGCTCATTTTATTGATCGGCATGGTGTGGGTGGCGGGGTGCGCCTCCGGGGAGAAGGCGGAACCTGCGCCGACGGAGGCGGCGGGAGGTGCCCAGGAGGGCGGCCAGGAGGCTCTGCCGACGCTGGCGCCGGTGGCGCTGGAGGATGGGGAGAGGCTGCGCGTGGTGGCCAGTACGAGCATCGTCGGCGATGTGGTGGCGCAGGTGGGGGGCGACCTCATCGATCTGACGGTGCTCATGGGGCCGGGACAGGATCCCCATAGCTACGAGCCGACGGCCAGGGACATCGCCGCCATCTCGGAGGCGCATGTGATCTTCATCAACGGCCTGGGGCTCGAGGAGGGGCTGGAGCGGACCATCCGGGCGGCCGCCGATCGCGGCCAGCCGGTGGTGCCGGTATCCGCGGGCGTGCAGACGCTGACGATGAACTCCTCGGAGCACGGGGAGTCGGGTCGGCCGGACCCCCATACCTGGTTCGATCCCAATAACGTCCTCGTGTGGGTGGACAACATCGAGGGCACGCTGTCCGCCCAGGATCCGGCCCACGCGTCCGACTACGTGGCGCGGGCGGAGGCATATCGTCAGCAGTTGCGAGAGCTGGACGCGTACATCCGTGAGCAGGTGGAGCGCATCCCGCCGGAGCGGCGTAAGCTGGTCACCGATCACCTGGCGTTTGGCTACTTCGCCGCCCGCTACGGATTCCAGGTCATCGGCGCGGTGATCCCCGGCTTCAGTACCGTCGCCGAGCCCTCCGCCTCCGACCTGGCCAGGCTGACGGCTCAGGTGCGCGAGGCGGGGGTGTCGGCCGTCTTCGTCGGGCGGACGACGAACCCTCGCATGACTCAGGTGTTGGCGAAGGAGGCGGGCGTTCGCGTGTTGTCGCTTTACATCGGATCGTTGGGGGAGCCGGGGAGCGGCGCGGAGGACTACATCAGCATGATGCGTACGAATGTGGAGACCATTGTGGAGGGACTGACCCGTTCATGAGCAGACGAGGGAGAGGGAAGGGGGCCGGTGTGGGGATCACGCAGCTTTTCCAGCGGCCGGTTCCGCATCGGGAGGCCGAGCCGGTCATTCGGCTGACGGACGTTACCGTGCGCTACAACGGCGGATCGCCCGTCCTGGAGGACATCAGCTTCACCCTGCAACGGGGCGAGCGGGTGGCGGTTGTGGGGCCCAACGGCGCGGGGAAGAGCACGCTCCTCAAGGTGATCGCCGGCATCCTGCGTCCCACGTCCGGCCGGGTGGACATCTACGGCCACGAGCCGGGCGGCCACATCTGCATCGCCTATGTGCCGCAGCGGAACCAGGTGGACTGGTCCTTCCCCGTCACCGTGGCCGATGTGGTGATGATGGGGCGGGTGAGCCGGTTGGGGCTGCTGCGATGGCCGCGTCGCAGGGATTGGGAGATCGTCCATGAGTGCCTGCGGCTGGTGGGCATGGAGGAGATGGCCGACCGCCAGATCGGCGAGCTCTCCGGCGGGCAGCAGCAGCGGATCTTCATCGCCCGGGCGCTGGCCCAGGAGGCGGAGATCCTGCTGATGGACGAGCCGTTCACCGGGCTGGACATGCCCTCGCAGGAGGCGCTTCTTCACGTCCTCGACCAGTTGCGGGAGCGGGAGGTCACGGTCCTGATCTCCACCCACGATCTCAGTCAGGCGGCCGACCGGTTTGATCGGATCTTGCTGCTGAACCGGCGGCTGATCGCCATCGGGCGCGCCGAGGAGGTGTTGGATCTCACCCACCTGGCGGCGGCATATGGCGGTCGACTCACGACGCTGAACACCGAGCAGGGCACGATGGTCGTGCCCGATACCTGCTGTAGCCCGGGGGCGGGTCATGTTTGAGTGGTTGATCGAGCCGTTGCGCTACACCTTTATGATCCGGGGCCTCGCGGCTGCCATCCTGGTGGGTACCGTGTGCGCGGTGGTCGGCACCTACGTCGTGCTGCGCGGGATGGCCTTTCTGGGGGACGCGCTGGCCCACGCCATCCTGCCGGGGGTCGCGATCGCCTACCTGCTGGGGGGCGGCGCGCAGGGGCCACTGTTCTGGGGCGGCCTGGTGGCCGGCGTGGGAACCGCGTTGGGGATCGGCGCCATCACCCGCGGGGGGCAGATCAAGGAGGACACGGCCATTGGCATCCTGTTCGCTGGCATGTTTGCCCTGGGGATCGCGTTGATCTCGTCCGTGCGCAGTTACACGGTGGACCTGACCCATTTCCTCTTCGGGAACGTGTTGGGCGTGACCGACGCGGACCTGTATCTGACGGCGATCTTCGGTGGGCTCGTCCTGCTCCTGGTGCTGGCCTTCTACAAGGAGTTCCTGGTGATCTCCTTCGACCCGATCCTGGCGGAGACGCTGCGACTGCCGGACACCTTCCTCCGCCACCTGTTGCTGGTCATGATCGCGATCACCATCGTCGTCTCGTTGCAGACGGTGGGCATCGCCCTGATGGTGGCCATGTTGGTGACGCCGGCGGCCACAGCCTATATGCTCACCCGCCGGTTGCCCGTCATGATGGCGTTGGGCGCGCTCATCGGGGCGGGCTCGGGCGTCGTCGGCCTGTATCTGTCGTACTACATGAACATCGCGTCGGGGTCGGCCATCGTGCTCACCTGCACGGCGCTGTTCCTGCTGGCGTTCCTGCTGGCGCCCGGCCGCGGCCTGGTGTGGCAGCGGCTGCGCGATCGACGGGCCTCCTCGTAACCACCCCATCCGGCCGATCTCGCCACGCCCCGGTGACGCGGGCGATTTCCCCACGGTAGGCGCGTCCCTTGTGGACGCCCTGGGTTTGTCCGACAATGTGTAGGGGCGCCCCTTGTGGGCGCCCTGAGTTCGTCCGACAAGGCAAGGCGACCGGCCTATACCGTGTTGCACCTGGGCAGCCACAAGGGCTGCCCCTACAGAAGGCATCCGCCCCGTGTGTAGGGGCGTCCCTTGTGGGCGCCCCAAATGGGTAGCCTCCCCCCGTCCGGTTGTGGTAAAATGCTTGCAGGCGATATCCGCATCCATGAGGATTCCGCAGGTGTGCCATGCCGGATCAAAGGAAGCAGTTTGCCGATGCGCTCATCGCCACGGTTGTGATCAGCTTTTCGGCGCGGCCGCGGTGGCGGAGACGTTCCGCGCCATCCAGGACGTGGGCTGCTGGTGGCCGTGAGCTGGTGGGCGCAGCACCGCTGCGCCCCTACCTCCACGGTACACGTAGAGCAAGGCATGCCATTTTGCTTCTTGCCCTCCAGACAGGTTTGACCACATACGACGCTGCCTATCTCTACCTGGCGCGCTCCCTGGGGATCCCTCTCGTCACCTTCGACGAGCAGTTGCAGACGGCGCTTTAAAGGAGGAGTGATGATTGGGCCAATGCTCGGCAGGCTCGCTCCGCTCCTGCTGGCGCTGACCCTCCTGTGGGGCGCCTGCGTGCCGGCGCCGCCGGTGAGCGGTTCGTCCCCTGTCGTCGCTGCACGCTCGGTCGGTCCCCTTGGGGCCACTTACTATGTCGCCCTCGACGGCGATGACGCGAATCCCGGCACGCTGGCCCGGCCCTGGGCCACGCTGCAACACGCCGCCGACGTGCTCCAGCCCGGTGACACCGTCTACGTGCGCGGCGGCGTCTACCACCAGTACGTCCGGCTGACCCGCTCCGGCGAGCCGGGCCGACCCATCACCTACGCGGCGTACCCGGGCGAGACGGTGTGGCTGGACGGTCAGGGCGTCGATGGGAAGGTCGCGTTTGACCTGGCCGACGGCGTGTCCCACATCACCATCGTCGGGCTGAACATGCGCCACTGGCACGACGAGGGCGGGGACGGCAGTTGCATCACCTCCTGGCGGGACAGCGACCACATCACGGTGCGTGACGCCGAGTTCTACGACTGCGGCTCCGGCGCGATCCAGTTCTACCAGGACAGCGACTATATCACCGTGGAGAACGTTTACATCCATGATAACACGCTCGTGGGCATGGACTGTGGGATCGGGCCGTGCGGGCACTGGGTCCTGCGTCGCGTGCGCGCCATCAACAACGGGGCCGAGAGCGGGGACACCGCCGCGGATGGCATCGCCATCGAGCGCGGCGACGACATCCTGGTGGAGGACTGCGAGGCGTCGGGCAACGCGGGCGACGGCTTTGACTTCAAGTCCACCGGCACCACCTTGCGCCGGGTGATCGCCCGGAACAACGCCCGCAACAACATCAAGTTATGGGGCGAGCGCAGCAGCCTGATCAACGGGCTGGCCGTGGACGCCGGCCTGACCAATCTGGTGCTCTCCGGCGGCGGCAGCTACACGATCACCAACAGCCTGATCGCCAGCCGGCGGACGTACGGCTATCTGGCCGTGTTCGGCGAGGACGATTACGCCGCCACGACCCCCGTCCGCCTGTACAACACCATCTTCTACAATGATAACCCGGCCATGGGCGGGACGACGGTCTTCTTCTCGGCCGGCGTCCGGCTCCAGGCCGACCACAATCTCTACTACAACCCCTACCGTGAGTCCGACGTCATCTGCGCCGACTTCCTGGGCGCGGGCACCTGCTTCAGCGGTGCCCAGATCAACGACGGCACCTGGTCCGCCCGATCCGGCCAGGGGGAGCACAGCGCCTACGCCGATCCGCTGTTCCGGGACGCTCCCGGCAAGGACTTCCATCTGATGGCCGACAGCCCCGCGGTGGATGCGGGGACCGCCGCCTGGGCGCCGCCGAGGGATCTGGACGGCCGCCCGCGGCCGGTGGGACGCGCGCCGGACATCGGCCCCTATGAGTATCGGCCGCCTGAGATCCGGGCCTTCCTGCCGGTGATCCTGCGCGGCCCCGGGGCCTCCGCGTCGTCCGCCCTCTCCTTGGTGAACGACTTCCTGTATCAGCTCCAGAACCTGGACCTGGCCGCCATCGGTGCGACGGCCTATGACCTGATCATTATGGACTACTCCGCGGACGGGACGGAGACGGGCGAGTTCACGGCCGCGCAGATCGAGGTGCTGAAGCACAGCTCCGGCGGCGAGAAGATCGTGCTGGCTTACATGAGCATCGGCGAGGCGGAGGACTATCGCTTCTACTGGCAGGACGATTGGCGCCCCGGCAACCCGCCATGGCTGGATAGGGAGAATCCCGACTGGCCGGGCAACTACAAGGTGCACTACTGGGACCCGGCCTGGCAGGCGATCATCTTCGCGTACACGGATCGGCTGCTGGACGCCGGGTTCGACGGCGCGTACCTGGATCTCATCGACGCGTACGAGTATTACGCTGATCAGGAGCGCACGACGGCCGCCCGGGAGATGGCCGACTTCGTGGCCGCCATCGCCGCCCATGCCCGGCGGCGCGATCCTGACTTCTACATCTTCGTGCAGAACGCGCCCGAGCTGGCGACGCGGGTGCCGGGATATCTGGACAGCGTGGACGGTATCGGCCAGGAGGACATCTATTACGGCTACGAGGGGGACGACCGGCCCACGCCGTCGGAGGTGACCGCCGAGCTGGAGCGGTATCTGGACGTGTTCAAGGGCGCCGGCAAGCTGGTGTTGACCATCGACTACGCCACCACGCCGGCGCATATAGACGACGCCTACACCAGATCGAGGGCCAAAGGGTATGTGCCCTTCGTCACCGTGCGCGATCTGGATCGGTTGGTCATCCATCCGGGCCACGAGCCGGACTGACGAGTTCCGAGCGATCGACATCATAGCAGTAGGGCGGCTTTCCATAGCCGCCTCTGTCATACCCAGGCAAACACCGTCTATCTCGGCTTCGATACATTTACATCGTTTGGCCGCTCGATGGTATAGAGGGCAGATATGGAAATCTGCCCTCCCTTGGTGCTTGTGGGATGCCAGCAAGCCGGGCTCCCATGCCTGGCCGGGTGGCAGCGTGGGAGCTGCCGTTGCTTTCAAAGGTAGAGGGCAGATATGGAAATCTGCCCTCCCCTGGCGCTTGTGGGATGCCAGCGGGCCGGGCTCCCATGCCTGGCCGGGTGGCAGCGTGGGAGCTGCTGCTTTCAAGGGTAGAGGGCAGATATGGGAATCTGCCCTCCTCTGGTGCTTGTGGGATGCCAGCAGGCCGGGCTCCCATGCCCGGCCGGGTGGCAGCGTGGGAGCTGCCACTGCTTTCGAGGGTAGAGGGCAGATATGGAAATCTGCTCTCCGTTTTGCGGGATATCAGCGGGCCGGGCTCCCATGCCCGGCCGAATGGCAGCGTGGGAGCTGCCGTTGCTTTCAAGGGTGGAGGGCAGATATGGAAATCAGCCCTCCCCTGGCGCTTGTGGGATGCCAGCGGGCCGGGCTCCCATGCCCGGCCGGGTGGCAGCGTGGGAGCTGCCACTGCTTTCGAGGGTGGAGGGCAGATATGGAAATCTGCCCTCCCCTGGCGCTTGTGGGATGCCAGCGGGCTGGGCTCCCATGCCCGGCCGGGTGGCAGCGTGGGTGCTCCTGCCTCATTTATATCGATTGCCCACGCGAGCGCGGCCATGCTATAATGCCCCCCATCTGGGGAGGGGACCTCATGGCCGAACGCACCAATGAGGAGTGGCTGGCCGCCCTGCGGGGATCTCAGCGTGACGAGGCCCTGGCGGATTTGCGGGCCATCCTTCTGCGCGGGCTGGGGTACGCGCTGGCCGACCACGGCGTGCGCGAGGCCGACCTGGAGGACTTTGTGCAGGAGGCGCTTCTCAGAATCCTGGAAGGCCTGGATTCCTTCCGGGGGGAGAGCCGTTTCACCACCTGGGCGCAGAAGATCGCCGTGCGGGTGAGCTTTACGGAGCTGCGGCGCCGCCGGTGGCGGGATCGCTCTCTGGACGCGATGGTGGAGGAGGCCGCCGGCGCCGGCTTCGTCCCGCGCCTGCTGACCGACCCGGCCGTGGGGCCGGAGCAGCGGGCGGTGCAGAACTCGTTGTTGGAGATGCTCGGCCGCATGATCCGAGAGGAACTGACCGAGCGGCAGCGGCTGGCCCTCGTCGCCGTGCGGATTCACGGGATGCCACTGGAAGAGGTGGCGCGGCGGATGGGCACCAACCGCAACGCCCTATATAAGCTTCTGCACGATGCTCGGCAGCGGCTGAAGCGTCGCATGATCGCCGAGGGGATGTCGCCGGAGGAGTTGTTGGCGGCGTTTGGCCCGCCGAAGGGGTAAGAGCGGGACGCTTCGCGGCATCTGAATCGATGGGGGAGGAAGATGATTCGACGATGGCTGCGCAAGATTTTCCGCCGGGGGGATCCTGCGGGCGGGGTGCCGATCGATCCTGAGACCCTCGGGCAGATGGTCCGGGGGATCCTGTCCACGCGCCCGGATGAGATCGGTTGCGACGAGTGTTTTGAACAATTGGATCGATTCGTGGAGTTGACCCTGGCCGGCAAGGACGCGGCCGCGGCGATGCCTCTGGTTCGGGATCACCTGGATCGCTGTCACGATTGTCGGGAGGAGTTCGAGGCGCTTCTTCTTGCCCTGAGGGCCGTCGCCTGAGCCGATAGCGCCGGGCCCTCCCCCTCTCGCATGCCTCGCGGGGCCGGTGGTCGGAGGTCAGCCCTCGTCGGAGGACGACGTGGGTGCTGCGTCTGCCGCTTGGGCACAGTAGGGACAACGCCGCGGATCGCGCAGTTCCTCCATCGCTCCTGTGCACACGGCGAAGACCTCAACCCGATCGAACAGCTTCCACTTGCGCACGACGGTAGCCTCCAGCACCAGGTGGCGGCAGTTCGTCTCGCGGAGGATCCCCGGCACCGGGCATGTGTCGCACAGGCTCCGGCGCCACGGACGGGAGTGCGGATTCCGGGTGATCAGCCGACATTCCTCTCGTTCCTGTCCCCGGAAGTAGTCATAGTAATAGTAGCGGCAGTTCACCTCTTTCGCCATGAACCGCTTCCCTCCGCCGGCAACGGCCGATCCCGTTGCATCAGATCCTCGTATGATTCGCGTTCTCGAATGAGGTAGGCCTGGCCGGCGGCCAGCCACAGGATGGCCGGCCGTCGCGCCGCGTTGTAGTTGGACGCCATGCTCAGTTGGTACGCCCCCGCCACCGGAACGGCCAGCAGATCCCCCGCCCGGGCGGGTGGCAGCCTGACCTCCCGGATCAGGATGTCGCTGCTCTCGCAGTATGGCCCGGCCACCGCCACCGTTTCTGTAGCCTTCTCCTCCATTCGGTTCGCCAGCAGTGCCGTGTAATCCGCCCCGTACAGCGCGGGGCGGGGGTTGTCCGCCAGCCCGCCGTCTACCAGCACGTAGGTGCGCCCCGGCTGCCGTTTCACTCCTCCCACCCCATATAGCGCCATGCCGGCTCGGGCGACCAGGCTGCGCCCGGGCTCGATCACCAGCCGGGGTAGCGGCCATCCACGCTCGCGGCATCCCGTGACCACCGCCTCCCCGATGGCGGCGATGTAGGCGTCTACAGAAGTGGGCGGGTCATCCGGCCGGTAGGGCACGCCCCACCCGCCCCCGGGGCTCAACTCCCGAAGTGTGAACCCCTCGTCCTCCAGATCGGCGGCGAGGTCCAGGAGCATGTGCGTAGCGCGGGCGAGGGGCGTCGCATCGAGGATCTGGGAACCCAGGTGCGTGTGTAGCCCCACCAGCCGCAGATGGGGCGAGCGCAGGACGCGCCGGGCGGCCTCCCTCGCCATCCCATCCATCAATGGGATCCCGAACTTGGTATCCACGCGGCCGGTGACGATGTAGTCATGAGTGTGGACGTCGATGCCTGGGGAGACGCGCAGCCAGACCTCCGCCACGTTTCCCCGGGCCGCGGCCAGCCGCTCCAGGCGCTCGATCTCCTCCTCGTGATCCAGGACGATGCGCCCGACGTTCGCGTCCAGCGCCATCGCCAGCTCGGCGTCCGTCTTATAGTTGCCGTGGAAGTGGATGCGTTCCGGCGGGAAGCCCGCCCGCAGGCCGATGGCCAGCTCCCCACCCGAGACCACGTCCAGCCCCAGGCCGCGTGGCGAGGCCCATTGGGCCATCGCCAGGCACCAGAAGGCCTTGGCCGCGTAAGCGATCTCCCAGGGGCCCGGGTAGTGTCGACGGAGGGCCGACGCGTAGGCTTCCACCGCTGCCTATAATGTGGCGGCATCGTAGATGTACAACGGCGTGCCATACGTGTCGGCCAGCGCCGTCAGATCGCAGCCCGCCACCCACAGCCGTCCGTCGATCACCTGCGCCGTTGTCGGCAGGATATGTTGTAGTGAGGACAGGTTATTCGTCATCTGCGTCTTGACTCTCGCCCTGTGCGTGAGAAGAACGGCGGAATGATCGGGTCGTCTGCACCGTGGTGTAGGCGGCCATGGCCAGCATGATCGCGCCGATGATCGTCTGCTGGTAAGCCAACAGGATCAGGCCGATGGACCAGAGGATCCCGAACAGGCCGACGAACGCGAGGAGGATCGGGGCCGCCTCGTAGAATCGGCCCTCTCGCAGCATCTCGATGATCTCCCCGAAGCTCACCTCATATCCACCGGAGGCGCCCACGGCCTTGCCCCGGAAGGCCGTGCGTTCGACGAGGGTCTCATCGTCGATCTCCTCCGACATCAGTGAGGGGGCGGCCTGGTCGTCGCGTTGCCACCGCGCCCGGCCGGCCATGATCCATACGAAGCCGATCACCAGGCACAGGCCTGAGAAGATGATCGCCGCGATGGAGGCGAGCTGGAATCCCGTCATGTTCCTCTCCTCCTGCTTATACGATGACGAATGCGATGCCGATCAACGTCACGATCGCGCCGACGATGGCGTTCGGGCTGGGGATCTCGCGCAGCAACAGCACGCCCAACAGGATGCCGCCGGTCACCTCCTGGGTGGCGATGAGGTTTATATAAGTCGCGTGGGTGCGCCGCAGAGCGGCGTTATAGAGGGTGTGGCCGAAGCCCAGTGGGAAGATCCCCAGCGTGATGAGGGAGATGATCTGGCGCCCTCCGTAGCCGGAGGGCGTGAAGCTCAGCGCCGCGGCTGGGAGCATCCAAAAGGCGGCCAGCCCGTACACCGCGCCCGCGTAGGTGAAGAGCGGATATTGGGTGCGTTGCGAGCGTCCGGCCACGGAGTATAGCCCAAACGCGATGGCCGAGCCCAGCGCGAGCAGATCCCCAATGAGCATGCGGCGGCTCATCCGGGGTTCGAACCCGACCAGGACGGCGACCCCCAGCACGACGATGATGACGCCCACCCACTTGCGCCGGGGGATCGGCTCGTGCAGGAACCAGGCCGAGGCAAGGGTGACGAAGATGGGCGCCGTATAGACCAGGGCCAGCGAGTGCGCGATGGTGGTGAAGCTCAGAGAGGCGATGTAGAACAGGAAGTGCAATGCGGTCACCAGGCCGAACGCCAGGAATCGACGCCAGTCTTCCCTGGGCAGCCTCAGCGATTGCCGGTTCAGACGGGCCAGCCCGATCACAGCGCAAGCGGCCACGCCGAGGCGCCACGCGGTGATCTCATAGGGGGAGAGCGGGGCCGCCCACCGGATAAGCACGGGGCTTGTGGAGAAGAAGATCACAGCGAGGGCGCCCCAGAGGAGGCCGATTCGTTCGTCTTGGGTCATGGGCGTTTCTGTCAGGAGGGCGGGCCCAAAAATTCGTCGCCTGTGGAAGATCGCACAGGCGACGAAAGATCATCTTGCGCACCGCGTGACCCCGCGCGGCCGATCGCCGCGTGGGCGGACCAGCTTCTTAGGTTACGGTGCCTGGACGATGGGCGTGGGGGTCGGCGTAGGTGGCGGCGGAGGCGGCGAGCCCGTCAGCACGTACGCCAGGATCATGCTCAGCACTACCAGAAGGCTGATCCCCCAGAACACCCACTGTTGCCATCGACTCACCGCGCTTCGGCGGCGGCGCTTCGCCATTCGCAGCACTCCTATACGATGCTGACGCGATTATAGCATAGGCCTATCCTCCGGGCAAAGCCTCCGGCCGTGTGTGGTCGTGTATCCAAAACGGTGGAAATTCCGCCAGGCCCATCGCAAGCCCACAGGGGAGGTGCGGAGGGACCTCCCTCCGCCCAAACATCCTCTTTTTCCGCTTTGCACTTGTCCTCGCCCGGCCTGATTCGGGTGGGCAAGGCCGGGCAAGGCAGGTGAGGGGCGGAAACCGGGAGGTTTCTTTTGAGGGGCTGTGCCCCTCAAAGCTCCCTGCTGTATTTCCACCGAAAAAGATACACTACTGCCGTGTGTCATCGGATCTGTACTTGCTCCCTGTTTGCGGTCATGGTATCCTGTCGCCGCCTCGCCGGCCGCTGGCGTTGGACTGCCGGTTGCCGGTCCACTCTTGAACTCGCGTGCTGGAGAACTCCATGCGTGTGATGAGCCTGAACATTTGGAACTACAACGAGCCCTGGCCGCGACGCCGGGAGCTCATCGTCGAGACTGTGCGCTCGGCCGGTCCCGAGGTGGTGGCCTTTCAGGAGATCCGGAGCGATCCCGAACGGGATGAGCGGGACGATGATGGACAGCGGCTGAACCAGGCGCAGCAGATCGCCGTCCGGCTCCCCGAGTATCCATACCTGGCCTTCCAGCCCGCCATGTACTACCCTACCGGGGCGTGGGAGGGGCTGGCCTTCCTGTCCCGGATCCCCTTCGCCGGTCGTGATTGGACCTCGCTCTCCCGGGATCCGGGTGATCCGGAGGATCGGCACCAGCGGATCGTGTTGCACGTCCGCTTCGATCTGCCGGATGGCTCCTTTCACCTTTTCAACACACATTTGTCGCTCAGCCGGGCGGCCCGCCTGCGCACGGTGAAGGGGGTCCTGGCGTACCTGCGCCGGTTTTCCGGCCCTCGCCTGCTGGTGGGCGACCTGAACGAGCACCCGGATCAGGCGCCTATGGCGATGCTGCGGGACGCCGGCTGGACGGACGTATGGGCTACGCTGCACCCGAACGAGCCCGGATACACCTCTCGCTCGGATGAGCCGTGGCAGCGCATTGACTACGCCTGGGCCAGCCCGGAGCTTGCGCCGTATCTGAAGGCGATCGAGCTGGTGGCGGATCAGCCGGACGGGGACAGTGTATTCCCGTCGGATCACATCGGGTTGGTAGTGACGATCGATGTGGAGCGGGGAGCGGAGGGCGGAGGGCGTGGAGCGTAGAGCGGGGAGCGTGGGGCGGGGAGCGAGAAGCGTAACACGCAACACGCAACACGCAATACGCAACACGCAACACGCAACACATAACGAGGTGATGAATGGGCAAGCATCGTATCCGATTCACCGTGGAGAAACTGGAGCGCCTGCTGCGTGATGTGGAGGCGCGCATCTATCGGGAGCGCAGACCGGTCACCGTGCGTATCAGCCCGGAGGACCTGTCGGACGGCGCCGCCGCCGATGCCTCGTCCTGGCCTGTCATCGAGCATGGGCAGATGTGGGGCGGCTGGGATCAGTGGCGCTGGTTCCGGGCGGAGCTTCGCATCCCGGAGGAGTGGGCCGGACAGCGGGTGGCCGCGCACGTGGCCCTCAGCCATCCGATGGCGCCCGTGCACTCCGAGGCCCTGGCCTATCTGAACGGTGTGGCCGTGCAGGGCGTCGACCGCAATCACAAGGAGCTGTTGCTGGCCGAGTCGGCGCGGGGTGGGGAGACGTTCGATTTGGCCTTGCACGCCTGGTGCACCATGCATCGCTGGAACCCCACCTGGCCCTTTGAGCAGATCTTCCAGGGCGTTGAGTTGGTGACGGTGGACGCGACCACGCGACAGTTTTATCACACGGCGGAGGCCGCGCTGCAGGCCGCCCGCGCCATGGACGAGAACGACTTCGCCCGCCACGCCATCCTCAACGCGCTGGACGACGCCTTCCAGCTTCTGGATTTCCGCGTCAACGGCGACTTCTACGGCTCGGTGTCGGCCGCCCTGGAGACGCTGCAGGCTGGCCTCGCCCGATACGATCCGATGCCCGTCAAGATCGTGGCCACCGGCCACGCGCACATCGACGTGGCCTGGCTGTGGACCCTGGAGCGGGTGCGGGAGAAGGCCGCGCATACCTTCGCCACCATGCTCCGCCTCATGGAGCAGTATCCGGAGTTCCACTTCACCCAGTCGCAGCCCCAGCTCTATCAATACGTCAAGGAGGACTACCCGCACCTGTACGAGCAGATCAAACGGCGGGTGGCGGAGGGACGTTGGGAGATCATCGGCGGCATGTGGGTGGAGGCGGACTGCAACATCTCCGGCGCCGAGTCGCTGGCCCGACAGTTCCTTCTGGGCCGACGCTTCTTCCAACGGGAGTTCGGCCGGGAGGATAGCCCCGTCCTGTGGCTGCCCGACGTGTTCGGCTACGCCTGGGCGCTGCCTCAGCTCATCAAGCGGGCGGGGCTTGATTACTTCATGACCATCAAGATCGGCTGGAGCCAGTACAATCGCCTGCCCTATGACTCCTTCTGGTGGCAGGGCCTGGACGGCACCCGGGTGTTGACCCATTTCATCACCACACCCGATCCCGGCGCCTACGCGTCCACCTACAATGCCATGATGACCGGCGAGCAGGCGGTCGGCACCTGGGAGAATTACCAGCAGAAGGAGCACCACTACGAGCTGTTGACCGCCTATGGGTTCGGCGACGGCGGCGGTGGTCCCACCCTGGAGATGATCGAGCGCGCCCGCGCCCTGGCTGCCGTGCCCGGTACGCCGCAGGTGCGCCAGGGCAGCGTGAAGGAGTTCTTCCGCAACCTGGAGCGCAACGCTCGTGACCTGCCCACGTGGAATGGGGAGCTATACCTGGAGTACCATCGGGGCACGCTGACCTCTCAGGCCCGGAACAAGCGATACAACCGCAAGTGCGAACTGCTCATGCACCAGGCGGAGCTGGCCGCGGTGGGTGCCGCGCTGCTGGGCGCGACCTATCCGGCCGCGAACTTCACCGAGGCGTGGACCATCATCTGCCGCAACCAGTTCCATGATATCATCCCAGGCTCCTCCATCCATGAAGTGTACGAGGACAGCACCCGGGAGTACGAGCAGGCGCTGTCCATCGGGCGGCTGGCGCTGCGTGAGGCGCTGGACCGCATCGCGGCGGCGACGAGCCTCTCCGCCGGGCGGCCGGGGCTGTTGGTCTACAACGCGTTGGGCTGGGATCGGCGGGGGATCATCGACGTGCCCGCGGATTGGGTGCCGGAGGGCAAGGCGGTGGCCGACGCGGAGACCGACGCGCTGGCGCCCATGCAGCGATCGGGCGGCCGCATCCTCTTCCAGGCGCATGTCCCGGCCACCGGCTATCGCGTGTACAAGATCGTGGACGCGCCACCGGAGGAGGGGGAGGCGTCGGCCCCGGCGGAGCCGCTGGTGTTGGAGAACGTCCACCTCCGGGCGGAGTTCAACGAGAAGGGCGAGCTCATCCGGCTGTTCGACAAAGACCATGACCGGGAGATGCTCCCGGAGGGCTCCGTCGCCAACCAGTTCCAGGCCTTCCAGGATAAGCCGATGAACTGGCCCGCGTGGGATGTGGAGGTCTACTTCGATGACAAGATGTGGACAGTGGAGGAGCCGGGCGAGATCGAGCGGATCGAGTCGGGGCCGCTGCGCCAGACGCTGCGCGTGCGGTTGAAGCTGCTGAACTCCGCCATCGAGCAACGCATCTCGCTGGACGCCGATAGCCGCCGCCTGGAGTTTCACACCCGGGTGGACTGGCGGGAGAAGGACGTCCTGCTCAAGGTCGCCTTCCCGGTAGACGTCCTCTCACCGCGGGCCACGTTCGACATCCAGTTCGGCAACGTGGAGCGGCCGACTCATCGCAACACCTCGTGGGATTGGGCCCGCTTTGAGACGGCCGTGCACAAGTGGGCCGATCTGTCCGAGGGCGATTACGGCGTCTCCTTGTTGAACGATTGCAAGTACGGAAACGACGTACGGGACAACGTGCTGCGGCTGTCGCTGCTCCGCTCTCCCAACTTTCCCGATCCCCACGCGGACGAGGGGCAGCATGAGTTCACCTATGCCCTGTTCCCGCATTCCGGCGATTGGCGGAACGGCACGGTACGCGCCGGCTATGAGCTGAACGACCCCCTGGTGGTCCGCCCGTTCACCGGCCAGGGCGGGGATCTCCCCCTGGCCTACAGCCTGTTCCAGATCGACGTGCCCAACGTGATCCTGGAGACGGTGAAGCAGGCTGAGGATGGGGATGGCGTGATCCTGCGCCTGTACGAGTGCTACCGTCAGCGCGGGCCGGTGACGCTGCGGTGCAGCCGACCCATCGAGGCCGCGTGGGAGACCGACCTCATCGAGCGGAACGAGGCGGAGTTGGACGTGGTTGACGACCACGCCGTCACGTTGTATATCACGCCATATCAGATCCGGACGCTGCGGTTGCGACTGAGATAGGTGACGAGTCAATGAATCAATGAGGCAACGAGTCAATGAATCAATGAGGCAGTGAGGCAACGAGGCTTGTAGATCCTCGTCCCCCGTTGCCTCATTAACTCGTTGCCCCGTACCGTACACGTATCAACGGAGGTATTCCATGCCCTCTATCTCGCCATTCGGCCAGCCGGGCGTGTGGCTGAAGGGGAACCTGCACACGCATACGACGGCCTCCGATGGTCGCGTGAGCCCCGCCGAAGCCATCGACTGGTTCGCCGGACAGGGACATGATTTCCTGGCCATCACGGATCACAACCAGGTCACGCCGCTGGTGGATGGTTCGCCCATCACGCTGATCCCCGGCGTGGAGATCAGCGCCCAGCGCGGCGATGTCGGCTATCATGTGGTGGCCCTGGGGATCACGGAGATGCCGATCGCCGTCGGTGAGGACCCGCAGGCGGT
The DNA here is from genome assembly GCA_024277095.1 of Chloroflexota bacterium. GTDB lineage: Bacteria > Chloroflexota > Anaerolineae > DUEN01 > DUEN01 > DUEN01. The sequence goes on from JAJRVX010000160.1 coordinate 20,222, forward strand.
CATCGACGCGATCAACGCGGCCGGTGGACTGGCCTTCATCGCCCACCCGTACTGGCACGATCACTCCCTGGAAGACCTGCGCCCGTTGCATGGGCATGTGGGCATTGAGATCTTCAACACCGGTTGTTGGCTGGAGATCCAGAAGGGGCACTCACTGGTCCATTGGGACCTGCTGCTCCGACGCGGCCAGCGCATCTGGGGCCTCGCCGTGGACGATTGTCACTGGCGTTATCCGGATCACGGGAAGGGATGGGTGGTGGTGCGGGCGGTCGAGAACAGGTCGCGGGCCATCCTGGATGCGCTGCGGGCGGGAGCCTTCTACGCCAGTATGGGGCCGGAGATCCGGGATGTGACGCTGGACGGGCGTGATGTGACCGTGCGGTGCTCGCCCGCCCGCTCGGTGTACGTGACCGGCGGCTACAACTATTGTCCCAACGCCGTGCACGCCTGGGACGGGAAGCCGATCACCGAGGTGACTGTGACGTTGCACCCGCGTCAGGAATACTTCCGGATCGAGGTGGTCGATTTCGAGGGGCGATCGGCGTGGACGCAGCCGGTGTGGGTGCAATAGAATGGGATACCGGTTCCCTGATCGCCCGGTGGAAGCGGGCGGGGTGATCCTGTGGTGAGAGTGGTGGGGCATGCGGACCTACTTGACGCATCTGGAGTGCTCGTGGTGTGGGGCCAGCTATCACGCGGATCGGCTCTGGAACGTCTGCCCGGCCTGTGAACGGCCGTTGCTGGCCCGATATGATCTGGCGGCGGCCTGTGCCGGGTTCCCGGTCGATGCGCTGCAAGACCGGCCAGCGACGCTGTGGCGGTACGCCGAGATGTTGCCGGTGCGGGATCCCGCCTACCAGCTGACCCTGGGGGAGGGATTCACGCCTCTGCTGCGGCTGGAGCGGTTGGGGGCTGAGCTGGGGTTGGCCAACCTGTATGCCAAGGATGAGAGCGCCAATCCGACCGCTTCCTTCAAGGCCCGGGGGCTGTGCCTGGCCGTCGCTCGCGCCGCCGAGCTGGGTGTCGAGGCCCTGGCCATCCCCAGCGCGGGGAACGCGGGCAGCGCCCTGGCCGCCTACGCCGCCCGCGCCGGTTTGCCGGCTCACATCTTCCTGCCCAGCGATGCGCCTCCGCTCTTCGTGACGGAGATGCGGACGCTGGGGGCCGAGGTCACGCTGGTGGACGGCCTGATCACCGACTGCGCCCGGTATGTGCGCGAGGGGGCTGCCGAAGGGCGTTGGTTTGATGTCTCGACCCTGCGTGAGCCGTATCGGGTGGAGGGCAAGAAGACGATGGGGTACGAGTTGGCCGAGCAGCTTGGCTGGACGCTGCCCGATGTGATCATCTATCCCACCGGCGGGGGGACCGGGATCGTCGGCATGTGGAAGGCATTCCAGGAGATGGAGGCGCTGGGCTGGATCGGGCCGGAGCGCCCGCGCATGGTGAGCGTGCAGAGCGCCGGATGCGCCCCCATTGTGCGGGCCTTCCGGGCCGGGCGGGAGACGGCCGAGCCCTGGCCCCACGCGGCGACCATCGCCGCCGGGCTGCGGGTCCCATCGGCCATCGGTGATTTCCTCATCCTGCGGGCGCTTCGGGAGAGCGGCGGGACGGCCGTCGCCGTCTCGGACGAGGAGATCCTGGAGGCTGTGTGGGAGATCGGTCGCGTGGAGGGGCTGTTCGTCGCCCCGGAGGCCGCCGCCACCCTGGCTGCCCTCCGACATCTGCTCGCTCAGGGATGGATCGCCCCGGATGAGCGGGTGGTGCTCTTCCTGACCGGGAGCGGGCTGAAATACGCGCACCTGTTGCAGGGGGATCGCTAAAACGGTTCCCCGGACCATCTCATGAACAAGCTGGAAGCAGTGAGGCCCCCGAAAGATCGGGGGCCTCATCGCGTCTTCACGGTAGGCGCACTCCAGAGGAAGGTGTGGAGAGGAACTCCCCCTGAGCTCGACTTTGTACATTCAGGTAGCGTAACAGACGGTATCTACCAGGCGATCCAGAAGGGATCGCGGGATTTTCACCATATCCGACTCGGGAGGTAAGTCCCCGCGAAACCGTGATCATGTAGCCCACTGTTGAATGAGCTTCGCTCATATTGGAATAGGCGACACAGTGACCTTCCAGTGCCATATAGGACGGAGCCATTGGGATAGAGAATGGAAAAGAGAGATAGGCTCGCTCAACAGCTGATTCATTACCAAGACCATGCGACCGAA
>JAJRVX010000161.1:0-2912 GCA_024277095.1 Chloroflexota bacterium
CATGAGTGGGTGGAGCTGTACAATCCCGGGCCGGGGCCGATCTCCCTGGCCGGATGGCGTCTGGTGGACAACACCGCCGAGGATATCCTGCCCGATGTGGTCCTGCCGGCGGGTGGGCTCCTGGTGGTGGCCGCCGACGCCGAGGCGTTTCGCGGGGATTTCCCCGACTTTGATGGAGCGCTGATCCCGGTGCCCGATGGGAGGATCGGCGGCGGACTGGCGAACGACGGCGACCGGCTGGCCCTGTTGGACCCCACCGGCGCGGTGGTGGACGCGCTTTCGTACGGGGATGACGCCGCCTGGCTCGCCCCGCCCGCGCCGGATGTGGCGGCCGGGCACTCGCTGGAGCGGGAGCCGCCGGGGGTGGACACCGATACCGCGGCGGATTGGGTCGACCGTTTCCCGCCCTCCCCCGGACGGCTGGCACCATCCGGCCCCGCGGCCACCGTTGTCCCCACGCCGACTCCGACATCGACGCCGACGGCCACCCCTTCGGCGTCCGCTTCGGTGGGCAGCATCCAGGGCTACGTCTTCCTGGACCGCAACGGCGACGGCCGCCGTCAGCCGGGCGCCGAACCGGGAATTGAGGGGGTCCGGGTCCGCCTGAGCACGGGGGCCGACATCAGGACCTTCCCCAGCGGGTGGTACGGCTTCTACGAGCTCCCGGCCGGCGTTTATAGAGTATCCGTCGCCGTATTGGAAGGGTATGAGAGCACGACACCCGAGGAGCGCACCGTGCGACTGGCGGCGGGCGAGGTGCGCGTGGGGATCGATTTCGGCTGGCGCCCCCGAGAGCCCACGCCGACACCCGTGCCTCCGGGGACGCTGCTGATCCACGAGGTTCAGCCCGACCCGCCGCAGCCCGGTGCCGACGCGCCCTGGGAGTGGGTGGAGATCTACAATCCGGGCGATCGAGCCGTCTCCCTGGCGGGCTGGTCGATCGCCGACAATCGATCCTCCGATCCGCTGCCTTCGATTGAGCTCCCCCCGCGATCGTTCGTCGTCCTCGCCGCGGATGAGGAGCGCTTCCGGGAGAACTTCCCCGACTTCTCCGGCGCGCTGATCTCGGTGGGCGATGGCGCGATCGGCGGTGGGCTCGGGAATCGAGGCGACCGCCTGGTACTGTACGATCCGGCCGGGATGCCCGTGGATGCCCTCTCCTACGGCGATGACGTGAGCGAGCTGGACCCGGCCCCGAGAGCGCCGGCCGCCGGGCATTCGCTGGAGCGGGAGCCCGTGGGGCGGGACACGGGGCGCGCTGAGGATTGGGTGGAGCGCGATCACCCGTCGCCGGGCGGCCCAGGGCTGTCGGAGCCGACATCGACGCCGACGGTGACGCCCACGCCGACGCCATCGCCGGGCGCTCCTCCCACGCCGCCGCCGGGAGGATGGCCGCCCGTCGCCTTGAACGAGCTGCTGCCACGCCCGGCCGCCGTGGACTGGGATGGAGATGGCGCGGTCACGGCCGAGGATGAGTGGATCGAGCTGTACAATCCCGGCCCCCAGCCCGTGGACCTGGGCGGCTGGGCGCTGGACGACGCGGCGGAGGGGGGAAGCGATCCCTATGTGATACCATCGGGGACGGTGCTGTTAGCGGGTGGGTACGCCCTCTTCTTCCGGAGCGTTACCGGCCTGGCGTTGAACAATGACGCGGATCAGGTCCGGCTGCTGGCACCTGATGACACGGTGGTGGACGCATTCGCCTACGAGGATCCACCACCTGATGGGTCCTTCAGCCGCAGCGTGGACGGCGTGGGGCCGTGGGTGACGGATTACCCGCCCTCGCCCGGCGGGCCGAACCGCCCTCCTCCGCCGACGCCCACGCCGACGGCGACATCGACGCCCATGCCGGATGTGATCCGCCTCAACGAGATCCTGGCGGCGCCGCGCTCGGTGGACTGGGACGGGGATGGCGCGGTCACGGCCGAGGATGAGTGGATCGAGCTGTACAACATGGGAGCGGTGGCCATCGATCTGGGCGGCTGGGTGCTGGATGATGCGCCGGGCCGGGGCAGTCCGCCCTACGTGATCCCGTCGGAGACGTGGCTGGCGCCGGGTGGGTACATCCTGTTCTTCCGGCGGCAGACGGGCGTGGCGCTGAACAACGATGCCGATGAGGTGCGGCTGCTGGCGCCGGATGGCTCCCTGCGTGATCGCTTCGTTTACCTCAAGGTCCGGCCGGACGCCGTCTTCGCCCGGGCGGTGGATGGCACAGGCGAATGGACCGATGCGTACCCGCCCTCGCCCGGGGGGCCGAACCAGCCGCCCACGCCGACGCCCTCGCCCACGCCGGCCCCCAGGATCGTGTTCCTGAACGAGATCTTGCCCGCGCCGCGTGAGCGAGATTGGGACGGGGATGGAGAGGCCACGGCGGAGGACGAGTGGGTGGAGCTGGTCAACGTGGGAGAGATGTCGGTCGATCTGGCCGGCTGGATGTTGGATGACATCCCGGAGGCGGGGAGTGCGCCCTACACGTTTCCGGAGGGGACGATCCTGGAGCCGGGCGCGTACCTGGTGGTGTTCCGCCGGGACTCCGGCGTGGCGCTGAATAACGGCGGCGATCAGGCGCGTCTGCTGCTGCCAGATGGCCAGGAGGTGGATCGCTACGTGTGGGATCGCAGCCCGGGGTATGATCGCTCCTTCGGGCGTCAGCCGGATGGCAGTGGGGAGTGGGCGGAGGGGTTGCTCCCGTCTCCCGGCCGGCCGAACCCGCCGCGCGCGGTGTCGTATCACGATGAGGGGCCCCGATCGGTCGCGACCGTGGCGCCGCCGACGCCGTCCCCACCCACGCCGACGCCCACGCCGCGACCGGTGCAGGTCGTCTCCATCGCCCGGGCGCGCATGCGAGCGGATGGCGATTCGGCGTGTGTGCGCGGGCAGGTGACCGCTCCGCCCCGTGTGTTCGGCCGGAG
>JAJRVX010000162.1:0-11555 GCA_024277095.1 Chloroflexota bacterium
CCGGGAATCGGGCCAGCACCTCCTGCAGGATCTCCTGTGATTCCAGGTCCAGGTGATTGGTCGGCTCGTCCAGGATCAGGAAGTTCGCTCCCAGCAGCGACAGCCGGGCCAGCGCGACCCGGCTGCGCTGGCCACCGCTCAGCGTGTCGATGGTCTGGAACACATCGTCGCCGGCGAGCAGGAAACGGCCCAGGAATCGACGCGCCTGCTCCAGGGTGAGGTCGGGAGCGACCTCCAGAATGGCGTCCAGCACGGTTTGGTCCGGCGCCAGGTCTGCGGGGACCTGGGGCAGATAGCCCACCTTCACGCTGGCGCCCAGGCGGATCTCGCCGGCCAGCGGAGGCACCTCTCCCAGGATCGTCTTCACGAAGGTGGTCTTGCCCACCCCGTTGGGCCCGATGAGCGCGACGGTGTGGCCGCGACGGATCTCCAGGTCCGGACAGCGGAACAGGGGGGCGTTGGGATCATAGCCGACGATCAGATCGCGAGTGGCCATCACCAGATCTCCGGAGCGGATCTGGGTCGTCATGTCCAGGCGGATGCGTCGTCCCTCTTGAGGGCGCTCAATCGCCTGCTCTCGCTTGAATCGCTCCAGGCGACGGAGCCGACCGCGCGCCTCCTTGCTGCGCTGCCCCGCCTTGTATCGTCGGACGAACTCCTCGGTCCTGGCGATGTATTCCTGTTGCTTCTCCCACTCCCGTCGTTGTTGCTCCAGGTGCTCCGCCCGCAGGACGACGTATTGGCTGTAGTTCCCGCGATAGGTGGTCACCCGGCCGTGCGCCATCTCCCAGATCCGCGTGGCCACCCGGTCCAGGAAGTAACGGTCGTGCGCCACGACAACCAGGCTGCCCTTCCATTGCAGCAGGGTCTCCTCCAGCCACTCCACGGCCGCGAGGTCCAGGTGGTTGGTCGGCTCGTCCAGGAGCAGCAGGTCCGGTTCCTCCAGGAGCAGCCTCGCCAGCAGCGCCCGGGTGCGCTGCCCACCGCTAAGGTGGGCCAGAGGCTGGTGGTATTCGCTCTCGCTGAATCCCAGACCACTCAGCACCCGGCGGATGCGCATCTCGTAATCGTAGCCACCGGCCAGCTCGAAGCGCGCCTGGAGGTCGCCGTATCGAGCCAGCAGCCGCTCCAGCTCGGCCTCGTCGGTCGTGGCCTCCATCTGCCGTTCCAGGGCGCGCAGAGTCTCCGCCTGCCTGCGCAGGTCGTGGAAGATCTCCAGCAGATCGGCGTAGAGCGTGCGGGACCCGGCAGGCGGCGGGTCCTGTGGCAAATATCCGATGCGCAGGGCGCGCGCGTGCGTGACCGAGCCGGCGGTGGGAGGCTCCAGGCCGGCCATGATCTTGAGGAGCGTGGTCTTCCCCTGGCCGTTGGGCCCCACCAGGCCGATGCGGTCGCCGTGCTCGATCCGCAGCTGGACGTTTTGGAAGACGTCCAACGCGCCGTAGGATTTCGCCAGATCGCGGGCGATCAGGATGGACATGGCACGTCCCCTTTGTGACTGCGCGCTATTATACCATGGGAGCCGAGTCTCCCTAAGCCTGAAGCCTGTGGGGTAGGATATCCGTCGTTGAGCCCCCATTCGCATCAACTGAACAGCACAAGTGAGGCCCCCGCCGTCGTTTTTCCCTCCATGGGCGGTCGCGCCTGAAAGGGATGGTGCGTGGGGGAAGCCCTCCGCAGAGAAACGCTTTTTCTCACCTTTTCCCTGTCTGGTTGGGGCTTTGGCCGGTGGCCTTCAGCCCCACGGGGCAGGTGGGGGGCTGAGAATGGATTCCTTCGGAGGGACTGATGCCCCTCCGAGCCACCCAAAGATGCGGAGCCACGCTTTCATATCGCTTCAGTTGATACCCATGGGGCGCAGCGGCGCTGCGCCCCTACTGCGGCATCGGTAGAGCTATCGCAGGAGATGCGCGGTCAAACTGTCCGGTAGCTAGACTTTGAGAAAGCCTCGCTCCCCGGCGAGATCACGCTTGACAGCTCGTGTCGCTTGCAGTACCCTGACGTCGTCATGACTCGAATGGAGATCCGATCGTTAGCCGCCCGGCTGACGACTCGTCGCCTTGGACGTCCTCTGGTTTACGCGCCACGCCTGACTTCCACCCAGGCGCTGGCAGCCCGCCTCTCGGATCTGGGATGGCCGGACGGTACGACCGTGCTGGCCGAGGAGCAGACCGCCGGACGAGGGCGAGGGGGGCGCTCGTGGTGGGCGCCTTACGGTCAGGCCCTGCTGTTCTCGATCCTGCTGCGACCCGGCTTTCCATCGCGCCGGGCGCAACAGCTGGTCATGGTCGCCGGCCTGGCCGCGGCGGAGGCCATCGAGGCCGTGTGTCCGGTCTCCGTCGCGCTGAAATGGCCGAATGACCTCTACGCGCGCGGGCGGAAGGTGGGGGGGATCCTGCTGGAGGCCCGGCTGGCCGCGAACGGCCAGGTTTTAGAGCGGGCCATCGTGGGTATCGGCATCAACGTGTCGGTGGATTTCGCCGAGCAGCCGGACCTGCAGGGGCAGGCCGTTTCCCTCCATGAGGTGGCGGGGCATGCCCCGGACCGGGGCGCCTTGCTGGTGGCGACCCTGAGCCGCTTTGAGGCCCACTACCAGGAGGTGTTGGCGGGTGGCTCTTGCCGATCCGCCTGGTTGGAGCGGTTGCTGTGGATGGGGCGGGAGGTTCAGGTGGCCACGCCCCGAGGCACTCTCGTCGGCGTCGCCCGGGGCGTGGATGAGGAGGGGGCGTTGCTGTTGGAGTGTGCCGATGGCGTGATGGAGGTGATCCGGGCCGGTGACGTATCGTTGCGCACATCTCAGGGATAGAGGCGCTCATGAGTATCCGGCTGGAATGGCAGACCGGCGATGACGGAGGCCGTACGACGATCGCCCTGGAGTCGGAGGGGGGATCACGCCCCTCGGGCTTCCGCTGGTCCTGGATGGCCCTGCTGTTGCTGTTGGCGTTTGGGGCGGGCATGGCCGTCGGGATTGGCTGGCGCTATGTGCAGGCGCGGCGGGCCTTGCTGTCCGATCTGGACGCGGTGATCGCTGAACTGCGCCTGTATATCGAGCAGGGGGATCGAGAGGGGTTCATGGCCCTGATGGATCCCGGGGATGGTGTGTGGCGTGCGTATCAGACCGCCTGGTTCGAGGCGCTTCAGAAATCCCCTTCGCCGCCCATGTTGCCCGTCGAGCTCTTGGATGTGACCCTGGAGGGGGATCGCGCCTGGGCGTGGGTGCTGATGCAGACCGATGTGGACCCCGTAGTGGCCCGCTTCGACTTCGCCCTGCGTCGGGGGCGATGGTTCATCGCCTCCCCCGATGTATCCGCCTGGGGGGAACCCGCGCAGTCGTCGGCGGAGCATGTGGTCGTTCGCTATCGAGCCCTGGATGCCCAGGCGGTGGAAGGGACGGTTCCCCGGCTCGATCGTTTCGTGACGAACGGCTGCCGCCTGTTGGATGGTGTCGGCGGAACATGCCGTGTCATCCTGGAGCTTTCCGCAAACCCGCTGGATGTGGGTCCCCCGGCCAGTGTGGCGTACATGCGATTGCACCAGGCCGTGCAGCCGGCGCCCTCCCTGTTGCAGCTCCGTCTTCCGGAGGGGCCTACGATCCTCGTGCTGAGTCCGCTCCCCCTTCCCCTGGCCCAGGAGATCGTGCGGGAGAGGTTACAGGCGCATTATGCGGGAGATGCGCCGCTTTCGTGGCCGCGGCTGGAGGTGGTGCGGTCGTCAAGGGATTGGCCCCGTTCCGCGGAGGTGTTCAGCCCCGAGGGCCCTGACCTGCAGGTTCGAGCCCCCTCCCCTTCCTGGAGTGGCGTGGGGGAACGAGGTGAGACGCCCGATGCGTGGGAGGATATGGTCCGCCATCACATCGCGGAGGCCATGGTGCGTACGCGGCTGGGGCCTCTGGTGGGATCCGCATCCTACGTGGATGCCGCCTGGGCCCTGGCCGTGGGGATCGCGGAATGGTTGGCGGCCCCTCAGGTCGTGCCCAATACGGCGCTGTCCTGGGCCTCCCTGGAGAGCGTGGGCCGCTCGTTACAGGCGGACCCCAGCGATGTGTTGGCCCGGCGTCGGGCGCGGGATGCGGCCGCGTATATCGCCGCCACGTGGGGGCCGGACGCCTTCCCGGCCCTGTTGCGCGCGCTGGGCGAGTCGATCGATCTGGATGCCGCCCTCAGCCGGTCGCTGACCGTGGACGCCTCCTCGTTCGAGGCCGGGTGGAGGGCGTATCGCAGCCGGTGAGGCGGGCGAGTCTTGGGACGAGAAAAGGGCGGCGCTGTAGGCGCCGCCCTCTCGCGTGCGATGATCGCCTGCTCCGGTTATTTGAGCTCCGCCATCTGCTCGGCCAGGATCTGGTTGGCCTCCTCGGTCAGCTGATCGAGGGTGCTCTGCACATCGGCCCCATCGGCGATGGCCGCCATGGCCTCTCGCACCTTGTCCCGCACGAAGTCATAGCCCGGGACGGGCGGCTCGTACTTGCCGTAGGGCAGCAGCTCAAAGGCCGTCTTGTAGGCCGGGTTGGCCTCGAAGTAGTCCGTCAGCTTCTCCGCCGCGCTCTTGCGCACGGGGAAGTAGTTGCTGACCATGGCCCACTTGGCCTGTACGTCGGGGCTGGTGAAGTACTTGACGAAGATCCACGTGGCCAGCTCGCGCTCCGGCGTGGTCTTGGGCATGCTGACGCTGGCGCCGTAGATGTTCATGACCGGATCGGGCGTCACATGGGGGATGGCCGCCACGCTCCAGTCGAATTGGGCGCCCTCGCCCACGGCCGCGCGGTAGTAGGGCAGCCCGGAGCTGGAGCCCACCGTGAAGAGCAGGCGGCCCGCGCCGAAGTCCGTCTGGTCGCCGTAGCGCTCCGTCACCACGCTGGCGCACCCGTTGTTGAACAGGTCCTGGATGAAGTTCATGGCCGCGATGGCCGCCTCGCTGTTGTAGGTGTACTGGTTCTTCTCGTAGTCGAAGATGTCGCCGCCGAAGGCGAAGGTCCAGCTGGCGAAGCGCGAGGCGTCGATGCTCAGCTCATAGCCCATGCTGCCTTCCGCTGTGGCTTTGCTGAAGGGCTGCTGCACCGCCTTGCAGGCCATCTCCTTGAACTCATCCGGCGTGGTGGGCGGCCCATCGTATCCCAGCTCCTTCAGCCACTCGATGTTGTAGTACATCACCTCCATGGAGCGGTTGGGCGGGAAGCCCAGGCGCGCGTTGCCGAAGGTGGGGAAGATGTCCTGCTTGAAGAAGGCGGGGAAGAAGTCGGCCTTCTCCTCCTCCGTCAGTCCCCACTTGGGGCTTTCAACCAGGGAGGTCATGTCCACCAGGGCATCCGCCAGCTGGTATGTGGCCGCCTGGTTCTGGTAGGCCACCACCAGATCGGGCACGTCCTCGGTGTTCAGGACGGCCAACATCTTGTTGAAGATGTCGCCGTAGTGCCCCTGGTACTCGGCCACCACCGTGATGTTGTACTCGTTGGTGTCGTTGAACTCCTGGATGATCTCGTTCAGGGCTTCCTCGCGCTGCCGGGAGTGCTGATGCCAGAAGATGATGGTCTGGCCGCTGGGATCTACGTCGGCCCAGGGATCCTCTGGCCCTTCAGGGGCGGCCTCCTTGGCCGGGGCCTCCGCGGCGGGCTTCTCGGCCGGCGCCTCAGCCGGCTGCGCAGGTGCTGCCTGTGGGCAGGCCGTAAGGACCAGTGCAGCGACCGTTAGAACGACCAGCAACCACACACGTTTCCCTCTCATCTTGTCTCTCCTTTCCGTAATGTAGTGGGATATGGTGCAACCTCTTCGGAATCACCGACTCGCTGGATCGCAATACTCGCCGTGGGCGTGGGCGATGCTGCTCCCGGTCGCGCGTCGGTTCGGCTAAGCGGTTCGCATGTGAGGTCGTCGGCGCTCATCCCTTCAACCCCGATGTGGCGATGCCCTCCGTGAACTGTCGCTGGGTTAGGAAGTATAGGATCAGCACGGGGAAGATGGTGATCACCGCTCCGGCCATCTGCAGGTGGGTCTCCGGCCCCGCCTCCGTCACGAAGCTCCACAGGCCCACCATCAGGGGGCGCCAGGTGTCCCGGGTGGTGATCAGCAGAGGCCACAGGAAGGCGTTCCAGGCCCCGATGAACCCGAAGATGAGCACGGTCAGCACCGGCGCCTTGCTGATGGGGAGCACGATGCGGATCAGGAAGCGCAGGTGACCTGCCCCGTCCATGCGGGCCGCGTCCCACAGCTCCCAGGGGATCTGGGCGAAGAACTGGCGCAGCAGGAAGATGCTGAAGGCGTTGGCCATGAAGGGCACGGTCAGCCCGGGCAGGCTGTTCAGCCAGGACCCCCCGGGCAGGGGGACGATGTTCCCCCGGATGATGAGGAAGTTGGGGATCATCGTCACCGAGTCCGGGATCATCATCGTGCTCAGCAGGACGGCGAAGATGGCCTCCCGTCCCCAAAAGCGGATGCGGGCAAACGCGTATCCGGCCAGAATCGACGTGGTCAGCAGGCCGGCCAGCGTCGTAAAAGTGATGATGACGCTGTTGACGAAGTATTTGGCGAACTTCGCCTCGGTCCATGCCTCCACGTAATTGCCGAACTGGGGCTTCTTGGGGAGCCACTGGCGATTGATCGTCTCGCCCAGGGTCATCAAGGAGGTGGATACCATCCAGAAGAAGGGGATGATGGCCACCACGGCGCCGAGGATCAGGATGCCATACAGCACGAGCCGCATCGGCCGCACGCGCGGCGCATGGCGCCGCACGCTCGCAGAGACCAGCCGGCCGGGCGCCTCCTCCAGGGGCTGGACGGTATCAGCCATAGAAGACCCTCTCGCCGAACACCTTGTTTTGAGCCAGTGTCAACCCCAGGATCACCAGGAACAGGAGAAAGGCCTCCGCCGTGGCATAGCCGTACTGATTGGCCTTGTAGAAGGTGTCGAAGATCGTAACGCTGGCCGTGTCCACCGTGCCCTGTGCGGAAGGCATCCGCATCACATAGATATGGTTGAAGGCCTTGAAGGTGCCGATGAAGGCGATCAGGGACAGGTAGAACGTGACGGGGGAGAGAAGGGGCAAGGTGATGTGACGGAAGAGCTGCCAGCCGTTGGCTCCGTCGATCTCGGCCGCCTCATACAGCTCGCTGGGGATCGATCCCAGGCCCGCCAGGAAGATGACGGTATTATAGCCCACGTAGGTCCAGATCCCGTAGAAGATGATGGACACCAGGGCCATGCTGGGCCCTGCCAGGAACCCTTCCAGGCCCCAGCCGAACATCACCTGTGTGAACGGCTTGGGCTCGAAGAGCCATTTGTACGGCCCCAGCCCCACAAGGGAGAGGAGCTGATTGATCAGCGATGTCTCCCGGGGGCTGAAGATCGTGCGGAACACCACCGCCGTGGCCACCACCGGGGTGATATAGGGCAGGAAGTAGATCATCCGGAAGAGCTCTTGCCCCCGGATCTGCTGGAAGAGGATATAGGCCAGCAGTAAGGCCAGCCCGATCTCGACCGGCACTGTCCCCAGCGCGTAATAGAGGGTGATGCGCAGCGAGTTCAGGAAATCCTCGTCGCCGGCCGCCAGCATACGCTCCCATCCCGAGGAGATGGCGAGCCCAGCCGCGATCAGGATCAGCACGGCGAGGAGCCTCGCGATCCACCTGCGATCGCTCTCCTCCCTGGGGGTCTTGTGCCAGACATAGTAGGCCAGGGCCAGTAAGGCGAATCCAGCTATCCAGATCAGCGCGCCGGTCCAGTCCCCGATGGCCTTTTCGTAGTTGGCGAGGCCGATGAAGCCGCCCTTGCGCACGCGCCACCGATGCAGGCTCATGTAGAAGGCATAACCGATGGGGAACAGGCCGAAGACCGTGATGAGCAGGACGGCCGGCAGGATAAAGAGATAGCCGGTGATCTGCTCCTGTATCGCCAGCCATTGGAAGTGCTTGCGACCACCGCGGTGGAGTGTGGCAGAAGAAGCTGTCATAGCGGCCACCCGGTTCCCCCTGGTCCGTCAGGGTTGTCGAGAGCCCTACAGCCCGGCCTCGCTTCGGAATCAAGTATACCGTAGATAAAGGTCGGCGTCAATCATTTGCCCTTGGGGATAGGGCCTTCTCAAAGTCCAACGTCCATATTGGCATACATGGCGCCTGCAGGGACGGAAGGGGGGTGGGGAATGAGGGCCGTTTTCCCTCGGTCGATGATCAGGGGAATGTCTTGCGTCGGGCGGCACGTGGGGTGTTCCTACCATCCCGATTTCCATCATTGACTTTGAAAAAGCCCTGCCTTGGGGAAAGTGCGTCTTTTTCGGTGGAGATACGGCGAGGAGCCTTGGGGGGCACAACCCCTCGAAGGGCACTCGCTTGTCCCCGCCCCTTGCCCGCCTCGCCCGGCCTTATCCGTCCGATTCGGATCGGGAGAGAGCCGGTCCCGGGCTGAGGAACTCCCAGGCTCCAGGTGGACGTGAGTCGATGGAAAGTCGTTTATGCTAAAATGAGGAACGAGGGCATATGCAGGGGTATGCTGTAGCCAGAATAACCTATTGAAGTCCGGGGCTGCTTTGCCTATCTTGAGGGGAGGAGGGCGGGGCGTGTGCTCGCGCTCCGCAGGAGGGATTGGGCGGCTTCCCGGCCCATGCCCGGGGGATCGCCAGAGGGTTCGTTCACGTGCGCGATTCGGGGGCAAGGATCTCACGAATGGGACGAGGGCGAATACCGCGGGAGGGTTGCCGGAGGAGGCTTCATGATACGGAAACTGATCGCTGCCATTGTGCTGCTTGGCTTATTCGTGACGATGGTGATCGCCGATTATACCCCCGACACGCCGTTGGGAGGCGCCAGCGCCTCCTTCTGGGGCGAGGCCCTGAACGACGCCGCCGCGACGGACGTCTCCGCGGCGGGGGATGTGAACGGAGATGGCTACGCGGACTTCCTGATCGCCGCGCCGGGAAACGATGAGAGCGCTGCGGACGCGGGGCAGGTGTACCTGTTCCTGGGCAAGGACGCCGGGTGGGTGCAGGACCTCTCCCTGTCCGCCGCGGACGCCTCATTCCTGGGCGAGCAGGCCAGCGACGCGGCCGGCTCCAGCGTGGCCGGCGTGGGCGACGTGAATGGCGACGGGTTTGACGATTTCCTGATCGGCGCTCCCAGCAATGGCGAGGCTGGGGCTGGGGCCGGACAGGCGTACCTCATCTTCGGTCGCGCCAGCGGCTGGGCTCGAGATGTGAGCCTGTCGACGGCGGACGCTTCGTTCTGGGGGGAGAATCTCGGGGATAGCGCCGGGTTCGACGTCGCCCCGGCCGGAGATGTGAACGGAGATGGGCTTGCCGACTTCCTGATCGCCGCACCGACCTATGGCGGATCGGCCGGGAAGGTATATCTGATCCTGGGCAAGACCTCCGGGTGGGCGATGGATACCAGCCTGGCCAACGCCGACGCGTCCTTCATCGGCGAGAACGCGGGGGATCTGGCTGGGCAGTCCGTGGCCGGCGTGGGCGACGTGAATGGCGATGGGCTGGATGATTTCCTCATCGGCGCCTGGAAGAACAGCGATGCCTTCAGCGGCGCGGGGAAGGTGTATCTGATCCTGGGCAAGACGAGCGGCTGGGAGCGGAATGTCAGCCTGGCCAATGCGGACGCGTCGTTCCTCGGCGCGACCCAGGATGAGGCGGCCGGCCTTCCTGTGGCCGGCGCGGGGGATGTGAATGGCGATGGGTTCGATGACCTTCTGATCGGCGCCACCGGCTATGGGGACGGGGTGACGGTGCCCGAGGGCGCCGGCCGGATCTATCTCGTCCTGGGCAAAGCCACCGGGTGGGGGGTCAATCAGAGCCTGGCCGCGGTGGCCGCCGGCAGTTACGTCGGCGAGGATTTCTGGGACACGGCCGGATCCGCGCTGGCCGGCGGCGGCGATGTGAACGGCGACGGGCTGGATGACTTCCTCATCGGCGCGCCGGAGAACTGGGAGGCCGACGAGGGGGCCGGGCAGGCGTACCTGATCCTGGGCAAGACCTCCGGATGGGCGGCGAACGTCAGCCTGGCCAACGCGGACGCCTCCTTCTGGGGCGAGCGCGTGGGGAGTCGGGCGGGCGCCTCGCTGGCCATGGTGGGCGACGTGGACGGCGATAGCTTCGATGACTTCCTGGTGGGCGCGGATGAGGATCATGAGTCCTTTGATGGCGCCGGCCAGGCGTATTTGTTGCTCTCCTCCTATGGGACGACCGTGGCCAGCCAGACGCAGACCATCCCCGGGGGTGATACTCCCCGTACGGACTTCGGGAGCACCAATGTGCAGATCGATTTCTCGTCCGGGACGGCCGGCGATGTGACCGTGGTCAAACATCGCGAGGTGCCAGCCGACCTCGCCAACGCCGCGGCCGTCTGGTGGGAGATCACCACGACCAAGACGGACTTCGTGGCCACGCTTATCTTCTACTACGCCAACGGTGAGATCGCGGGGTTGGTGGAATCGGGGCTACAGCTGTATTGGCGGCCGGATGCTTTGTCCGCGTGGCAATTGGTGGGATCCCAGACGCTGGATACCATCTACAATAAGATCACGGCGACCGGGATCACCACGTTTGGCCAGTACGCCATGGCTGCCCCGCCTGAGCCGACGGCGACGCCTACACCCACGCCCACGGCTACCGCGACACCCTCGCCTACGCCCACCCTCACCCCGACGCCCACGGCGACCCCCACGGCCACGCCGACATCGACCGCGACCCCTACTCCCACGGCCACGCCGACGCTTACGCCCACTCCCACCGTGACGCCCACGGCGACCCCGTTGAGCATGCAGCGGTCGCTGCCCCTGGGCTGGCAGCTCGTCTCGCTCCCGCTGGCCGAGCCGGGCACGCCGGTGACGACCGCCTTGAGCTCCCTGGCCGGCAAGTATGATATGGTCGTCACGTACGATGGCTGTACGGGGAGCTGGCAGCGTTATGGCGTGGGGCTGCCGAGCTATGTCTCCAACCTCTCCTCGCTGGATCGTACCCGGGGGATCTGGATCCGGATCACGGGGGCCGATGCCGTGTTGCAGGCCAGTGGCGCCGAGCCGGCCAGCACTTCGATCCCGTTGTGTTCGGGCTGGAATCTGATCGGCTATCCTTCCCTGACCAGCCGGCCGATCACCGACACCCTGGCGTCGATCGCCGGAAAGTACACCGCGGTATACACGTACGATGGCACTTCCGATCAGTGGCTGTCCTACCAGCCCTCCAACCCCGGGCAGAGCACGCTGGATACCATGTCGCCCGGCTGGGGGTATTGGCTGTACGCGACGGAGCCTGTGACATTGACCATCACCAATTGATGTCCTCCAGCCTCCCGCCTGCGTAGATCGGCGCCCCGCCATTTCATCGCGGGGCGTCGATCGTTCCCGCTCGTGGCGATGCGAGCCTCGTCACCAGGGGCGGATCCTCAATCCGGCGGGGGCCGAATCGGCCAGGATATCTCGCTATCCTGCCCCACACAGGTTGTGCCCCATCGCGTTCGGTGGTATACTTCTTGTGGCATTGCACGCCTGACAATGAAACATGCCTCGCCGGACATCCCTTTGTGCAACCGCGTGGTACCGGGGCGTCCCAAACATCGGTACTCCCA
>JAJRVX010000163.1:0-2681 GCA_024277095.1 Chloroflexota bacterium
ACGTGTGGGCCGAGATGTGGCGCACACTGCGTTTGGCTTGGCGCCTGCTGCGCGATCCACGGGTCTCACCGTTCGTGAAGATCCTGGTTCCCGGCCTGGCATTCATCTACGTTCTGCTTCCTGTCGATATTTCGCCCGATCTGGTACCACTCCTCGGGCAGATTGACGATTTGGCAGCCCTGATCCTGGCGGCTCGTCTGCTGGTCGAGATGAGCCCACCGGCGGTGGTGGCCGAACACGAGGCCGAGATGATGGGATTGATCTCCCGCCAATCGAGCGAGCCACCGCCGGACGACGTGGTAGACGCCGATTACCGCATTCTCGACTAGCAAGCCGTCGCGTGAGGTCACGTCGTACTGATCATGATAGCACATCTTATACCAGACCCACAACACCAGGAGTGATCCATGAGCGAGCAAAATCTGCGCCGGCCTGCGGAAGTTGCGGCGCGTTTAGGGGTATCTACCTCCACACTGCGACGCTGGTCGCAACGTTTCAGCGAATACCTCTCGCCGGACGCGGGTGAGCCCGCCGGTTCCGGAGATACGGACGGCGGACACCGCCGCTATACGGACGAGGACTTAACGACGCTTTTAACCATCAAGGGGCTCCTGGCTGAAGGGTTCACCTATCAGCAAGTCGAACGACGCCTGGCTGCACTGCGGCAAACGGATGGGGCCGGTGAGACCACGCGCTCGCTGGTCTCCGCGGAGAGCAATCTATCCTCACTGGCTCCCGCGGTCTCCATCCTGGCCGACACATTGCACACTGTCGCGGATGGCCAACAGGCGATCCTGAACGCCCAACAGGCCAACCGCGAGTTGATGGGGGTCGTGGTGCAGGACAACTTCAACCTCAAGGAAGAAAACACCAAGCTACGCGACCGGATGTTGGAGTTGGAGCGGGAGATGGCCGAGATGCGCCGGCGAGATGATGCGCATCGGGCGAGGCTGGAGGCGCGCATGCAGGCGGTGGAGTCCACGCTGAACCAGATAGCGTAGCGACTGTCCACCCTGCCGGATAGCTCACAGCGCGGCCGAGGCCTCCTCGGGTGGCTCACCGGCCGCTAGGCTGACGCTCTCCCGCTACCCAAAACAACCGAGAAATCGCATAACAAAGGTGGGCTGGCTCAACGCGGGCCCACCTCTTATTTTGCAAGCACTTTTTATCTGGCAAAAAGCGACTCCTCCCCAGGCCGGATCTGCCCTCCCGAATCATGCCGCCGGGCGGCTCCCCACGGGCGCCCGGATACGCCGACACGCATCCAGCAGGCGAGCTATCCTCTGCGGCCCGCGGCGGTAAGCGAGGGCTCCGTCACGAGCACCCCTTCCAGATCGTACTCCAAAGCGCCTGTGATCCGCACGGGGGCGATCTCCCCCACAGGCGCCTGCCCGGGGAACAGGACCAAACCATCGATCTCGGGTGCGTCCCGATACGATCGCCCATAGCAAATCCCCTGGTCCTGCCCTTCGACCAGCACATCCAGAACCCGGCCGACCTGTGCCTGGTTCCGCTCCAGTGAGATGCGCTGCTGGGCCTCCATCAATCGCGCCCGGCGCTCCGCCTTCACCTCATCGGGGACCTGATCGGGCAACGAGGCAGCCGGGGTGCCTGGCTCCGGGCTGAACTCGAACACCCCCACCTTATCGAATCGGGCGGCGATCACGAAGTCCAGCAACGCCTGGAACTCCTCCTCCGTCTCCCCGGGATACCCCACGATGAAAGTGGTACGCAGCGCGATATCGGGCATCGCCTGGCGCAGTTTCTCGATGTGCTCCAGAGCGTGCCGGGGGGCAGGACGGCGCATCCGGCGCAGGGTATCCGGGTGCGCATGCTGAAGGGGCATATCCAGGTAATGGACGATCCGCTCATCGCCGGCCATGGTCTCGATCAGCGCATCCGTGATATGCCCCGGATAGGCGTACATCAGCCGCAGCCAGCGCAGCCCCTCCGCCCGCTGGGTGATGGCGTGCATCAGCCGGGGCAGGGCATCCCGCTCGCCCCGATCCCATCCGTACGCGGTGGTATCCTGGGCGACCAGCACGATCTCCCGAGCGCCCGCGGCGGCCAGCCGACAGGCCTCGTCCACCAGGGCTGCGAACGGGCGGCTACGCATTCTCCCCTTGATGCCCGGGATCGTGCAGAACGCGCAGGGGGCGTCACAACCGTCGCCGATCTTCAGATAGGCGCTTCCGCCGATGACCGGCGGACGCTCCCACGTATCCTCCGACGGGGCCTCCGGATCTCCCAGCAACTGGAATCGCTCCCGGCGGCGATGGCGTCCCTCGCGCAGCATCCGCACCAGCCGGGCGATCTCCATCCAGCGCCGCGTGCCCAACAGCCCATCGACCTGCGGCACACTCCGGAGGATCTCCTCCCCGATCCGCTGAGGGAGACAGCCCGCCGCGATCAGGAGCTGGCCGCGCCGCTTACGCGCCGCCAGGTCGCGCAACGCGTCGATGGATTCCTCCCGCGCCGCCCGGAGGAAGCCACAGGTGTTGACGATGAGGACGTCCGCCTCCTCCGGATCGGCCGTCGCGTCGTATCCCTGGCGTCGCAGCAGCATCGCCATCGCCTCGCCGTCCACGAGGTTCTTCGGGCAGCCCAGGGTCAACAGATAGTATTTGGTCACACGCCACTCCTGAGTGCAAAAAGCGCCGGCCTCTCAGGGCCGACGCCGC
>JAJRVX010000164.1:0-3794 GCA_024277095.1 Chloroflexota bacterium
GGGCCTTATGTCATCGCCGTCTATCTCTATCGGCCGGTGTGGCTGGAGTGGGAGCTGAGCTCGACGCTCATGGCCGACCTCTCCCGCATCACCTACGAGTTACTGAGAGACTATCCACCATGACAGTACCTGAGCGAGAAAATCCACCGGCGGCACATCTGCATATGGTAGGGGCACGGCGCCGCCGTGCCCCTACCAAAAATCGCGGGCGCCGCCGCAGACGCTATAGATGGAGCCTCCGCCTTACACTCTTGCCGCTCATTACGCTTTTCCTCTCCTTGATGCCGTCGTTGGGCTACGTGGATGCCCATTGCAGGGGCCAGGCATGCCTGGCCTCTACAATCCGCCTGTCCTTACGAATGAATGGCGGAGTGGTGACCTTTACCCACACGACGCAGGCCGACTTCATGGCGGGCGAGCGGGATCATCTGGACGCCCGCGGCCTGGACGCGCTGGGCACGCCTTATGCCTACGATCACGACCCACGTGGCTTCCTGCGGCTGCGCTCTCAGCCGGGCGTGTGGACCAAATATCCGGGGAATCCGGTGCTCGACACCGGGCCGGCCGGCGCCTGGGATGCCACCGTGGTGGACGAGGCCAAGGTGGTCTTCGACGGCGAGACCTTCCACATGTGGTATTCCGGCCGTAACCGGGATGAGCCGCCCGCGGGCCGCCATAAGGCGCCCATGCGCATCGGATATGCCACCTCGCCGGATGGCGTGGATTGGACCCGCCACCCGGCGAACCCCGTGTTGGACGTCGGCCCGGCCGACGGGCCGGATGCCAACATCGTCTATCCGGCCTTCGTCCTCTTCGACGGCGAGCAGTTTCGCATGTGGTACAGCGCCCATGACTTCGAGCGTTGGTCCATCAACTACGCCACCTCGCCCGATGGTGTGCGCTGGGTGCGATATGAGGGGAACCCCTTGATGGTGGCGGAGCGAGACGATCGCTGGGATGCGAACTACATCTCCGAGCCAGCCGTGCTCTTCAACGGCGAGAAGTTCGAGATGTGGTACAACGGCGGGTCGGAGCGAACGGACACGTTGCGGATCGGCTATGCCTGGTCGCCCGATGGGTTGCGCTGGGAGCGGAGGGCCGAGGATCGCTGGGTGCTGGACGTCGGCCCGCTGGGCTCCTGGGACGACTTCTCCGTCGCCCGGGCTCACGTGATCTTCGACGGCGAGCGTTATCAGATGTGGCACGAGGGGCACGACGGCAAGCACTGGCGGATCGGGTACGAGGTCTCGGACGATGGCATCCGTTGGCGGCCGGGCGCGGAGAACCCTATCCTGGACCTGGGTCCCGCCGGGAGCTGGGATAGCGTCCATGTGGCCGAACCCTATGTGCTGTTCGATGGCGAGTTGTACCGTCTATGGTACTCGGGCTATGACGGCGACAAGTATCGGATCGGCCTGGCGACGGCTCCGCCGGTGTACAGCGGGCGCGGCGTGTTCACCTCGCCGCCGTTGGATGCGGGGCAGCCGGTGCTGTGGCGGGAGTTGCGATGGATAGCCCGGGTGCCCGAGAACACGGGCCTGGCCGTGGCCGTTCGCATGAGCCCGGATGGTAAGACGTGGGAGGAATGGGCCCCGGTGGCCGAGGCCAGCGCCGATGGCGAGAACGTCGCGCGCCTGGATGGGCCGCCGGCGCGCTATCTGCAGTATCAGGTCGTGTTCACCACGGAGGATCCGGCCCGCTCTCCCGTATTGGAGGAGATGAGCGGTGCAGCCTTGCTTCCGACGCCGACTCCCACAGCGACCCCTTCGGCGACTCCCACGGCCACCCCGACCGCGACGCCCGTCCCCATGCCGACCCCGACTCCCACGCCGGCGCCGTTCGTGTCCCGGGTGGTGGGCCCGACCGGGTTCCTGGTCGTTGGGCTGGCCGTGCTCCTGGTGCTCGTGCTGGTTGTGGCCTCGCTGATCCGCCGGCGGTAGAGGGGCCTCGGGAGAGGGTGTGCGGCGTCCGGGTGCGCTCGTAGACGAGATGAAGCAGGCCCGGGCGAAACCGCCCGAGCCTGTGTGTCTTCCCCTTCTTCCGGCCCATCGGGTGATCAGGGTCCTGACGAAGAGCCGATCTCCAGGTTGGTCTCCTCCAGGACTTGCCTGTACACCTCGTAGTCTCCGAAGTACTCGCGCTCGTATTCCTTCCCCTCATACGTGCCGGTGAAGAGCCATCGCTTGGTGTAGTCCATGGTGAGGACGATCCCGCTTCGCAGGTCGTAGCACGCTTCGCCCTCCAGCACGACGGTCCACCCCTCTCCCTGTTCCTCCTCCATAGACCGGGGTTCCGTGCACCAGGCGGGGATCTCTTTGTCGCCCAGCGTGATGGTACGATTGGCCTCTCCCAGGTTGGCGGGCCCTTCGAAAAAGTGGAAGAGCACCTCTTTCTCTGGGGGGGATCCCTCCTCTCCGGAGTATCGGTCCACCAGCACGGCCCAGGTGGATGTCTCCCCACAGTCGTCTTCCCACGTCGCCTCGCGTGTGACTTCGAGCCAGCGTTCGTTGATGACCTTGCTTGCCCGGGCGATGTTCTTCCCCTCGCATTGGGTGGTCTTGCAGCCGCGAGAGTGGCATTCCCAGTGCATGCTCCAGGTGGCCGTCAGATCATCCGGCAGGATGGGCGGGACCACGGGCACGTTGTCCACTTCTCCGCGGGCGCGAGTGACCTGCGCGCTGACCCAGCCGGGCTTGTCCTCCTGCACGCAGCAGATGCGCCACCAGGTCCGATCCGGGTTGACGCCAATGATCCGGACCTCCTGACCCGGCGCGAGCGTGGCGAATGGCTCCCAGACCAGTCCCGGGCCGGAGCGTACGTTGACTGCCACGTCGCCCGCCGGGCTGACGAAGGCCTCTGGGGGTGTGGGGGTGGGGGCGGCAGAGGCCGTTTCGGTGAGCACCATGGTCGGTGATACGGTGGCCGTCGCGGTGACCGCCAGAGTTGGTGTGACGGTGAGTTGTGCGGCGATCGTGGCGAGCTGCGCTGCCGCGGCCACTTCGGTCGCCTTCGCGTTCGCGATGGCCTGGCTGGCGGCCGCATCCGTGGCGCGGGCCGCCGCGAATTGCTCCAGTTGTTCCGGGCTCATCGCGGCGCAGCCGGCCAGGAAGGCCAGTCCTCCGACCAACAGTATGGCGATCAGAAGTGATGAGCGTTCCATTGAGATCCCTCCTTCGTGCGGCAAGGGCGAGTCAGAACACGCGATTCAAGAGCGTATCTGAAGATGTACCGGCAAGGCGTCTGGGGGCACCCTCCAGCTATGCGCTCCACATAGGCCCCGCACGTCTCCGGCCTGCATCTGCCTTTCTCGGCTCTTTCCGCAGGCTCTGGGCCGAGATTGGGTGGAGCGAGGGCGAAAGGCGTTCTTCGGAGGCCCCGCCCTCCCGCTTCTCCCCGTAACAGGGGCAGCTGGATTTCTCGGATATGCCCCAAGACGATTCTATTATAGGAAATTCTGGATGACCCGTCAACATGCCCACGCTTGGTGACGGTTCACCGTTGGGGTTTAAGGAATCTGGGACCTCATCCGGGATCACTCGGGGGCGCTCAGTTGATCGCGAGGTGCTGCATCCGATCAGGAGGGTTGTGGACGACTACGTCGCTTGCAAAGGGGGAGTGCAGAGGAAGGAGATCCCTTCGTGGGAGAGCGCTGGATGCGGGGCTATGTCACGAAAGGATAGATTCTCTCATGCTTGTCAAGGGTGACCGATGAGAAAAGGGTCAAGAGCAACATCCTGTCCGCAAGGGATCAAAGGTGGTCTGATCTCGAAATATGGCCCAAGCCCAGACCAGGA
>JAJRVX010000165.1:0-9730 GCA_024277095.1 Chloroflexota bacterium
AGGGCAGGTGCAAAGCGGAAAAAGAGGATGTTTTGGCGGAGGGAGGTCCCTCCGCACCTCCCCTGTGGGCTTGCGATGGGCCTCGCGGAATTTCCACCATTTTGGATACACTACCACCATGCCCGTGTTTGACCTCTCACGCTCGTGGAATTATAATCGACTGTGTTGTGAAAGTGGTGTAGAAGGGGTGCTATATGGCGGTGCGCCAGATTATCACGATTGAGGACCCGACCTTGCGCCAGAGATCGCGCAAGGTGCGGGAGTTCGGTCCGGAGCTAGGGCAGCTCATCGATGACATGATTGAGACGATGCGGGAGGCCCCAGGGGTGGGATTGGCGGCGCCGCAGGTGGGCGTGTTGCAGCGTGTGATCGTGGTGGAGGTGCCCAAGGACGAAGAGGATCCCGAGGCGGGCACCCTCTTGTATGAGATGGTCAACCCGGAGATCGTGAAGGCTGCCCGAGAGATCGTCGAGGGGGAGGAAGGCTGCCTTTCCATTCCGGGCTACGTGGGCGACGTGCCGCGTCATACCATGGTGGTCGTGCGTGGGCAGGATCGGTTTGGCCGCCCGGTGCGCGTGCGAGCGCATGGGTTCCTGGCCCGCGTCTTCCAGCATGAGATCGATCACCTGGACGGGGTGCTGTTCATCGATCGTGTGACGAGCCCGGAGAAGATCCGCAAGATCGAGCCGGAGGAGGAGCTGGAGGGAGAGGCCGCCGAGGCCGCGGCCGCCATGGAGCTGGCCGATTCGGGCTCTTGAGGGGCATGGGAAAGCGCACACGGGCGCCGGGGGCTCTTCCCCGACGCCCGTTTTTGTTTCCCGTGGATCGTGTGCGGGAGCTCGCGAGCCGGTCGACCCGAGAGGTTACTGAAGCAGCCTCTGGATGATGGTGCCCACCCCCTCGACCCGGTCGAGGATCCGGCCCGAATCGGCGTAGTCGATGCCCATGCCCACCGCCCACGTGATGACGGCCAGGTATGCAACGGCGGAAAGGAGCACGGCCTGGGTCCCCAGGACGGTGGTGAGCAGCCCCCCGATCAGCGTGACCGTCCGGGCTGCCTGCGTGATCAGGTCCACATGGTTGTCGAAGCGGATTCGCAGGCGCTTGATCTCCGTGGCGGTTTGGTCCAGCTTCTCCACCGTCAGGCTGGACTGGGCCAGGGCCGTCTGTGCCAGTTGCTGGGTATCCTCCACGGCCAGTGCCCAGCGCAGCGTGGCATCGAGCTGATCCCCGCTCAGCCATCGCCGCAGCATGTTCTCGATCTTTTCCTTCAGCGAGTCCAGCGCCTCCTCGCCCAGCCAGGAGGTCAGTGCCGTGATCGCCTTTTTCAGACGATCGACGCCCAGCCGGATCAGGCGCCCGAGGTTGGGGATCTGTTCCAGCTCCAGCCCTAGCACCTGGAGGGCCCGGAGGACCGCGTCCTCATCCAGGCGGGAGAGCGCCTCCGCACAGGCCATGATGGCCTGGTGAACGCCCTCGACCAGCGCTTCCAGCGTCTCGGATGTGACGGCCTGAAACGTTTGGACGGCCTTTTGCAGGGAGAGGGATCGGAAGGCCTCCACCTCTGGCGTCTCGGCCGAGCGGAGCATCCCGCGGGTGGCGGAGGGCGGCTGGGTGATCGGCTCCGTCAGCGGACGCCGGAGCGCCCGCGTCGTCTCCTCCAGCGCCCCCAGCGCCTCGGTCAACGATGGAGGTGTGGTGGCGATGGTGCGGGAATCCGGCGTTGTAGGCTCCCCCTCGCCCACCGCCTGACCCGCCGCCACGAGCACGTAGGCCACCTGGAAGTCCGTCACCAGGCTGGCCAGGCCGTCCACGCTGACCCGTTCGGCCTGCGCGGCCGATCGGGTGGTGCCCAGGCGGCCCAGCATGAACATGTGATACCGCTCGCTCGCCTGGTCGTAGCGGGCGTAGGCTTGCTCCATCTCCGTGATCGCGAACTCGATCGCGGCCGGGTCGCTCTCGGCCAGCGCCTCTTGCAGATCCTGTCCTGCTAACACAAGGGTGCGAGCGCTTAATAGGAAGTCGCTGGTGTACAGGACGTGGCTTTCGGGCATCTCAAGACTCCTTTCACATAGAGGGGAGATCCACGGGATTCTGGTTTCCAGAGAGAGGCGTTGTTGCCGTGGAGCATTATAGAGGCGCATGTGAGGAAAGTCAATCGTTTGACAGAAGTCGGGGAATGTGGCATAATCCGCGTGCCAATTGAAAAGTGTAACAACTGTGAACCGGAAGAGTAGCCGCCAAAGCGGGCTTCAGAGAGCCGGGGTAAGGTGTGAGCCCGGTAGCAGCGCAGGCGGTGAATGGGCCGGGGAGTTGGGGACCGAAAGGGAAACCGAGTAGGCTCCTCCGGAGACTCCACCGTTATCTGGGAGCTGGGTATCGGGCGGCGCCAAAGGCGCAGTCGGCCCTGTACCTGTAGAGTGAGGCTGGCGAACGGGATCCCTCCGTGCTTCACGGGGGATTTTTCATTTCCCGGACGCCGCCTAAGCAGGGTGGCACCGCGGGGAACGCATATCGTCCTCGTCCCTGAGCGAATCGGGGCGAGGATGTTTTTTTAGGCGAGTCAGCGAATGAGCGGATCAGCATCTCAGCGTGATGCGGGATGCGCTGTTCCGCCCGGAGGGTGAGGGGATGTATCATCCGAGTTTGGACGAGTTCAAGCGATTGGCCGGGCGTGGGAACCTGGTGCCGGTGTATCGAGAGCTGCCGGCCGACCTGGAGACGCCGGTCTCGGTCTATATCAAGCTGCGGAACGGTGGGCCGTCGTTCCTGCTGGAGTCGGTGGAGAAGGGCGAGCAGTTGGGGCGATACTCGTTCATCGGCGTGCAGCCGCCGATGACGCTGTTGTGCAAGCGCGACCAGGTGCGCCTGACGTCTGGCGGGGGCGCCATACTGGAGGAGAGGTCGGGCACGGACCCGTTCACCGAACTGCAGAAGGTGTTGGAGCGGCGTCGTCCCGTTCAGTTGCCGGGGCTGCCTCGCTTCACCGGTGGCGCGGTGGGGTACTGGGGATACGATACCGTGCGTTTCATCGAGCGGCTTCCGGAGACGGCGATCGACGATCGTCCCGACCTGCCCGACGCCGCCTTCCTTCTGGCCGACAACCTGGTCGTGTTCGATCATGTGCGCCATCGGCTGCTGGTGCTGGCCAACGCTCGTCTGGAGGGGGACCTGACGTCCGCGTATGTGGAGGCGGTCGCCCGTATCGAGGGGGTGGTGGACCGGCTGCGCCAGCCGTTGCATGTGCCGAGGCTGGAGAACGTGGCCACCGACGATCCGTGGGAGTCGAACTTCACCCAGGATCAGTATGAGGAGATGGTACGCGTGGCCAAGGAGTACATCGTGGCCGGTGATATCTTCCAGGTGGTGCTCAGCCAACGGCTGCGCCGTCGCACCCGGGCGGATGCGCTTACCATCTACCGGGCGCTGCGCATGTTGAACCCATCTCCCTACATGTTCCTGCTGGAGATGCCCGGCGATGTGCGGCTGATCGGCTCCTCGCCGGAGATGCACGTGCGGCTGGAGGGGCGCATGGCCTATCTGCATCCGATCGCGGGGACGCGCTGGCGCGGCGAGACGCCCGAAGAGGACGCCCGGCTGGCGGAGGAGCTCCTGGCGGACCCCAAGGAGCGCGCCGAGCATGTGATGCTGGTGGATCTGGGGCGTAACGATCTGGGCCGGGTGTGCGAATACGGCACGGTTCAGGTCCCGGTCATGATGACGGTGGAGCGCTATTCGCATGTCATGCACATCGTATCGGACGTGCAGGGCGTGGTACGGCCGGATATGAACGCCTTTGACCTGCTGAAGGCGACCTTCCCCGCCGGGACCGTGTCGGGCGCCCCCAAGGTGCGGGCCATGGAGATCATCGAGGAGCTGGAGGGGATACGCCGGGGGCCATACGCGGGCGCGGTGGGGTATGTGGACTACGATGGCACCATGGATACCTGCATCGCCATTCGCACCATCGTGATGCAGGGGGATGTCTGCTACATCCAGGCAGGGGGCGGCATCGTAGCCGACAGCGAGCCGACTTATGAGTATAATGAGACGATGAACAAAGCTCGCGCTCTGGCCCTCGCCGTTGAACAGGCGGAGCGAGGGCTCGTGTAGGCATGGAGCGAGGAACGCTTGCGTTTTACCCCTTGCGTTTTACGCCTTTCGCAACACGCAACACGCAATACGCAACACGCAATACGCAACACGCAACACGCAACACCCTGACAAAGTCGTCTAGGAGGGATCACTTATGGAGCGCAAACGAGTTCTTACGGGAGATCGGCCCACGGGCAAGATGCATTTGGGGCACTACGTGGGAAGTTTGGTCAATCGGGTTCGCCTGCAGGACCAGTACGAGTGCTTCTTCCTCATCGCCGACCTGCATATGCTCACCACGCGGCCGGGCAAGGAGGACATCGAGCGGATCGCCGAGAACGCCCGGGAGATGGTGTTGGACTACCTGGCGGTGGGCATCGACCCGGCCAAATCCACCATCTATCTGCAATCGGCCGTGCACGAGGTGTATGAGCTCAATTTGCTCTTCGAGATGTTGGTGACGGTGCCTCGTTTGAGCCGGCTTCCCAGCCTGAAGGACATGGCTCGCGCGGCGGATCTGACGGAGATGCCCTTCGGGCTCCTGGGATATCCCGTATTGCAGGCGGCCGATATCCTCATGCCGCGAGCCCATCTGGTCCCCGTCGGCAAGGACAACGAGGCTCACGTGGAGATCACCCGGGAGATCGCCCGTCGTTTCAATTACCTGTATGACGAGGTGTTCCCCATCCCGGAGGCCATGATCGGGGATGTGCCCACGCTGGTGGGGATCGATGGCAAGGCCAAGATGTCGAAATCGCTCAACAACGCCATCTTCCTCTCGGATGACGCGGCGACGGTGCGGAAGAAGGTCTTCCGCATGTACACGGACCCGAACCGCATCCGGGCCGACATCCCCGGCCGGGTGGAGGGAAATCCCGTGTTCATCTATCATGACATCTTCAATCCGAACAAGGAAGAGGTGGAGGACCTGAAGGAACGCTATCGCCAGGGCCGCGTGGGGGATGTGGAGGTCAAGGAGAAGCTGGCCATCGCCCTCAACAACTTCCTGGACCCCATCCGGGAGCGGCGGGCGGAGTTCGCCGCGCGATCCGGCTTCGTGGACGAGGTGATTTACGATGGCACGATGCGGGCGCGGGAGGAGGCCAAGGAGACGCTGATGCTGGCCAAGAAGGCGATGGGGCTCGCAGGCGTGTGGAACCGGATCAGTCGAAAGGCGGAAAGGGCGAAGAAGAAGCGGGCGAAAGAGGCCGCTGCGTCTTAGGAGGCTGATTCGCCAACTTGTGGCTCCGGGCCGAGGAGGTCATGATGATTGCGGTGATTGATAACTATGACTCATTTACGTACAACCTGGTGCAGTTTCTGGGCGAATTGGGCGCGGAGCTGAGGGTCTGGCG
Source organism: Chloroflexota bacterium (assembly GCA_024277095.1). GTDB lineage: Bacteria > Chloroflexota > Anaerolineae > DUEN01 > DUEN01 > DUEN01. The sequence continues at coordinate 5,451 of JAJRVX010000165.1, forward strand.
CAACGATCAGGTCACGGTGGAGGAGATCGCCGCGGCGCAGCCCTCGCACATCGTGATCTCGCCGGGGCCGGGGACGCCGGAGAAGGATAGCGGCGTTTCCAACGAGGTGATCCGCCGGCTGGGGCCACGCATCCCGATCCTGGGGGTGTGTCTGGGGCAGCAATGCATCGGGTATGTGTTCGGCGGCCGGGTGACGCGTGCCCCGCGACTCATGCACGGCAAGACGTCGCCGATCTACCATACGGGCAAGGGGATCTTCGATGGGATCCCCAGCCCATTTACGGCCACCCGATACCATTCGCTCATCGTGGCGGAGCCGGTGCCGGAGGAGCTGGAGGTCACCGCCTTCACCTCTGAGGGGGAGGTCATGGGGCTACGCCATCGGCAGTATCCCATCTTCGGCGTTCAGTTCCATCCAGAGTCCATCCTGACTGAGTATGGGCATGATTTGCTGCGCAACTTCCTGGCTGTGAAGGTGCACGCTGCGCAACACGCAACACGCAGTGCGTAATTGCGTGTTGCATAATGCGTAAGGGGAAGGGGACGATGAAAGAAGTGATCGCGAAGTTGCTAGACCGGCAGGATCTGTCGCTGGCGGAGGCCGAGGCGGCGATGGATGTCATCATGTCCGGAGAGGCCACACCCGCCCAGATCGGGGCGTTCCTGGTCGCCCTGCGCATGAAGGGGGAGACGGTGGAGGAGATCGCCGGGTGTGCCCGATCCATGCGCCGTAATGCGGTGCGTGTGCCGATGCAACATGAGGGCCCGATCGTGGACACATGCGGCACCGGCGGGGATCGCTCCGGGACCTTCAACATCTCCACCACGGCAGCCTTCGTCGTGGCCGGCGCGGGGGTGCCCGTAGCCAAGCATGGCAATCGCTCCGTCTCCAGCAAGTGCGGCTCGGCCGACGTCCTGGAGGCGCTGGGGGTGAACATCCAGCTCACGCCGGAGCAGGTCGCCCGTTGCATCGATGAGATCGGGATCGGCTTTCTGTTCGCCCCGAATTTCCACCCGGCCATGCGCTATGCTATCGGCCCTCGTCGGGAGCTGGGGGTGCGCACCGTCTTCAACATCCTGGGGCCGCTGACCAACCCGGCCTTCGCCACGCACCAGGTGCTGGGCGTGTACGACCCGGCGCTGACGGAGGTCATGGCTCGGGTGTTGGCGGAGATGGGGAGCAAAGCCGCGTTCGTCGTGCACGGCGCCGATGGCCTGGACGAGCTGTCCACCACGGGCGTCAATCGGGTAAGTCACATGCGTGATGGGCAGGTGGAGACGTTCGAGCTGGACCCGGCCGAACTGGGGCTGCCCCGGGCCTCGCTGGCGGATTTGCGCGGCGGCGACGCGGCGGAGAACGCGGCCATCTGCCGGCGTATCCTCTCCGGCGAGGAGCGCGGTCCGCGCCGGGACGTGGTGCTCCTAAACGCGGCCGCGGCGCTGGCAACGGGGACCGGTGATCTGCGCGTGGGGTTGGAACGGGCCCGGGAGGTGCTTGACTCCGGCGCTGCCCTCCGCAAGCTGGATGCCTTCGTCGAGCTCTCGCAGTCCCTGGGAGGGACATAGAGGCCTCGAGCGCAAGGCGTTCGCGCACCGAGTCGGGATATAAGGCGGGGGCATGCGAAGCACCTATCCCATTCTGGAATACGACGCCGCGGACGAGGCGATCATTGAGCCCCGGCACCTGATCGAGCCGATCGACGCGCCGGAGCATTGTGTCGTCTGCTTCTTCCAGGAGGTCATCACGAAGTTATGCCGGGATCACGGGGCCAGGGAGATCGCCGTTCGGAGAAGCGAGATCGGCCCCCACCCGGTATATGAGCTGAACGTGAACGGTCGGCGGTTAGCGGTCTTTCATCCAGGTGTGGGAGCTCCCCTGGCGGCGGGCCTGCTGGAGGAGGTGATCGCCCTTGGGTGCCGAAAGTTCATCGCCTGTGGAGGCGCGGGGGTGCTCGATCGGAAGATCACTGTCGGGCATTTCCTCATCCCCGCCAGCGCTGTACGCGATGAGGGGACTTCCTATCATTACCTGCCGCCCAGCCGAGAGGTTCACGCCAGCCCGGAGGGGGTGGCTGCCATCGAGAAAGTGCTCAGAGCACGTGGCTGCGATTACCTGATCGTGAAGACCTGGACTACGGATGCGATCTTCCGGGAGACGCCAGCGAAAGTGCAGCTTCGCAGGGCGGAGGGGTGCCTGACCGTGGAGATGGAGGCGGCAGCTTTCTTCGCCGTGGCCCAGTTCCGGGGCGTGACCTTCGCTCAGATCTTGTATGGGGGCGACGATGTGAGCGGTTCCGAATGGGACTCTCGGGATTGGCAGGAGCGAACTTCCGTGCGCGAGGAGCTGTTCTGGTTGGCCGCGGAGGCTTGTCTGACGCTGTAGAGGTTGCTGAGGGAACGATATGGCGAAACGACGTACCCGGCTGTTGCAGGAGAAGGGGCGGATCCTAGAGGAGATCATGCGCTGGAAGCGGGAGGAGCTGCCCAAGCGCAAGCGGGAAACTCCCCTCGCCGACTTGCAGGCGCTGGCCGCGGTGGCGCCGCGCCCGCCCGACTTCGCCGCGGCGCTGCGGCCGCCGGACAGGCCTCGAGGCGTTCGCCTCATCGCGGAGATCAAGCGAGCCTCCCCCACACGCGGCCTCCTCTGCCGGGACTTTGACCCGGAGGCGCTGGCGGAGACATACGCCCGCAACGGCGCCGCCGCCATCTCCTGCCTGACCGATGCCCGCTTCTTCCAGGGGTACATCTCCCATCTGGTGCTGGCGAGGGAGCGGCTGGAGGCTATCGGTCGGCCGCTGCCCTTCCTGCGCAAGGACTTCATTTTCGACTCCTATCAAGTCGTGGAGGCCCGGGCGGCCGGAGCCGCCGCGGTGTTGCTCATCGTCGCCGTGTTGAGCGATCACGAGCTGCGTGAGTTGATCGCCGAGGCGAAGCGGCTTGGCATGACGCTATTGGTGGAGGTGCACGACGAGGCGGATGTGGACCGTGCCCTGGCGGCCGGGGCCGAGGTGCTGGGTATCAACAATCGGGACCTGCGCACCTTCCGCGTTGACCTGGAGACGACGGCCCGACTGCGGCCGCGCATCCCGGAGGAGTGCATCGTCGTGTCGGAAAGCGGCATCCGCACCCCGGACGACATCCGCCGGGTGTATGAGATGGGGGCCGACGCCGTGCTGGTGGGGGAGACGCTGGTCAAAGCTGATCCTGCGGAGCGTCCCCGGTTGGTCCGGGCGCTGGCGCGAGCCGGGGGGCGGAGAGCGTGAGGCGGGGAGCGTGAAGCGCTCACGTTTCACTTCTTACGTTTTACGTTTCACGCCTTACATTCCCGCACCACGCAATACGTAACACGCAATACGTAACACGCAACACGCATCACACAACACTCCAGAGGTGTGATCCTTGACCGGAACACTGATCAACATCACGACCGTGCTGCTAGGGGGACTTCTGGGCTCCTTTCTGGGCAATCGCCTGCCGGATAAGATGCGGGGGACCGTGATGAGCGGCCTGGGGCTGGTGACCGCTGTGGTGGGCATGCAGATGGCATTGGGGACCCACAACATCCTGCTGGTCATGGGCAGCGTGCTGGTGGGCGGCGTTTTAGGGGAGTGGTGGCGCATTGAGGATGGGCTGGAGGCGGCCGGGCGATGGCTGGAGGAGCGTGTGGGCGACGCTATGGGCTCCACGGACGAGCGTTCCATCACCCGGGCGTTCGTGACCGCCAGCCTGGTATTCTGCGTGGGACCGCTGACCATCCTGGGATCCATTCAGGATGGCCTGACGGGCGACTACAGCCTGCTGGCCATCAAGGCGATGCTGGACGGCTTCGCGGCCCTGGCCTTCTCGGCGACGCTGGGGCCGGGGGTGATCCTTTCGATCATCACGATCCTGATCTATCAGGGCGGGCTCAGCCTGATCGCCATGGGGATGGGGAACATGCTGGGGGAGGTCACCCGGCAGACCCCCTGGGTGGTCGAGATGACGGCCGCGGGCGGCGTGCTGATCCTGGGGATCTCGCTGATCCTGCTGGACCTGCGACGCATTCGCGTGGCCAACATGCTGCCCGCCATCGTCATCGCGCCGCTGGCGCAGATCCTGCTGGAGGCGCTGGGGATCGCACTGTGATCTCGATAGGAAGCTGGGACCTGGCCTGGAGGCGTCCGTGAAGGTGAAGATTTGTGGGATCACGAACATCGAGGACGCCCGGGTGGCGGTCGCCGCCGGGGCTGACTTTCTGGGATTCATCTGCTACTCGCGCTCGCCTCGGTATGTGACCCCCG
>JAJRVX010000166.1:0-6751 GCA_024277095.1 Chloroflexota bacterium
CCCCGACGCCGTGGCCATGCTCAGAAGGCTCAGCCAACCCAGATCCGCGGTCCAATGCCCCACGACGTAGAAGAACGCCAGCGCCCACAAGCCATACGGGGCGACCCGCAAGATCTGGCTGGCCCCGAAGGTAGCCCACCAAAGCGACCAGTAAGGATTGCCGACGCTCATCAACACCCCGGCGGGGACCTGCCCCAATCGCACAGCGCTCGGGGGCGACGCCGCGTGCGCATCCTGCAGGGACAGATGGCCGCGCCAGACGCCCGCAACCAGCCCATATCCCATCCACAGGAGCAGTACCCCGCCCGCCAGGCCGATCGTCCCGGCCACTACCGGCTGTTGAAGCCAGCTCCCCAGCCCATACGCGATGGCCAACACCAGGGCTCCCTCGATCAACCCGTGTCCCAGCGCCAGCTTAGGACCGCTCCAGAACCCGGCGCGGGCGCCCTCGCTGATCGCCAGCGCCGTGAGCGGCCCCGGCGAGAGCGCCCCCGAGAGGCTGATCACCCAGAATGCAGCGACGATCGCGATGAGTTCCACATACCCTCCTTCAGCTACCAGCTCCACAGGGGGAGGCGTGGAGAGGGCCTCCCCACAGCAGAAACAACGGCATTTCCCAGGTCCGCTCTCAGATACACCCTCACGAGGCACGATCCGCTTGCTGGTTCAGATAAGCCACAGCAGCCCCGGCCAGGATCGCCGCGCCCAGGGGCAAAGCCTCCTCATCGAAATCAAATCTCGGGTGATGATGGGAGTAGGCCAGGCCGCGCTCGGCGTTCATCGACCCCAGGAAGAAGAAGCACCCCGGAACGCGCTTCAGGAACTCCGCCATGTCCTCCGAAACCATGGCCGGGGTCATATCCCCCACCGCCGCATCGCCCAATACACGCCGGGCGGCCTCCGCCACGTACGAGGTAGCCATCGGGTCGTTGACCAACACGGGGGCGGCATGCTCCAGCTTCAGCTCATGCGTCACCCCAAATGCCTGATCGATCCCCGCGATGATCTGGCGCAGCCGATCCAACACATGCGCGAGCATATCATCATCCAGCGTACGGATCGTGCCGCTCAAATCCGCCCGGCCGGGGATCACGTTGAAAACGCTCCCCGCGTGGAAGGAGCCGACGCTGAGAACCGCCGTCTGCGTGGGATCCACATTGCGACTGACGATGGTCTGAACGGCGGTGACGAAATGTGCTGCGGCCACCAGAGCGTCCACCGTCTTATGGGGAAGGGCCCCATGACCGCCGCGACCCTGAAACGTGAGCCAGAAGTGGGTGGCCGCGGCCATAAACGGCCCCGGCTGAACGACGGCGCGCCCAACCGGCAGGAGGTTCCAGAGATGCAGACCGAAGGCCACCTCCGGCCTGGGGTCCTCCAACACCCCCTCGGCGATCATGGCGCGGGCCCCGCCGGTGGCCTCCTCGGCCGGCTGAAAGACGAACTTGACGCGGCCGGATAACTCCTCGCGATGCCGGCTCAGCAACGTAGCCACGCCCAGGCCGATGGCCGTGTGCCCATCGTGACCACAGGCGTGCATCTTGCCCGGCTCCTCCGAAGCGTATTCGACCTCGTTGGCCTCTTCCACGGGCAACGCGTCCATATCGAAGCGCAGCATGACCGTGCGACCCGGACGCGCCCCTTCCAGGATCCCGACCACGCCGGTCTTACCCACGCCCGTCTGCACTTCCAAGCCTAATCTTCCCAACACATCGGCCACGATCGCAGCCGTTCGCTTCTCCTCAAACGCCAATTCCGGGTGGCGATGGAAATCCCGCCGCCAAGAGACGAGCTGATCCCGCAACTCCTGCGCCTCTTCACGAAAATCAGACATAACCCCTCCAGAGGATATATTCCCAGGCAGCAGCTCAAACCTGAACCGTGGTCCTTATGCGCCGCGCTCCACACCACGCATGAGCTGCTCCACCCGGCTGCCGCCCACGCTGAAGTATCGCGCTCGTGGATGGTGCACCACGATGGCGGCCGTGCTCTGCTCCGGCACCAACTGATAAGCCGACGTCAGGCTCATCCCCAAAGCTTCCTCCGCCGGGAGCAGTCGGAACACCTGCACGTGGTCCTCCAGATCAGGGCAGGCCGGGAACCCCCATGAGTACCGCTTCCCGCGGTCGCCGATGCCCAGCTCCTGCTTGATGCGACGGTGCAGCCATTCGGCTGTCGCCTCCGCCGTCTGCACCGCCAACCCGTGGGTGTAGTAAGCCTCGCTGTAATCCCCGGCGGCCTCCAGCGCGTCGAATCGCTGCGTCGCCTCCGGCCCCACCGTGACCACCTGGAGGGCCACCACATCCAGCCGACCGGAGTCAACGGGCAGGAAGTAATCGGCGATACACAGCCGATCGCCACCCTCCTGGCGCGGGAAGTGGAAGCGGGCGATCTCACGCGGCCGCCTCCCGCCATCCTCCATCATATCCTCCGGGGCATAGAGGATCAGATCGTCGCCATCGGACTGGCAGGGGAAATACCCGTATACGGCCTGCGGGCGCAGCCACCCCTGGGCCATCGCCTGGGCCTCCATACGAGCCAGCCGCTGCTCGAACTGAGCCTGCAGCTCCTCCCATACCTCCCCATGCACGTTCTTCGCGCCCCAACTCAGCCGGAACAGCTCGTTCTTATCGATGAGCGGGAACACCTCCGCCAGCGGGATGTGCTTCAGGACCCGAGGCCCCCAAAACGGCGGCCTGGGAATGTCCACCTCCGCGCCGGCTTGTCGCTCCGTCGCCTCGCCCGTTCGCCGACTCATCGATTTGCTGACCCGCTGACTCGCCGATTCGCTCCCCCGAACCTCCCGCCACGCCTCAGCATGCACGCGCTCCAACAAGGTAGCCCGCTTCTCCTCATCAACCAGCGCGTCCATGACCGCCAGGCCCTCGAACGCGTCCTTGCAGTAGAAGACGCCCGGCTCATAAGGCACACCCTCCTCCACGAAGAGGATCCGATGGCTGAAGCGACGGTTGATCGCCGCGCCACCGATGAGGACCGGAAACTTCAACCCCCGCCGGTGTAGCTCCTGCACGCAGAGCGGCATCTGCTTCGACGTGTTCACCAGCAGCGCGCTGAGGCCGATGGCCGTGGCGCCCACCTCCACCGCCTTGTCGATGACGGCGTTGATCGGCACCTGTTTCCCCAGATCGTACACCGTGTACCCATTGTTGGAGAGGATCGTCTTCACCAGGTTCTTGCCGATGTCATGCACATCCCCATACACGGTGGCCAACACAACGGCCCCCTTGCTCATCCCCTCGCGCCGCTCCAGAAACTGCTCCAGGTGGGTAACGGCGCGCTTCATCACCTCCGCCGACTGCAACACGAAGGGCAAGATGAGCTCACCCGCGCCGAAACGATCCCCCACCTCCTTCATAGCGGGGAGCAGGACCTCGTTGAGCACCTCCACCGGCGTATGACGGGTGAGCGCCTCGTCGATCAGACCCTCGATCCCCTCCTTCCGACGATGGAGGATCTGCCAGTGGATCCGCTCCTCGGCCATCATCTCGGCGGTAGGGTCCTCCACCTGTTCCTGCTCCGCCGCCTGATCGGCCTGCTCGAAGTAGGCGATGTACCGCGCCAGCGCATCCGGCCGACGGTCGAAGATGAGGTCCTCCGCCAGCTCCCGCTCTTTCGGATCGATCTCCGCGTAGGGCGTGATGTGGGCCGGGTTCACGATGGCCATGTCCAGCCCGGCCTGCACGCAATGGTACAGGAAGACGGAGTTGAGCACGGCACGAGAGCGCCGCTTCAACCCGAACGAGAGGTTGCTGACGCCCAGGTTGGTGAGCACGCCCGGCAGCTCCCGCTTGATGAGCCGAATGCCCTCCATGGTCTCGATGGCCGAGCGGCGTAGCTCCTCCTGGCCGGTGGCCAGCGTGAAGGTGAGGGTGTCAAAGATCAGATCGGACGGCTCCAGCCCGTATTCGTTCACACAGATGTCATAAATGCGCCGGGCCACCTCTAGCTTGCGCTGAGCCGTGTGCGCCATCCCCTCCTCGTCGATGGTGAGGGCGATCAGGGCCGCCCCGTGGGCCTTCGCCAGCGGCACCACGGCGTCGATGCGCTCCCGTCCGTTCTCCAGGTTGATGGAGTTGATGATGGCACGCCCTGGGTAGTTCTCCAACGCCACTCGCATCACCGCCGGCTCCGTGGTGTCAATGACCAGTGGCGCCTCCACGCTCTGGGCGAGCATCCGCACCACCGTGCGCATCTGCTCCGCCTCATCAGATCGCTCCGTCAGCGCCACGCACACGTCCAGCAAGTGGGCGCCGCCCTCCACCTGCCCCCGAGCGATCTCCAGGATGGCGTCGTAGTCCTCGGCCAGCAGCAGCCGCTTGATCCGGCGGCTCCCCTGGGAGTTCACCCGCTCGCCGATGAGGGTGGGCGGCGGATCCTGGATCAAAGAGACGGCGCGCATGGCCGAGGAGGCCATCGGCACGCGCCACCCCTCCCCGTCCCGAACGCGCCGCACCCGCGGCCAGCCGTCAGCGCCCTGCACGAGTTCCAACCGCTGTTCAGGCCGCCGCTCTCGCCCTCGCACATAGGAGATGAGGACATCCAGATGCTCGGGCGTGGTGCCGCAGCAGCCGCCCACGACGTTCACGCCGAATTGGGCAACGAACGTGTGCAGATCGCGGGCCATCGGCTCCGGCTCCAGCGGATAGACGGCGTTGCCGGAGCCATCGTTGATGGGGAGCCCGGCGTTGGGGATGATGGACACGGGCAGCCGGCTGTGCTCACCCAGGTAGCGCGCCGGCTCATACATATGTTCCGGGCCGGTGGAGCAGTTCAGGCCGAGCACATCCACGCCCAGGGCCTCCAGCGTCACCAGCGCCGCCGCGATATCCGTGCCCAGCAACATGCGCCCCGAGGTATCCAGCGTAACCTGCGCCTGAATGGGCAATCGGACGCCGGTCTCCTGAAACGCCTGTCGCAGCCCGAAGACGGCCGCCTTCAGCTCCAGTATGTCCTGGGATGTCTCGATGAGAAGCAGGTCGACGCCGCCCTGGATGAGCCCCACCGCCTGCTCGCGAAACACGTCGGCCAGCTCGGCGAAGGAGATGGCGCTAAGGGTGGGATCGCTGCTGGAGGGGAGCATGCCGCTGGGGCCGATGGACCCGGCGACGAAGCGAGGGTGCTCGGGCGTGCTGAAGCGATCGGCCACCCGCCGCGCTAGCTCGGCCGCGGCGCGGTTGATCTCCATCACGCGATCCTGAAGCCCGTACTCGCGCAGCGTGATGCGATTCGAGCGGAAGGTATCCGTCTCGATCACGTCACAGCCCACCGCCAGGAAGGAGGCGTGGATCTCCTCGATAACGTCCGGGCGAGTGATGACCAGATAATCGTTGCAACCGTTGTACTGCTCGCCGCCGAAATCCTCAGCGGTCAGGTTCAGGCGCTGGATGTTGGTCCCCATCGCGCCGTCGAAGACCAGGACCCGCCGCGCCAAGGCTTCTAAGTAACGGGTATGAAACTTCAAATCGGCCATACGATTTCCTCTGAGTCCCCCATACATCATCAGGAATAGACATCACTGCGCCGTCCAACCCCCATCCACCACGATCACGGAGCCGGTCATGAACCGGGAAGCCTCCGAGGCCATGAAGAGCACGGCGCCCTGCAACTCCTCAGGGTCCCCCCATCGCCCCAGGGGGATCCTGCGTCGGAACGACTCATACGCCTCCGGGTTCTGCTTGAACATCTCGTTGATCGCCGTCATGAACGGGCCAGGACACAGGGCGTTCACGGTGATGCCATACGGTGCCCATTCCAATGCCAGCGTCTTCGTCATCTGGATCAGCCCCCCCTTGCTGGCGGTGTAAGGGGTGCGATCGGCCAGGCCCACCAACCCCAATATGGAGCTGACGTTGATCACACGTCCCCAGCGCTGGGCGATCATATGCGGCCCCGCAGCCCGGGCGCACAGCCACGGACCCGTCAGGTTGGTCTCGATGACCTCATGCCAGCTCGCCTCGTCCAGCTCCAGGATAGGACCACGCCGGTTGATCCCCGCGTTGTTCACCAGGATATCCACCCGGCCCAGCGTCCGGACGACCTGATCGACCATGGCGTTCACCTGATCCGCCGAGGTCACATCCGCCTGGATCGGGATGACGCGCCGCCCGGTGGCCTCCGCGATCTCCTGAGCGGTCGCCTCGGCCTCGTCCAGATGGCGGCTGCTGATGGCGACATCGGCGCCCGCGGCCGCCAGGGCGGCCGCCATCGCCTTTCCCAACCCCTTGCTGCCCCCGGTCACCAGGGCCACCCGATCATCCAATCGGAAAAGGCTCAAAGGATCGAACACGGAATTCCTCCATACACAGAAGGGGATGGCGCCAGACCATCCCCCTGATGCGCTCCCTCATGACGTCACAACAGGCAGGATGCCCGGCTCAGCCCACCCTCCACGCCCCCTGGATGAGACCGCGAGGGGGAAGCGCTCGCCCTGCCGATCACCCACCATAGGACCACGGGGTATCCCGGAGGGCCAACGGCTTTCGGTCGGGCGGCACGCCGCCGGCCACCACCTCCCCGATCACCAGCGCGTGATCGCCGCTCTGGCACGCCTCCTCGACCACCTTGCACTCGATCCACGCGGCGGCATCCCGCAGGATCGGCACCCCTGCCTCGCTGAGCCGATAGCCATATCCGCCGACGGTCTGGGCCTCCGTGTCCGCCTCCACGAACTTGAAGAACGCGGAGGCCATCTCCTCCTGTCCCTCGCCTACGACGTTGATACAGAACTTCC
>JAJRVX010000167.1:0-19266 GCA_024277095.1 Chloroflexota bacterium
CGCACAGCGCTCCCACAACTGAATCCGTCCCTTTCGCAGCCCCTGACGGTTTCGCGCGCCAAAACGGGCGTGGAGCTTCCCAAAGAAGCCCCACGCCCGTCTCGCTTGTATGCGACACTCGCGTGCCCTATTCGCATCAACCTAACAGCATGAGCGAGGCCCCCACCCACCGCTTGTTCCCTCCATGGGCGGCTGTACCTGAAAGGGGAGGTGCGGAGGGGAACCCCCTCCGCAGGGAAACTCTTTTTCCCGCCTTTTCCCTGCCTGGTTGGGGCTTCGGCCGGTGGCCTCCGGCCCCACGGGGCAGGTGAGGGGCTGAAAGTAGATTTCTTCGGAGGGGCTTCCGCCCCTCCGGGCCACCCCAGAGATGCGGGGCCACGCTTCCGTATCGCTTAACTTGATACCAATGTCCATGGTTTTGTTCATCCCCTTGCGGGATCGGCCCCGCGTCAGGATCCGCCGCCGAACATCGATCGGCGTAGCTGCTCCCGGCTGCTGACGGTGCGGATGGCCAGCACGTCGCCCTCTTTCAGACCGCGCAATATCTGGCTGTACTGTTCATTCCGAACCCCCACCGTGATCTCCGTCCGGGTGGGGATCCCGTCGATGACCTTCTCCACGTACATCTTGTTGTTCTCACGGTCGATGCGGATCACCCGGTTGGGCACGATCAGCACGTCCTTCAGCTCCGTGGTCACGATGTTGGCGGTGGCCGTCATGCCGGCGCGCAGCGGCGCGTCGGTCGGCTCGATGACGATGGTCACATCGTAGGAGACCACGCCTCCGGAGATCTGAGCCTCCGGCGCGATGCGCTGGATGTGTCCCTGGAGCTTCTCGTTGGGCAGGGCGTCCAGGCTGATCTCGACCGTCTGACCCTCCTGGATGTAGCCGATGTCGACCTCGTCCACCTTCACGTCGATGTGGAACTGGGAGGGGGCGATGAGCACGATGGCCGGTCGAGCGCCCCCGGCCACGATCTCGTCCGGCTGGATGTTCACGGCCGCGACCACGCCGTCGAACGGCGCCTTGATCGTCGCGTTCTCCAGCGCCAGGCGGGCCTGCTCCACGGCCGCCTGCGCCTGGGCCACCTGGGCCTCGGCGATGATGATCTCCTCCTCGCTGGAGCCCTTCAACAGCCGGTCCAGATTGGCCTGCGCCTGGGCGATCTGAGCCTGTGCCTGGGCGATCTGGGCCTCCGTTGGCGGTGCGGTCTTGATGCGGTATTGGGCCTCCGCCGCCTCCAGCTCGATGGTCGCCTGGCGCAGTTGCAGCGACTGGGGCAGCATGGCCACGTTGGGCTGGTTGGCGACCTGGTCGTATGCCGCCTGGGCCTGCTCCAGTGCCGCCCGGGCGCGCTCCACGGCGGCCTTGGCCGCTCGCTTCTCATCCTCGGAGGGCCCCTGTAGAAGCTGGCGATAGGCGGCCTGTGCGCTCTCCAGCTGGGCGCGAGCGGCCAGGATCTCGCTCTCGTCAGGCCCCTTGCGCACCTGCTCCAGCCGCGCCTGGTTGATGCGCAGGGTCGCCTCGGCCTGGGCCAGCGCCAGCTTGAGATCGGCGGTCTCCAGGCGGGCCAGGATCTGCCCGGCCTGAACCGAATCTCCCTCCTGTACCAGCACCTCGGCGACGCGGCCGCCCGTCTTGAAGTTCAGCTCCACCCGTCGTTCCGGCTCGATGCTTCCCGTCGCGCTGACGGTGGAGATGATGTCCCCGCGCTTCACGACATAGGTATCGTAATCCGGGGTAGCTGCCGACCTCTCCTGTGCGAATATCCGGTAACCGAAAAAGCTGCCGCCCACGATGGCGGTCAGGATGGCGAGGATTGTGATGGCTCGTCGCATGTCGTTCTGTCTCCTGGCTGAATGGGAATCCCGTAGTGCGTGTGGAGGGCGCCCGGCGTTCCGGGCTCGAGCCCGCTCCACTTGTGCAACGAAAAAGCCGTAGGTCGGGGCCCACGGCCATCTCCGTTTGCAGTCGTTATTAGAACGTGCCCGGCCCGTTTCCTATTCGAACACGATCACGCCCCCGGCAGGAACGCTCGCCCGATCAGGGCGGGCACGAGGCGCACGGCCAGGCTGATGGCTGCGTACGTGGCGGTGAGCCAGGCGGCCTTGGACGGGCGCATGCGGGTCAGACCTCGCAGCCCCGCGTAGATCAGAACCAGGTGCCAGGCGGCGAACAGGTCGATCTGGCTGAGCAGGGCGAACGCCAGATTGCGAGCATCCCGCATCTGGTCGCCCGTGGCCACCAGGCCGCTCAGGCCCGGCGTTGTGATCAACCTGCCCTGCCAGGCGATCCATGCGCCCTGGACGAACGAGCGCAGGGCGAAGGGGAGCCAGGCCCACGGCATGATCGCAAACACCGACCCAAAGTGCAGGTCCTCCCCGGCGATCAGACCGCCGAAGTAGAGGATGCCCGCCGCGAGCACCCAGCCCAGGGCCATACTCACCAGCGCGGTGACCGCCGAGCTGCCCACGATCACGGGCATGCTGGTGAAGCGCATGATCTGTTCTTGTGCCGCGGTGGCTTGCTCGGCCGGCATACTGCTCAGCTGGAGCAAGGCGGTCTTCCGGGCGGCCTCCTGCAGGTAGGGCGCGGCCAGTGCCAGGTAGACGGCGATGCTGAGGACGTTGATCGCTGTCGGCCACACCCAGCGCCAGCGCGGGTTGGCCGCCACCTGGGACAGCGTCTCGGTGGGGCGGTCGATGATATCGATCAGAAGCGATAGCGAACCGGATCGACGTTCTACTTCCATGTCGGTGGCTCCATTTCCCGGATGGATGAGCGATCCATTTGAATGTACCACAAGGTGTTGGGGCCGTCAAAATTGTGTGCTTGCTCCCTTTGGACGGGGCATACTTGCGGGAACATGTCGTCCTGCTCCGCTATATGATTACGAACCAGCGCCCGTTGAGGTTTCCTGCGGGTGCTCGGCCGGGAAAAAGCGATGGCCGAAGGCGTCGCCTCCGGCCATTCGTCGTGTGGTGGTGGTCTTCTGCACGCTTCGGGAGGGGGCCACCCTCCCTGTCAGTCGCCTGAGTCAGCCGTCTCCCAGGCCGTCTCGAACATGGCGATGGCGTTTTCCAGTCGCACGTCCCAGTGGATCTCGGTGGTGGAGCCCAGGAAGTAGCCCCTGCCGCCCGCATCGGCGATGGCCTGTCGGCAGGCCGCTCGCACCTCCTCCGGCGTCCCGTACACCAGGAGCTGGCTGACGTCGATGCCGCCGGTCAGGAAGAGATGGGGATAGCGTTCGCTCACCTCCTTGACCGTCATCCCGGCCGCCACCTCGAGGGGGTTCAGCCCATCGATGCCGGCCGAGACCAGATCGTCCAGCACGGGCCAGAGGTTCCCGTCGGAGTGGAACAGGCATAGGGTATCCCGGCTATGCCAGGCGTCCACCAGGCGCTTCAGCCGGGGCACCCAGTGCTGGCGCAGCCACGCGGGTGAGAAGATGGGGCCCGTCTTGTACGCGATGTCGTCGTACGTCAGGGCGATGGGGATCAGCTCGGGATCGGCGATGGCGGCGACGCGGCGCAGCTCTGCCTGGTGGCGGGCCTCCAGCCATTCCTCCACCAGATCCGGGTAGTCGGCCATCAGGTAGGCGAACATCTGGATGTCCGTCACCCAATACATCTCGGTGAGGCCCACGCCGCTCTCCAGGATGAGCACGGTGGGATCCCCGCGGCCGGTGGGGTCGCCCGCGGCGAAAACGGCCAGGCGATCCCGGATCCACTGGTGCAGGCGCTCGGCGTATGCCCGATCGAAGACCTGGGCCTCCACGCGTTTGATCTCCCCTTTGATCCATTCCACCAGGCTGGGCATGTCATGGAAGGGACGCTCGACGATCCAGTGCGTCCAGCGCTCCTGGCGGAGGACCAGCCCGTTCTCCAGCCGGGTTTCTCCCGGCTCTCGCGGTCCGTTGACCATGCGCGTCATGTCCAGCACACGGCCGATGGCGATCCCCTTGGCCCAGCTCCCGTTTTCCGCGGTAAGCTTTCGCCCGGCGTAGTGCTCGATGATGGCGTCGTTGTCGATGATGTCGTAGAGGGGGATGCGATCGGTTTCCTGGAAGCGGGCGGTGCGCATGACGCGTTCGCGTTTCGTCATGATCGCCATGGGGGACTCCTCCTGCGGTCGGCGGTGGGGTCATCTCTTGTATACGAAAACAGACCCTCACCGCCTGGCGAGGGTCCCGTTTTCGGAATGTGCCTGCTACAGGTATTTGTCCAGCAGCAATCCCAGCCGTGCCTTGACCTCCGGCGGGATGCGGGAGCGGTCCGTGATGATGGCGTCCTTCAGCGCCTGGCCGCAGCCGCAGGAGCGAGGGGCGCCCAGCCGGGGGACCAGGCGCTGCACGGCCTGCTTGGTGATTTCGGCGTTCTGCATCAGGCGGCGGATCACCATCTCCACCGTCACCGGCTCCTCCGACTCGTGCCACACGTCATAGTCGGTGACGTGCGCCATGGCCGCGTAGCAGATCTCCGCCTCCCGGGCCAGTTGCGCTTCCGGTACCGCCGTCATGCCGATGATGTCCACGTCCCACTGCCGGAAGATGCGGGACTCCGCCTTGGTGCTGAACCGGGGCCCCTCGATGGTGATGAAGGTCCCGCCCAGATGAACCGGTGCCCCCGTCTCTTGAACCGCCTGGTAGACGGCCTGGCTGAGCTCCGGGCAGAACGGATCCGCGAACGAGATGTGGACCACGATCCCGTTGCCGAAGAAGGTGAGCGGCCGGCCGCGAGTGCGATCGAAGATCTGGTCCGGGATGACGATGTGTCCGGGAGCGTACTCTTCCTTCATGCTCCCGCAGGCCGTGATGGAGATCAACCGCTCCACGCCCAGCTTCTTGAATCCCCAGATGTTCGCCCGGCTGTTCAGCTCGCCGGGCATGATGCGGTGTCCCCGGCCGTGGCGGGCCAGAAAGGCCACCCGTTCCCCGCCCAGCGTCCCCACGATGTAGGCGTCGGATGGGGGGCCGAAGGGGGTATCCAGCCAGATCTCCTGGACATCCTGTAGCGCTTCCATCTCGTAGACGCCGCTGCCGCCGATGATGCCGATGCGTACCGGTTCCATACGCCATCCTCCGCTTGGGGTGTCGTGACCCGAGGATAGCATACAACGGGAGAAAAATCAATCGGGCTTTCTCGCCGGTCAGGGCTTTTTCAAAGTCGGTGATGGAAATCGGGATGGTAGGAACATCCCACGTGTCGCCCGACGCAGGACATTCTCCTGATCAGCGACCGAGGGAAAACGGCCCTCATCCCCCAACCCCCCTTCTCCCGAGCCCGGTGTATAGACCGGACACATAGGTAACACTCGTTCGGAGACATGGGTAACAGGTTGTGGCAGATTGGGGAGGGGGGGACTACAGGGGGGAGGGGCACGAAATCGTATCGATCCCCATGGGGCCAATTTGCATCGTACGACGCGGCACTGAACCCCACGAGGTTGCCCGTGGAGCCCTCTGGCCCTCATCCGGTCAAACTGTCCGGTAGCCAGTCAATCGAGCTTTCTCTCCGAGTGGGTTGCCGAACCGGGATGGCGTTGTTCTTCTGCCCTGGGCCGGCCCATCCCTTAAAGAAGGTGCCGGGTGAGTGGTACGTGTTTTGTTTGCCAAAAGGGGGGCTCTATGCTAGAATGGCGCTCGTGATGGCGCCATTGGAGATGTCAGGACACCAAACAGGGGGCCGGGCATGCTAAATCCTTGTCCCGGCCCTTCTTCCTCATCTCATCCGCAATGGCCGATATCGACATCCTCGTCGAGGCCATGGTCTCTTTGCGATAGCGGCCCATGTACGCGCATGGCCGCAAGCGTGACGGCTCGCCCTTTGATCGCCTTCGTACATCGCTCTGCCTGTCCGCGTCCGAGTTCCCAAACCCAACCCGCCAAGCGTTGGCGCCTTTGAGGTGATCTTGCTCATGGAACGAACAAGCACTTCATTTCTTGACAACTTAACCCGCTTGTTAGAGGGACCCGGCAGCCGGCTGATCAACTTCGTCGTCCTGCCTCTGCTGGTGATCGCCGTGTTGTTGCTCCCCCCGGTCTCTCTGTACGATCGGATCGTCAATAGCGGGTATACGCGCATTACGCCGGAATTAGGCGCTGTGGTGGATCCCGACGGGACGCAGGTGACCTTCCCCCCTGAGGCCCTTACGGGCGGCCGCACGTACGCCAAAATCGTCGCCGTGCCACGAGAGGACTTCCTGGCGGGCGACGCGGGGGCGGATCTGGTCTCAGCCGCCCAATCGCTTCCCATTCACCTGGTGCCCAAGAGCCCATTCTACGAGATCCGGATCCGAGGGGAGCGACCGCGCGGCGTGATCATCACCGTTCCCATCCCGACCGACGCGGAGCCGTGGGAGACGCTGGACCTCTACGAGTGGGATGGCTCGAACTGGGTCTTCGTGCCGAGCCATCTGATCCGTGAGGACGAGGTCATCGAGGCGCGTCTGGGCTACGTGCCCCAGTCCGTGATGGTGATGCAGGCCGGGGCGCAGCCTGCCGCCGTGTCGGCCGATCTGGGCGAGGGCGGAAGCGTCCCATCCGGGGCGGCGGACGCGCTTTCGACCGTGTACGCGGCCGGCCTCTATCTGCGCGGCGATGGCGGGTTCGACGGGGATCCCGCCGCGTTGCCCAAGCCCGACCCGGCCGGCACGTACGCAGTGATGCCGACGCTTCGCAACTGGCGTGAGGACGGTGTCGTCCGCACGGATCTGTTCGATAACCTGCTGATCAGCCCGGACCTCCAGCTCACTCAGATCACCGTGATCGAGGAGCTGGCCACCGAGTATCTGTGGCCGGGCGTGGATATCGATTACCGCGGGCTGGACCCCAACCTTCGGCTTGACTACGTGCGTTTCCTGAGGGATCTGGCCGATCGTCTCCACGCACAGGGGAAGATCCTCTCCGTGCGCGTGGAACCGCCTGTGCAGATCGCGGCCGATCGCTGGGATACCAACGGCTACGATTGGCGTGCGATCGGCCGGTATGCGGATGCGGTCCTGATCCCGGCCCCTGTGGATCCCAAGGCGTGGGCGCCTGGTGGGCAGGTGGAGGCGCTGTTGGAATGGGCCACGGGGGAGATCCAGCGCAGCAAGGTGCACCTGGTCTTGCCGGCCCGGAGCGTCGAGCAGGCGGGGCGATACCTGTTGCTGAAGTCGTACAGCGAGGCGTTGGCCCCGCTGGTGGGCGATGTGGTGGTCCGGCAGTCTGTGGTCGAGCCCGGCCAGCCGGTGGAGGTCCAGTTGCAGCGGGAGCGCCAGCCCACCCCGTTGACCATGGACCAGACGAGCGGCATGCAGACGTATCAGTATATCGATCTGCAGGGCTATCCGCGCACGGTCTGGCTGGAGAACGCGACCAGCTTGAGCCACAAGCTCAAGGTCATCAGCCGGTATAACATCGGCGGCGTGGTGCTCCAAAACCTCCTGGCGAGCGATTACGACCCGGCGATCTGGCAGGTGGCGCGCGAGTTCCACGCCGGGGAGTTGAATGAGCGGCCGAGCCAGCTCGCATTGGCATGGCGGGTGAGCGGCCCCTCCGGGGCGGAGCTGATCGGCGATGAGCGCCCCTTGAGCGAATCCCAGTTCACGATCCCCGCTCCGGATCGGCCGGGCGAGCAGGTGCAGATCGCGGCCGCCATCGTGGACGGCGGCCGGCCTGTGATCTCTCAAGGAGGGGCGGCCTTTGTCATCGCGACGTATACGCCCACACCTACACCCACGCCGATCGCCACGCCCACACCCACGCCGCCCCCGGTGCCGCTGGCTCGCTTCGACGGCCGCATCAACATCCGGGAGGGCCCCGGCACCGTCTACAATCGCGTGAAGACCGCCAGCCCTGGCGAGACGTATGAGATCATCGGGAAGAACGAGGATGGCACCTGGTGGCAGCTGTGCTGCATCGGCGATAAGGTCGGCTGGGTACGGGCCGATCTGGTGGAGGTACTCGGCCCTACCGAGGGCATCACGGTGGCGAAGGATATCCCCGAGCCGCCGAAGCAGCCCGCAGCCAGCGGTGGAGGGCCTCTCCCGGCCGCGGCAGGCTCCTTCGGCTATGGCGTGCAGGCCCAGGTGTGGGGCGGTGCCGACCTGAACTTCATCGTCAACGCCACCAAGGGGATGGGCTTCAATTGGGTGAAGTTCCAGCTGCCCTGGAAGGACGTGGAGGGATCGCCCGGGGCGATCAGCTGGGGGACGTTGGATAACATCGTGAACACCTTCCATGGCGGCGGGTTGCAGATCCTGGCCTCCGTCGTGAAGGCGCCGGCCTGGGCGCGTCCTCCCAACACGGACTTCGGCGTGGAGGGTCCCCCGGCGGACCCGAACACGTACGCGAACTTCGTGGGCCAGCTGGCCGGTCGCTACTGCGGCAAGGTCAACGCGATCGAGGTCTGGAACGAGCAGAACCTGGACTACGAGTGGGGACGGGAGCCTCTGGATCCCGCCCGGTACGTCCAGTTGCTGGCGGCGGCCTATCGGGCGATCAAGGCCGCCTGTCCGCAGACGGTGGTGGTCAGCGGCGCTTTGACGCCCACCGGCGCGCCGCCGCCCGTGGCGATGGACGACTTTACCTATCTGGAGAAGATGTATCAGGCCGGGTTGAAGAACGTGTCCGATGCCATCGGCGCCCACCCCAGTGGGTACAACGTGGCCCCAGATGTGCGATGGGAGGAGGCGTGTGACTTCATCACGCAACAGGGATCATCCTTCCGCGGTCCGTGTGACGCCCCTCACCACTCCTGGAGTTTCCGCTCGACCATGGAGGGGTATCGCAACATCATGATCAAATACGGGGACGCGAACAAGCGCATCTGGCCGACCGAGTTCGGCTGGGCGGCCGGCGGCGCGTTCGACCCTCGCTACAAGTATGCGGATGACAACACCTTTGAGGAACAGGCCCAGTGGACGGTGCGGGCTTACCAGATCATGAAGAGCTGGGGATTCGTCGGACCGGCCTTCCTGTGGAACCTCAACTTCCGCATGACCAACAACGGCACCGAGCTGGCCCAATGGGGCATCGTCGATCCCGGCGGCAATCCGCTGCCCGTCTACAACGCGCTGGCTGCGATGCCGAAATAACGAGGCTGGCACCCTGGACGTGTGGGTTTGAACCAGGAGCACCGCCATCGAGGCGGTGCTCCTATCTGATGAGGGATGTGCGATGAATCCATCCGTGCGGTTCCGGTACCTGCTTTCCATCTTCATCATCGTCGTGGCCGCATTGATCGGTTTGATGATCCCGGTCGCGTCGGGGGGGAACCTCCCATGGCAGACCCCGCCTACCGCCATCGTCCGCCTGCCGACCCCGACGCCGACGATGACGCTCACACCCTCTCCCACGGCGACGTTTACGCCGGTGCCGCCCACGCCCACGCCGACGATGACGCCCACCTTTACCCCGACGCCTGTTCCGACCGCCGGGATGGTGGTTTCCCCCACGGTGGAGTCCACCGCCCAGGTGACGGCGACGGTCGAGGTGACGGTGACGGCGACGGTCGCCGCGACGACGGCTCCGACGACGACGGTCGCGGTCACGCTGACCGTCGCGTATGATGGCGTGCGGGTGCGGGGAGGGCCTGGAACCGAATATCCCGTCATCGGGGCGGCGCAGACCGGGGACGTGTTCGACGTGACGGGACGCAACGCTGAGGGGACCTGGTGGCAGGTGTGCTGCCTCGCCGGGGAGCGTGATGGATGGGTCTTCGGAGATCTGGTGACCCTGAGCAGGGATGGCGAGCAGGTCCCGATAGTTGAGGTTCCTCCGCCGCCCGCGTCCGAGGGGGCACCTCCGGGCTCGTAATGGCAGGCGGACCTTCTGTGTTGCCTGCAGGTCCGCCATATTGGGTGGCACTACACGGAGACGTGCAATGGGGAGTGGGCGCTGTGGTCTCATCGCTCCGCCTCCAGGGGAGGCCGGAGGATTTGCCCTTCCGGAGGCTGTTCTCCTTATCTGCACCTTCCGGGTTTTCGGGGTGATCGCCCTTTCCCTATGACGCGATTCCGTGCAGTGTTATCCCCCACATAACGGTAGAGGTGATCGAGGGATTTATGAATGCGAAAGGAAAACGACGTTGGGATCATGGGCACATGATCCGCATCGCCGTCTGGGTTTTGCTGATAGCGGCGCTCGTTCTGGGCGGCTGTTCCCGGCGGAAGCCACAGCCGACCCCGACCCCAACGCCGACGCAGCGGCTGGAGCGCCCGACGCCCACGCCAAGGCCGACGGATACGCCTGTGCCGACGCCGCAATCGGCCCCCGCGGAGCCGGCTGTATCCCCCACAGATACTCCGGTACCTCCCACGAATACGCCCGCATCCCCGACGGACACGCCGGTTCCCACACCCACATCGCCTCCGGCGGCCAGCGGGCCGGTGACCATGTTGTCCCCTGATTTCGGCGCGCAGGCCTTCCTGTGGTGGCGGCCGGAGGTGGCGGATCGAGATCTGCAGCTTTTGAAGGATGCTGGCTTCAATTGGGTGAAGCAGACCTTCGACTGGAAGCTGATCGAGGGGGCGGGGCCGGGACATTTCAACTGGGATTACGCGGATCGGGTCGTGCAGCAGGTGAACGAGAAGGGGCTGAAATTGCTGGCGCGGGTGAGCCTGGATCCGGAAGAGGAGATCTGGGCCGGGCCGCCTCCGCAGAACGCCGACGCGTTTGCCGACTTCCTGTTCGCCCTGGCCAGCCGGTATCGGGGCCGGATCCACGCGTACCAGGTGTGGAACGAGCCGAACCTGGCGCGAGAGTGGGGAGGAAGGCGCCCGAACCCCGCCGAGTACGCCATCCTGCTCAAGAAGGCGTATGAGGCCATCAAACGAGCCGATCCCGATGCCATCGTCATCACGGCCGGGATGGCTCCGACGGGAACGGACAACGAGATCGCCATGCCGGATGAACGGTTCTACGAGGAGTTGTATCAGGCCATCGGCGGCAGCGGGGATGGCTACTTCGATATGCTGGGGGTGCATGCGGCGGGCTATAAGGCGCCGCCGGAGCTGGACCCGGCCGAGGCGGCGGCCAACAAGCCGTTATACGGCGGGGAACGCTTCTTCGCCTTCCGGCACGTGGAGGATATCCGCCGCATCATGGAGCGCTACGGTGACGCTGACCGCCGGGTGGTGATCCTGGAGTTCGGGTGGACCAGCGACCCCATTCACCCGGAATACTCGTGGCATGCGGTGAGCGAGGAGGAGAAGGCGGATTACCTGGTGCGCGCGTACCAGTGGGCCCAGGAATACTGGCGGCCGTGGATCGGCCTGATGAGCCTGATCTTCATGCCGGATGTGAACTGGACCGAGGATGATGAGCAGTACTGGTGGTCGATCATTGGGCCGGCATATCCGGATATCCACTGGCGCCCTGCGTACATGAAGCTGTGCCTGTATCTGAACGAGATACAGGGGCGCCCTCGGTGCAAGTACGCGCCGGAGGATTGAATCACGAAGGCATCGCATCGCTATCAGCCCTGGAAGGGTTCCCTTCCAGGGCGTTTTCTATATCTCTATCGCGTGCGTTTCCAGTCGAGCCAGTGGCAGTTGGCGGATTGATAGGGCCCCTGTCGGTGCGGCACCTCGACGGTGGGACTGATGCGCGATCCATCCGGCCCCAGGATGGTGACATAAAAGGTGACGGGGCTGTTGTGGAAGATGGGGAAGTCGTATTGGCCCAGGTCGATAGCGCCCGACTTGGACTCGGCGAACGCCTCGTTGGCCCACTGATCGTACATCCACAGTCGTATGCCGGGTAGTGGATTCCCGGCTTGGTCGTAGACGGTGCCGCGGATGGCCTGCCCCGCGCAGCCCTCCGTGGTGTGGCGCACCGGCCCGGCCGGTATGAACTCATAGTGGCTCTCCGGCGTGGGCGTAGGGGGGACCGGTGTTGGCGTGGGCGGGGTGGGTGTAGGGCGCGGGGCTCGAGTGGGGGAGGCCCGCTGGACCGGGGTCAACGTCGGGACCGGTGTGGGCGTGGGGGGAACGGGCGTTGGGATCAGCAGGGAAGGGCCCTTCGTGGGCGCCGGGGAGGGCGTCGGGGCGAGCGCGGGGAGCCCGGCACCGGGCGTGGCGGGCGCGGCCTGAGCCAGCACCGTGCTGATCAATTGCAGCCCCTCTTCGGAGTCCGGCCAGGCTGCCCGGCCGAGATCGGTGCGTTGGATGGCGCGGAGCCCAACGATCGCTCCAGTCAGGCCCGCCAGGAGGACCAGCAGGAAGGAAAGGGCATAGCCGCTGGTACGCTTTCTCACCATGTACCTCGTCGTCTGGATTTGCACGTTCTGGTGAGCGGTGCTATAATTTCGCCGCCGCGGGCGAGTAGCTCAGCTGGTTAGAGCGCACGGTTCACATCCGTGAGGTCAGGGGTTCGAAGCCCTTCTCGCCCACCAGACTATCGTTCGACCTTACCGGAAACCCCACGGACAGTAAAAATAGACTATCCGTGGGGTTTCTGATTGCCCTGAAGCCCTCTTTCCGACCCCTCGGCACATCCCACTGACATACCGGAGACCTCACGGATGAAATGTTAAGAAACGTGCACGACAGGCGTTGCCCCCAGCTTCACCCATCGCGCATCCATACCCGTATGGCTCTTGGAGGCCCCACGCGCCCGGATTATGCCCCGGAAGGCTATCGGTTGTCAAAAAGACGAAACCTGGGCCCAATACCCAACGCGAGGACGTATTTGCTCGACGTTCGACTACCTGGTGCCAGCCGAGTTCGAAGCTTGCCACCCGACCCAAACAGCGGTTGGATAGGTCGGTAGTGTATCCGAAATGGTGGAAATTCCGCGAGGCCATCACAAGCCCACAGGGGAGGTGCGGAGGGATCTCCCTCCGTCAAGGCATCCCCTTTTCCCGCTTTGCACCTGTCCTTTCCCGGCTTGATTCGGGTGGGCAGGGCCGGGCGAGGCAGGTAAGGGGCGGAAACCGGGAAGTTTCCCTTGAGGGGCGCAGCCCCTCAAAGCTCCCTGCTGTATTTCCACCGGAATATACACTGCCGATAGGTCGATGGGTTTGCCAGATCCCTCTCGCTGATCTATGATGGGTCTTGACCCTGAGTGCGTGTCTGAGAGAGGCCGTCGCCTCTGCTATGGGGAGGCCCGGAGGGGCTCTACCCCTCCGGGAGAAGCCCTTCTCCTTTGTTGGCACTTTGGCAGTTGACTGAGCTGAAACATTGGACGGTCGGAGAAATGAAACGAGACTTTTCCCTTCGCGAGCAGCAGATTCGTCGTCGTTTGGGCATTCCTGATGATGCCGAGCGGGTGTTGGTCTTCGCCGAGTCCAGTCACTGGGACCCCAATTGGCTGTTTACATCTGAGGAGTATTTCGAGCGGTGGGTGCGTCACAACCTCGATCAGGCCATCACCGAGTTGCAGCGGGAGCCACGGCGCGTTTACTCGATCGAGTGCGTTTTCTTCTTGCGCATGTATTGGGATCGCTGCCCTGCGCAACGAGACGCTGTGCGCGAATTGGTCAACGCCGGGCGCTTGCGCCTGACCAGCAGCGGGGTTACCACAGCGGATACGTTGTTGCCCAGCGCGGAGGCCATCCTTCGCGATTGGCTCATCGGCCAGGAGTGGTTACGGGCCAACGGGATGCGGCAGGAGCCCTCCCTGGCCTATTTCACGGATAGTTTCGGTTGTACGCCCACCCTTCCCTCCCTCCTGAACGCGGCCGGGTTTGATCGCACAGCCATCACGCGTATTGACGGGATGTATTTCTTCGGCTGTGATCTGGATTTGCCTCGGAGATTCCCCAGACCCGGCTCAAGCGCCGAACGGCTGCTGCTTCAGGAACGCACACTCGATTTTATCTGGCGCGATCGCAACGGCGCGCAGGTGCTATGCCACTGGAACGCGTTTACCTATGGGCAGGGGGATATGCTCGCCTACGTAGGCCTGAGTCGCGTCTATCTTGCCCGGCTGGCGTTCTCTTTACGGTCTGATCGTCACATAGCGCGCCGCATCCAGCAATACGTCGCCCAACTTGTCCCTTACAGCCGCACACCGTATATGTTTTGTCCCATAGGCTTTGATTTTGTGGAGCCAATCCCCGATCTCATCGCCTTGCTTGACCGTTACAATCGGAACCACTACCCAACAACCGGCGTCTGGACGGTCAACGCCGGGCTGGACGATTATCTCGCACTGGTTGAGGCGCACCAAGACGAACTGCCCGTGCTGGAACTCGACCCCAATCCCTATTGGACGGGTTTCTATACCGCTCGTCCCACACTCAAGCAGCGTTGTCGCAATCTGGTGGACAACCTGCTGCTGGCGGAGAAGCTTTCCTGCCTGCCCGAAAATCGCGGGGCTGACGGGGCCATCGTCCGGAGGATTAAGGAGGCCTGGTGGCGGGCGGCAGTCTCGAATCATCACGATTTCATCACCGGCACTTCGCCGGACAGGGTCGTTGAGGAGGAGCAGATCCCCTGGCTTGACCAGGCTGCTGATGCGATAGAAGACGTCATCTTTCGCCTCGCTCCCTCGCCACCTGCTTCCGGTGAGACAACAGCAAGCCCGAAATCTTTGACCTGGAAGCGGGAGAACGGCCGGATTCAGATCGAGACCGCGTACTATAACATTACGCTAGCCGAAGATGTCGGCGGAGCCATTGTCCGTTTGCTGGATCGGGAAACGGGAACCCCTTTGCTGACTGGTGTTTCAAACGATCTGGTCAGTTATCGTGATTCAGGCGGGCTATGGCGGATGGGCTATGAATTTGCTGGGGGCATCTGGCGAGAGTCTGTGCGGGCCAGCCACCGCCCGACCCAGATTCTGGTGCAGGAGCGAGATGGTGGGTTGGAGATCGTGAGCGTCTCCGAGCTGGGTGGCGAGGCATTCCACCGCCGGATGTGGTTAAGCGGTCACTCGCCGGTGATTCACTTTCGTGTCGAAGGCAGGGCCGCCGAGGGTCATTCCGTCACCGTTCGTTTTGCCACCGGCATCACCACGCAAACTCTGCTGATGGATACCCCCGGCGGGATTGTCACCCGCCCACCCAAGCGGATCTATGACCCCACCTTCTGGCCGTTGCACCATTTCGTCCATCTACAGGATGACGACACCGGACGCGGCCTTGCCGTCCTTCAGCCGTTGCCGGGGGCGATTTCCTACCGGCCGGATGGGCGGCTGGAACTGGTGGCCATGCGCAATGCGACGAAGGAAAAGATCCTGGGTTTGATCGGCATCCCCGGCAATCCCGCCAGTGGCCACGAACGTGAAGGGTATGCCTGTGAGTATGCGCTTGTCTTTACGCAGCATGGCGATTGGCGGGACAACAACATTCATATTCTGGCGCGAACCATGGCCAGCAGCCCCTGGAGCGATGCCAGGGGCATGAGACTGTGGAGCCTCGCCGATTCCATGGTCATAACGGATACTCCAGACGTCCGGGTTATCGCCCTCAAGCCGGCATCACGGGGTGATGGGATGATCATGCGATTGTATGCGCACACCGTGCCGGAATCGCCGGTGGTGGTCACATTCCCTCTTTTTAAGGTAACGGGTGCTTGGCTGTGTGACGCGCGCGAGCGCGATATCAAGACGCTGGAAGTGCGTGACGGCGCGGTCCGGATTACAATGCCGGGAACGATTGCTACAATTAGATTGGGAACTCTGGGGGACATCGCGTGATGCTCATGTTGGGCAGTGAATGCTATCCGGAGAATACCCGGGGAGGGACAAGCCAGCAGGGAGAGGTGATCTGATGGCGGCCAAGGTTGTTCCCGCTGTTCCTGCTATGGCCTCTACAGCTTCTCTTCTTCTGTATATGACAATGGGGCGATGGAGTGATTATTTGTTTGGAACGGGTACGCCTCAGGAGACGCAGAATATACTGGGGCAGCTATTCAGGTCGAAGTTCAATCGATTTAGTCATCAATTTACCGAAGCCGTAATCATCGACGGAGAGATGGCTGGCCTGATTCTGGCCTATTCCCACCGAACAAAGAGGTCCCTGGAATTGCCTACAGCCGGGCAAATCCTTCGGCTCACAGGGATGATGGGCTTTATGCGTTTTGTCTGGCGGGTGCTTCCGCTGCTTGGAGTGAAGGAAAGCGAGCGGGATGAGTACTATATTAGCCACATCGCTGTGCTCCCCGATTACCAGGGCCGGGGTATTGGAACACAATTGCTGGCTCATACAGAGAATAGAGCGCGAGAGCAGGGATTTCGGCGCATTGCGCTCGTGGTAGGCGTGGACAACGAGCGAGCGATGGCTTTTTATAAGCGGCGAGGCTATAAGATCGTGGAAAGAATCGAGATGCGGGCTTCCATGCGGCGGATTGGGCTTCCCGGAGCCTATCGGATGCTCAAAGATCTGTGAGGGACGAGCCTTTCCAGGGAACTCCTTTCCTGCCTTCCGCCTGTAGGGGGCGTAAGGAACATGTCCCCTCGCGGAGGGCACCGTCCATCACGGTCCGGTGCTATTCACGTGGTCATCCCCCAGCGGCAATGCCACGTAGAAGGTGCTGCCCTTTCCCTCTCCTTCGCTCTCAGCCCAGATGCGTCCCCCGTGCGACTCCACGATCTTCCGGCATAGCGCCAGGCCGATGCCCATGCCGTTGAAGCGGCGGGTGGAGCCTCCTTCCACCTGGTAGAAACGCCTGAACACCTGTTCCAGCTCATCCGGTGGGATGCCGATCCCCTGATCAGAGATGGCGATGACCAATTCGTCGTCCCTGGTCCGGGCGTGGACCCGGATCTCGCCGCCGTCTGGGCTGAACTTCACGGCGTTATCCAGGAGGTTGTGGAACACCTGATGGAGAAGGCCCTTGTCCGCTGCCAAAGGGGGCAGATCGGGGGGAATATCCAATTGAAGGCGGATACCCGCCTCTTGCGCGCGGGCTTCCCAGGTGTGGAGCAGGTCTTTCAGCATCGCTTTCAGGTCAAGCGGCTTCTTCCTGGGAGTGATCTTGTCCAGGGTTTGCAGGAGCAGCAGCCGCTCGACCATGTAATGCAGGTAATTGCTTTGCCTGTCGAGAACGTCGACGGCCTTCCGTTGCGCGGTGGTCAGGGGGCCCAGTGCCCCCTCCTGCAGCAGCTCGACGTAGCCCTGGATCAGCGTTAGCGGGGTGCGTAGCTCGTGGGAGACGTTCTGGATCATCTCGTCCTTGGCTTTCAGCGCCTCCCGGAGATCTGCCTCCACCTGCCTGCGTCGGGCGATTTCCCGCTGGGCTTGTTCGTACAGCTTTGCGTTCTCGATCGCGATGGCCACCTGATTGGCGAAGGCTTTCAGTAGCTCCTCTTGGCCATGGAAGGCACCGGGGTGCCGGCTGTGCAGGTAGAGAACGCCCAACAGTCGGCCTTTGGCGATGAGTGGCAGACCGGCCAACGATTTGATGCCGGCCTTTCGGATATGTGGGTTGACCACACCCGGTGCCCCTTTGCCCAGGGCGGGAATTGGGCGGCCGTCCTCCTGGATCTCATCGATGATCGCCGCCCGGCATGTGCGGATGATCCAATGGGTGAGGCCTTCCTCACGGATGCGATACCGCATACTCGGCACGCCAGGCAGGTTTTCCACGCTCTGGCTCAAGCGGCCGGCCTCATCCACCAGGGCCACGCTGGCGTAATCCGAGGCCACCACGCCACCGGCCAGCGATATGATCCCAGCCAGCACCTGATCGAGATTCAGGGAGGCTGTCACGACTCGTGAGGCGCGAATCAGAGCCCCCAGCTGTTTCATCTTCAGATCGAGCGCTTCCTCAGCGCGTTTGCGCTCGGTGATGTCCTCGAGCGTGCAGATGGCGAACTGGAATGCGCCTTCAGGATCCCGAATGGGAGATGTGGTCAGACGTCCCCAGATCCATTGCCCATCCTTTCGGATGTAGCGCCCCTCGACTCGATAATGATCTCGTCGCCCGGCGATCAGCTCCTCGTAGAGGGCTTGTGCGTTTGCCGCGTCATCGGGGTGCATGCATTCCGCGAGTGTCATACGGCGAAGCTCTTCCGCGTTGTAGCCGAGGATCCTCTGCAGGGCGACATTGGCCTCTATGATGCGCCCCTCTTGGTTCGTGAGCCCTACACCAATGGCTGCGCCCTCGAAGATCGCCCGAAATCTCGCCTCGCTCTCTCGCAGCGCGTCTTCCGCCCGCTTGTACCCCTCCAGGCTCTTCAGACAACGATGTAGCTCCACGGCGGGTAGATCGCGACTGAGTAGTTTGGTTGGGGGGATGTAGTAGAAGTTATCGTAGATCTCCGTGCCCACCATGGCGATCGGATGGGTGCGCAAGACGTCCAGGAGGGTTTCCGGGGGGAAACGACGGCGGTCGTATTGGCAGATGGCCAGACACTCGCTGTCGCGAAAGAATTCGTTGAGCAGGGCCTCGTATCGGATCAGATGTTGGGAGCCGGGGAGGCCCCGAAGCGCCCAGGTCATTTCCCCGGTGGCTCGCAGGGCTGCATAGCCTTCAGACAGGGCGCGCTCCGTTTCATCCCGTAGTAGAGCGATCATCCTCTCCGGATCGAAGGTGCCCTCGCGCGTGTAAGTTTCGTCGTAGGTGAGGATGGACAATTGCCCGCTGGCCAGGTAG
Source organism: Chloroflexota bacterium (assembly GCA_024277095.1). Lineage (GTDB taxonomy): Bacteria > Chloroflexota > Anaerolineae > DUEN01 > DUEN01 > DUEN01. The sequence goes on from JAJRVX010000167.1 coordinate 18,526, forward strand.
GCCCCCACGTTCAGCCCCTCTTCCTCCAGGTATCTCACAACCGTCTCGGCGGCGTGGGCGTCTAGGATGTAGAGTACCTTTTCCTCCCGCTCCAGTCCCTGGCGCAGGAAGGGGGCGAGCATTGTCCGGTGTTGCTCCTCCGTCTCGTATACATAACACAGGTGATCGCCGGGCCTCAGATCTGCTATTGTGCGGGTGGAACGAGCCTGCGTGGCAGCGTTCATAACCTTATCCCCTACCTTTCGCTATCCAGCCTCATTGGGTGCAGGGATCGGGCCCTCCTCCGATCGCAACGCGGTGCGGCCAGGGTCCCACTGATGGTGGGTCTAACTACCGGACACTTTTGCGAGGGAACTAGCGAGAAGCGACATGCTCCCCTATCAGGCGTCCCGGATGTAGGGGCGCAGCGTCGCTGCGCCCCTACTGCGGCATCGGTAGAGCTATCGCAGGAGATGCGCGGTCAAACTGTCCGGTAGCTAGATGGTGGGTCACAGATCAGCCGCTCCGCTTTTCTTCAATGCCGTGCTTGATGGGCAATAGGAGGTACATCCAAAGGGCGGGATGGATCCTGTTCCTCGCTTCGTTGTCTGTCCCCGGCCCGGCTTTCGCTGTGTACTGGATTCGCTCATATTGGAGTAAACGACACAAAGGGCACCGCACGTTATATATAAAGGGAGGGAAAGATTGTTCAGTGCAGGAGGTGAGGAATGCGTCCTTTGTGTCGTGACCCTAGACGAGAGC
>JAJRVX010000168.1:0-4813 GCA_024277095.1 Chloroflexota bacterium
ATCCGGAACAAGCTCTCCTCGGGAACGACGATCTACTACGCCAAAGGCTGCGAGGTGGTGGGCGACGACAAGAGCGGGTTCGCCGAGGCCGTGGAGGCGGCGAAGAAGGCGGACGTCGCCATCCTGTGCCTGGGCCTCTCCCAGGCCGTCGAGGGCGAGGAGGGACAGCGGGAGGGGCTGCCCGAGGGGCTGGTCAGCCAGGGCGATCGCACGGATATCGATCTCCCGGGCGTACAGGAAGATCTGCTGAGGGCCGTGTACGAGACCGGCACGCCGGTGGTGCTCGCGCTGATCAACGGCAGCGCCGTAGCCATCAACTGGGCCGACGAGCACGTGCCGGCCATCGTCGAGGCGTGGTATCCGGGCGAGGAGGGCGGCACCGCCATTGCCGACGTGCTGTTCGGCGACTATAACCCGGCCGGGCGGCTACCGATCACCTTCTACAAGTCAATCGATCAGCTCCCGCCCTTCGAGGACTACAACATGGCCGGCCGCACCTACCGGTACATGACCGAGGAGCCGTTGTATCCCTTCGGCTTTGGGCTGAGCTACACGCGCTTCGAGTACGGCAATCTGAGGATCGAGCCGCAGAGCATCCGGCCAGGCGAGAACGTGCAGGTGGCCGTGGACGTAACCAACGTCGGTGATCGGGCTGGCGACGAGGTGGTCCAGCTCTACGTGACGGACGTGGAGGCATCGGTCCCCGTCCCGATCCGGCATCTGGAGGGCTTCACCCGCGTCCACCTGGCCCCCGGGGAGACGAAGACGATCACGTTCACTCTAACCCCCACTCAGATGTCCGTGATCGATGATCGTGATCGCCGCGTGATCGAGCCGGGCGAATTTCGTATCGCGGTCGGCGGCCGCCAGCCCGACGTGAAGACGAGGGACGGCGAGAGCAACGTGCTGACCGGGAGCTTCACCATCACCGGCCAGGTGACGGAGATCGAGCTGTAGGGGCTGCCCTCGTGGCAGCCCCATTGGCATCAATTTAAGCGCTACGGGGACATGGCTCTATACCTCCGGGTGGCTAAGAGGGGATGTTGCCCCTCTCCCCCTCCCCTTTCAGGTGCGATCGCCCGCGAAGGGGGAAAGCGACAGAGAGCCTCGCCCATGCTGTTCAGCACGAGATGAGAGGAACATGATGAAACTCGGCCTCGGGTTGTACGCGGGGATGATCACGGAGGAGAATCTGCGGTTCGCCCGGCAGATGGGCGCCACCCACATCGTCGCTCATCTACCGGGAGAGGAGATGCTCCCTTCGACACGCGAGGGATATTGGTCCTACGAGGACCTGCACCGCCTGAAAACGTTCGTGGAAGATAGCGGGCTCAAGCTGGAGGCCATCGAGAACTTCCCGCCGCACCATTGGGACCAAATCCTGCTGGATGGCCCCGGACGAGAGCGGCAGATGGAGAATCTGAAGAAGACCATCCGAAATATGGGGCGGGCAGGCATTCCCATCATGGGATATTACTTCAGCCTGGCGGGCGTGTGGGGCCGGGTGACGGGCCCGTTCGCTCGCGGCGGCGCCCTCTCCCCCGGCTACATCGAGAACCATGCCCCCGAGCAGACGCCCATCCCCCACGGTGAAGTATGGGGTACCAAGATCCAAGACGACGCACCACCGGGCGACATCGGCACGGTCACGCACGAGGAGATGTGGGAGCGGCTGGCCTACTTCCTGGAGAACCTGGTGCCCGTGGCGGCCGAGGCTGGCGTCCGGCTGGCGGCGCACCCCGACGATCCGCCGATCCCCGTTCTGCGCGGCACGGCCCGGCTCATCACCCATCCCGACCACTATCAGCGCCTGCTGGACATCGTCCCCAGCCCCTACAACGGCCTCGAGTTCTGCCAGGGCACCATCGCCGAGATGCCCGGAGCGGACGTGTACGAGGCGATCCGGCGCTACGCACCCACAGGAAGGATCTGCTACGTCCACTTCCGCAACGTGCGAGGCAAGGCGCCCAACTATCGGGAGGTCTTCATCGATGAGGGCGACGTGGACATGATCCGGGCCTTGCGGATCTATCAGGAGTGTGGCTACGACGGGGTGATCATCCCCGACCACACGCCGCAGGCGACCTGCGCCGCGCCCTGGCACGCGGGCATGGCCTATGCGCTGGGCTACATGCGCGCCGCCCTGACGATGATTGAGAGACACATATAGGCGAGGGGATTGCGATCGCAACGAGGGAATTGTATGTCGAAGCACATAGGGATCGTCGCATGCAGCGCAGAGGGGGCAGCCCTCTGCTATCGCACCATCTGCATAGAAGGGGAGCGACTCCTCGGGAAGCGATACGCCCATCCCGAGGTCACCATGCACACGTTCCCCTTCAGTGAGTATATGCAGCACATTGAGGCGGCGGATTGGCAAAGCGTGGCGGATCTCATGCTCGCCTCCGCCGAAAAGGTGGCCGGAGCGGGGGCTGATTTCGCCATATGCCCGGATAACACCATCCACCAGGCATTCGAGCTTATGGCCGGGAAGTCCCCTATCCCTTGGCTCCACATCGCCGAAGAAGTGGCCCAGGAGGCAAAGCGCAAGGGCTACACGTGCTTGGGAATCCTGGGGACTCGCTTCCTGATGGAATCCCCCGTCTACCCGGAGAAGCTAAGCGCCATGGACATCGCGTACAGAATCCCCGGGGCGGAGGATCGGGAACGGATCAACGCAATCATCTTCGACGAGCTCGTGTACGGCCGCTTCTACCCTGAATCTCGCGCTTACTTCCATCAGGTCATCAGCGAATTCAAGAGCCAGGGATGCGACGCCGTTGTGCTCGGTTGTACAGAGATCCCTCTGCTGGTAACGCGAGAAGGCTCCCCCTTGCCGACCCTGGACTCTACGCGAATCCTGGCCAGGGCCGCCTTGCGGAGAGCCGTTCAGGCGACATCCGGGTGAGAACGGGGAACAGGCACTTTCCTCTAATGAGAAAAACGCCAAAAAACAGCGGCGAGCGTATGCTCGCCGTTATTCTGAGAGCCCGGGAGGCATAAACCAAAGCCGAGTCGCCATCTATTTGCCGGATTGATCGGGCTGGCCACTGCAAAAGGGAGCGGATCCCTTGACGCCTCTACCCCATGGATCGCCAGCGGTCGGCCAGACTTTGCGATCGGGTGGCGTCCCGGATCAGCGCCTTCGCGGAGGGCTTCGCCCAGGAAGGCGGCGGCACGTCATAGTCGAACCCCGGCAGGGTCCTGCGCTCGATCTTGCGCCCCAGCAAGTGCTCGATCCGATAGACCAGCGCCTCGTCGTCCGGGGTGACCAGCGTGATGGCATCGCCATCCGCCTCGGCGCGGGCCGTACGCCCGATCCGATGCACGTAATCCTCGGGGTGCTCCGGCACGTCGTAGTTGAGCACATGAGAGATGCCCTTCACATCCCACCCCCGAGCGGCGATATTCGTGGCGACCAGGACTCGATGCCTGCCGGATCGGAAGCCCTCCATGGCGGCGATTCGATCCCGCTGCTTGAAATCCCCATGAATGCACGCCGTGGCGATCCCGGCCTGACGCAGCTGCCGGGTCACGATATTGGCCTGTTGTTTGGTCCGGGTGAAGACCAGCATGCTCTGGATCTCCATCTGTTCCAGCATGGCCACCAGAAGCTTCGTCTTAAGGTGCCTGGGCACCGGATAAAGCGTCTGCTGGATCGCCTCGGGAGGACGGGCCAGGTCGATCTTGATGTTCACCGGATCGCGCTGGAACTGGCGAGCCAGCGCCAGGATCGCCGGGGGCATTGTGGCTGAGAAGAGCATGGTCTGGCGTTGGCGAGGCATGCGGTTGACGATCCGCTTGATATCGGGCAGGAAGCCCATATCCAACATCCGGTCGGCCTCATCCAGCACGAGGACCTGCACATCCTGGAAGCTCACGTTCCTGCGGCGCATATGGTCCATCAGGCGCCCCGGCGTGGCGACGACGATATCGACGCCCCGACGCAGCTGATCGGTTTGCTTCTTCATCCCGGCCCCACCGTACACGGCTACGCCGCGCAATGAGGTGCGAGCGGTGAGCTTCCGGGCCTCCCCGGCAACCTGGATGGCCAGCTCACGAGTCGGCTCCAGGATCACGATGCGGGGATTGCGGGTTCGGGCTGGCTCTCGCAGCAGGCGGTCCAGCGCCGGCAGGAGAAAGGCCAACGTCTTGCCGGTGCCCGTCTGGGCGCAGCCGACGATATCGCGCTTTTGCAGGCCGGGCGGGATCGCCCGGGTCTGAATCGGGGTCGTCTCCTCATACCCCAAGGCGCTGATCGCCTCCTGTATAGGTCCGCTTAAATCTAATTCTGTAAAGTACATGGAACTCCTTTGATCTTCCTTACGTTCATGCAGGCATTTGACCTGCGGATTCGCGTTGGTTCGAGTGGTTATAAAAAACCGCCCCGATTGCGTGAATCGGAGCGGTAAGGGATGCCAAACCGATTGACTTCACCAACGGTACCTGATTATACCCGCGAATGGGATCGGTGTCAAAAAGGGTAGGAAGGGTATCTGCACGGGTTCAAATGCGCTTGATCGCCCGCCCGGGGAGGATAGCCGGACGCCACGGGTTGCCTCGCGACGTTTCCACCATCTTGGATATGCCACCGGCCAGAGGGTAGTGCATCTTTTTCGGTGGAAATACAGCAGGGAGCTTTGAGGGGCGCAGCCCCTCAAAAGGGACTTCCCGGTTTCCGCCCCTCACCTGCCTTGCCCGGCCTTGCCCACCCGAATCAGGCCGGGAAAGGACAGGTGCAAAGCGGAAAAAGAGGATGTTTGGGCGGAGGGAGGTCCCTCCGCACCTCCCCAGTGGGCTTGCGATGGGCCTC
>JAJRVX010000169.1:0-11010 GCA_024277095.1 Chloroflexota bacterium
CAAGGCCAACGCCCGGGTGGCGGTCATCGACCTGCGAGATTTTGAGACCAAGCAGATCGTTAAGAATCCCATCGCCATTAACGATCACGGCGGGACGATGGCCACCCCCAACACCGAGTGGGTGATCGAGGGCGGTCAGTACGCCACACCGCTGGGCTGGACGTACGCCTCCCTGGACGACTACGCGGAGGCCTACCGCGGCATGATCACCTTCTGGAAGTTCGATCGGGAGAAGGGGCGCATCCTGCCGGAGGAATCCTTCGCCATGGAGCTGCCCCCCTACTGGCAGGACATCTGTGACGCCGGTAAAAAGGTGAGCGAAGGGTGGGTGTTCTGCAACTCCTTCAACACGGAGATGAGCACCGGCGGCGTCGAGGAGGGGAATCCCCCGTTCGAGGCGGGCGCGTCTCAGCAGGACATGGATTACCTCCACATCATCAACCTCAAGAAGGCCGCCGAGGTGGCCGCGGCGGGCCAGGTGACCCAGGTCAATGGGTTCAACGTGATCCCGCTGGAGACGTCGATCGCGGAAGGGCTGCTGTACTTCGCCCCAGAGCCCAAGAGCCCTCATGGCGTCGATGTGGCACCCGGCGGGGACTACATCGTGGTCTCGGGTAAGCTCGACCCCCACGTGACCGTGTACAGCTTCGACAAGATCCAGAAGGCCATCGAGAGCGGAGCGGGCGAGAAGGACCAGTACGGCGTGACCATCCTGAACCTGGACGACGTGATGGAGGCCCAGGTGGAGCTGGGTCTGGGACCCCTCCACACCCAGTTCGACAATCAGGGGTACGCCTACACCAGCCTCTTCCTGGACAGCGCGGTGGCCCGCTGGACGCTGGGCGGCCCCTATCAGGAGTTGCACAGCGACCCCGAGTGGTCCCTGGTCACCAAGATCCCCGTCCACTACAACGTGGGGCACATCGCCGCCGCCGAGGGAGACACGGTCAGCCCGGACGGCAAGTACCTGGTCTCCCTGAACAAGTGGTCGGTGGACCGGTTCCTGACGGTGGGGCCGCTGCTGCCGCAGAACTTCCAGCTCATCGACATCTCCCAGCCGGGGGACCAGCTCCAGCTCCTGTATGATATGCCCATCGGCATCGGCGAGCCGCACTACGCGCAGATCATCAAGGCCGACAAGCTCCAGCCCTGGGAGGTGTATCCGGAGATCGGATGGAACCCGAACACCCAGAGCAAGGATCCCAACGCGGTGGAGGCCGGACAGGAGCGGGTGGTGCGCAACGGCAACACCGTGGAGATCTGGATGACGGCCGTGCGCAGCCACTACAACCCCGAGCGCATCGAGGTGAAGAAGGGCGATCGCGTGATCTGGCACATCACCAACATCGAACGGGCCAAGGATGCCACTCACGGCTTCGCGCTGCCCGGGTACAACATCAACCTGAGCCTGGAGCCGGGAGAGACGGCCACCTTTGAGTTCGTGGCGGACCAGGACGGCGTCTACACCTTCTACTGCACCGAGTTCTGCTCTGCCCTGCACCTGGAGATGACGGGCTACTTCCTGGTGCAACCGTAAAATACAGAACGGACCATCGGTGGTGGGCGGCGGAGAGCTTCCCCGCCCACCACCCTCGGCCCATATCGGAAGGAAACTACCGATGACAGGGTTATGGGACAAGCTGATCGGGCCACGCCTGCCTGCGGAGCAGACGGCGGAACAACAGTTACGCTATCTCCTGCCCACGGTCTTCCTAGGACTGGCAGCCTTCTGCCTGCTGGTATCCATCTTCGTGCCCTACTGGCGACTGAAGCTCCTGGCTCCCCAATACCCGGACGGGCTGGAGGTCCAGGTCTACGTGAACCGTATGACCGGAGATGTGAAAGAGATCGATGGGCTGAACCACTACATCGGCATGCGCCCCCTGGAGGAAGCGGCACAACTGGAGCGCTCCCTGAGCATCTTCGCCATCGCGGTGATCTCGTTGCTGGTGATCGCGGCGATCTACGTGCACAACCAGTGGGCAGCGCTGCTCTCCCTGCCGGCCCTGCTATTCCCGGCCATCTTCCTGGGCGATCTGTACTTCTGGCTGCGTCATTTCGGCCAGAACCTGGACCCCAGCGCGCCGCTGAGCAACGCCATCGAGCCATTCGTCCCCCCCGTGCTCGGCGAGGGGAAAATCGGACAGTTCCAGACCATTGCCTCCGTAGACCGAGGGTTCTACCTGGCGGCACTGGCCTCGTTCCTGATCCTGCTGGGCCTCTACTTCCATCGACGAGCCTACAAACCGCTGGTGGAAGCCACCGAGCGGTCACCGACTGAAGGATAGATCTATGCGACGTCGCAATTGGATGTTCCTGGGGATAGCTCTCCTCCTATGGGCCAGCGGCGCCACACCGCTCCTGGCCCAGGAGGGCCCCGCGACCCTGGTCGTCTCCCCGCAAGGGCCCTACCGCACCATCGCGGAGGCGCTGGCGGAGGCCCGGGATGGGGACACCATCGAGGTGCGCGAGGGTATTTACAGCGGTCCCCTGGTGGTAGACCGGAGCGTCAAGATCATCGGCTATGGCTGGCCCGTGATCGACGGCGGCGGCCAGGGCACCGTGGTCAGCCTGACCGCCCGGGGCGCCATGCTGAAAGGATTCGTCGTTCAAAACAGCGGCGACGCGCTGGACCAGGAGAACTCCGGAATCGCCGTCGAGGCCCCGGAGGTGGTGGTCGAGGGAAACCGGTTGGAGGGAATCCTGTTCGGCATCTACCTGCGCAAGGCGGTCGGCAGCGTGATCCGGGGGAACACGATTTCCAGCAAGGACCTGCCCCTGCCCCGACGGGGGGACCCCATCCGGGTCTGGTACAGCAACGACGTGCGGGTGGAGGACAACGTGGTGGAGCAGGGCCGGGACGTGGTGCTCTGGTATTCGGAGCGCCTCACCGTGCGCGGGAACGTGATCCAGGGAGGACGCTACGGCCTGCACTTCATGTACTGCGATGATGCCCTCATTGAGGGGAACCGGCTGTCCAATAACTCCGTGGGCGCCTTCCTGATGTACAGCCGCCGCCTGCATTTACGACGGAACACCTTCGCCTACAATCGCGGCCCCAGCGGCTTCGGCATCGGCCTCAAGGACATGGACGACGCGGTGATCGAGGAGAACCTCTTCCTGGATAACCGCGTGGGAGCGTTCGTGGACAACTCGCCGCGCGAGATCGACAGCACCGTGTTGTTCCGCGGGAATATCTTCGCCTTCAACGATGTCGGCATCCTGTTCCAGCCATCGGTACGACGCAACCGCCTCACCGAAAACGGGTTCATCGAGAATCGGGAACAGGTCGGCGTGTCGGGCGGTGGGCAACTGCAGGGGAACATCTGGACCGTCAATGGCCTGGGGAACTACTGGAGCGACTACACAGGTTACGACGCGGACCAGGACGGGATCGGCGATCTTCCCTACCGGGCCACGCGACTGTTCGAAAACCTCATGGACCGTTACCCGATGTTGCGGCTGTTCGACTACAGCCCGGCGACCCAGGCGTTGGACTTCGCCGCCCGCGCGTTCCCGCTGATCAAGCCGCAGCCGAAGCTGGTGGACGATCGCCCGCTGATGGCGCCGCGTATACCCGAGGGCCTCCCCGCCATCCCCCGACAGGCCGCCCGGCAACTGGGGGCGCCGTCCATTGGCCTGCTGGCCCTGGCCGCCACGCTGATCGTCCTCACCCGGGTTCCCATCCGGCGGCAAGGGGGAGGCAAGAGATTGTCCAATGATGAGGGAGAACTCATGATCCACGTTCGCGATCTGACCAAGCGCTTCGGCCCGCTGGTCGCCGTGGACCGACTCTCGTTTGATGTCGAGGCCGGACAAGCCGTGGCGTTATGGGGAGCGAACGGTGCGGGGAAGACCACCGCGCTCCGATGCCTGCTGGGGCTTCTTCCCTACCAGGGAACGGTACACGTGGCAGGCCACGACGTCCGAAGAGAGGGCAAGGCCGCGCGCCGGCAGATGGGCTTCGTGCCCCAGGAGCTGAGCTTCTACGACGATATGACGGTATGGGAGACCATGCGCTTCTACGCATACCTCAAGGGAGCCTCGCCCGAATCCATCGAACGCTCCCTGCAGGAGATGGGGCTCACATCGGTGGTTCATCAGGCAGTGCAGACCCTATCCGGCGGGATGAAGCAACGGCTCGCGCTGGCCGCAGCGCTGCTGGCCGACCCACCGCTGCTGGTGCTCGACGAGCCGACGACGAACCTGGACGCCCGAGCGCGAGAGGACATCCTGGCCCTGCTGGCCGAGGTCAAGAAGAAGGGGAAGACGCTCATCTTCTCCTCCCATCGTCTGGATGAGGTGATCCACCTGGCCGATCGCGTGCTCCTCATGGAGAACGGGCGGATCGTGGCCGACTGCTCGCCGGACGAGCTGGACGCACATCTGGGGAGACATACCGAATTGCGACTCCACGTGCCGGCTGAACAGGTCGAGGCCGCCATCGAGCTCTTGAAGGGACAGGGGTTCGCCGCCAGTCGAAACGGGGCAGGGGTGCGAGTGCCCGTCGCGCTCCGTGAGAAGGGGAAACCCATCTCCCTGCTGGCGCAGGCGGGCATCCCGGTGGAGGATTTCGACGTGCACAGCCTGCAAGAGAGGATATGAGCCCATGATCGACTTGACCAATATCCTGGTGCTGGCCCAGAAGGAGTTGCTGGATGCGCGCCGCAACCGGTGGTTCCTGCTCTACACCGTGGCCTTCGCCGGATTGGCGCTGGCGCTGGCGTGGCTGGGGCTGTCGGGAGCGGGGTCGTATGGGTTGGCCGGCTTCGGGCGCACGGGAGCCAGCCTCATCAACCTGGTGCTACTGATCGTCCCCCTCATGGGGTTGACCCTGGGCGCGCTGAGCCTGGCGGGCGAGCGGGAGCGCGGCTCCCTGCTCTATCTCCTATCCCAGCCGATCACCCAATTTGAAGTCCTCGCGGGCAAATACCTGGGCCTGGGGTTGGCCCTCCTGGCGGCCCTGGCCCTGGGGTTCGGGCTGAGCGGCCTGCTGATCGCATGGCAAGGGAGCACGGCCCATACGTGGGATTACCTGAGCCTGACCGTGCTGGCCTTCTTCCTCGCCCTGGTCAGCCTGAGCCTGGGATTCCTCATATCTGCCTTCCTGCGAAAGGGCTCGATGGCCATCGGCATTGCCCTCTTCCTATGGCTCGTGCTGGTCTTCTTCGGCGATTTGGGGGTGATGGGAACGGCGATCATGCTCCGGATGAAGATCGGAGAGCTGTTCGCCCTGGCCCTGCTCAACCCCCTTCAGGTCTTCAAGATCGCCGCCATCCTGACGATTCGCGGCAACTGGGAAGTTCTCGGGCCGGCGGGGCTATACGCTCTGCGCACCTACGGCGAATGGGCGATGGCCCTCCTGATCGCCATCCTGACGGCGTGGATCGTACTGCCCCTGATCCTGGCCTATCTCATCTTTCGACAGCGAGGGGCACTATGATGTCACGGATTTTCTTAGGTCTCCTATCGATCCTCCTGGTCTCCATGGGGTGTCAGGCAAGCCCACCACTTGACAAGCCACCTGACATTCGGTATGGTGAGGATGCCTGCGATCAATGCCGCATGATCATCAGCGAGCCGCGCTTTGCGGCGGCCTACGTGACACCCCAGGGCGAGGCACGTCGCTTCGACGACATCGGCGATATGGTGCTCTTCCTGCTGGACCAGCAGGAGGAGGGCACGCTCTGGGTGCACGATTATGAGACCGAGGATTGGCTGAAAGCCGATCAAGCGTTCTTCGTGATCAGCCAGGCCCTGTACACGCCCATGGGATATGGCGTGGTAGCCCTCGGCGATGAGGAACGGGCCAAGAAGCTGGCGGCTGAGAACCAGGGCGAGGTCGTGTCCTTCGAGGAGCTACGCGAGCGATTCGCCTCAGGCGAGATGACGATGTCCGGTTCTATGCACGACAAGGACATGCAGATGGACATGCAAATGGACACGGAGTCGGACACGAAGCAAGAGATGCAAATGGATATGCAGAAGGACACGCAGCAGGATAAGGACATGCAAACCGAGCACTCGGGAGGCGGGCACTGATCCCGTCCCGATCCCAGAGAACAGGCGAAGGGAGAGGCACATTGATGCGCAAACTATCGTGGATCCTGATCATCTTGTTGGCTTTCACGCTGATCGTGACCGGGTGTGGCAAGAAGAAGGAGCCCACACCCACCCCCGTGCCCACGCCATCCGGGCCCTCGGCCGAGGATCTGGCGCAGGGGAAGAAGCTATTCGAGCAAAGCTGCTCCGCCTGCCACGGCCCGGATGCGAAGGGATTGCCGGGGCTGGGTAAGGACCTGACGGCCAGCGAGTTCGTCAAGGGGATGACCGACGAGGAACTGCTGGGGTTCATCAAGAAGGGACGGCCGGCCAGCGACCCGGAGAACACCACGGGCGTGGATATGCCGCCGAAGGGCGGGAACCCGGCGCTGACCGACGAACAGATCCAGGTGATCATCGGATATATACGCTCGCTGCAGGAGTGACGAGGGAGCACACGGACAAGAGCAGGAATCTGCGGGGAGCGCTCCGCAGATTCCTTTTTTCCACATAGCCCCCACCCTTGCGCACAGCCCAGGGATGTGTCCCCCGATCGAGCGCACTGAGGGGCGAACAAATGGGAACCCATGCGACGATGCCGCGAGAGAAACGGCCCAATGGCGCGAACGCCCTCCCAGGTCGCGAGTGCCACATCGGCCTTCAAGCCGCTCCCAATGCCCTGCGGGGATCGCCCAGGGCCTCGCTTGCAAGACGTGAGGGTCTCGTATCCCATGCGCGCCCCCACGAGCCGAGGAATCGCTTATGAAGCACCCGGATCTTAAAGCCAGCTTGACAGTGGCTGAGACGCTTTCACACTGGCCCCAAGCGGCGCAGGTTTTCTTTCGCCACCGGATGGCCTGCATCGGCTGCGCCATGTCCCCTTTCGATACCCTGGCCGATGTAGCGGCGGCCTACAACCTCGATCTGAATCGCTTCCTCGGCGAGCTGCGCCAGATCATCTCCGCGCCCGGCCCGCATCTTTTCACCTGTCGGGAGGACTACCGGTGACGCCATCGCCGGAACCGGGCTAGGCCAGCCGGTGGCGTCACGAGCAAGACGGACCGCAACGAGAGGAGCGTGATGGCACCAGCAGGAAAAGGTCGCTTGCCGCTGCTGTTCATGGGTATGGTCGCCCTGTTGGCGGCGATGTGGGCAGGGCTTATCCGGCTGGGGTGGAGCCTGCCCACCTGGCAGCCCGGCCTGCCCATCTCCCACGGCCCGCTGATGATCTCGGGATTCCTGGGCACCGTCATCGGCCTGGAACGAGCGGTGGCCCTGGTTACCACGGGGAAACCGGGGCCCTGGCGGTGGTGGCCCTATCTGGCGCCGCTCTCGACGGGGCTCGGGGGTCTGCTCCTGATCATCGGCCTGCCCGGCGCCATCGGCCCCCTGCTGATGACGTTGGGCGCCTTCGGCGTCGTGCTGATCTTCGTCGCGGTGATCCGACGACGCCCCGAGCTCTCCATCGCGGTGATGGAAACGGGGGCGATCGCCTGGCTCGTCGGGAACATCCTGTGGCTGGCGGGCCGCCCGATACCGGTCGCCGTCCTCTGGTGGGTGGGATTCCTGGTGTTGACCATCGCCGGGGAGCGTTTGGAGCTCAGCCGTCTGCGCCGCCTGTCCAGATGGGGATACGCCAGCTTTCTGGCCTCCATCGCCATCCTCCTCATCGGGCTCGTCGTCTCCGGCATCCGCTTCGCTCCTGGGGCGCACCTATCGGGTTTGGGCATGCTGGCCATCGCCATATGGCTGTTGCGCTATGACATCGCCCGACGCACTATCCGACGGCCGGGACAATCCCGGTTCATCGCCATCAGCCTGCTCTCCGGATACGTCTGGCTGGGAATCGGCGGGCTAATCGGGCTGCTCATCGGCGGGATGACAGCCGGGCCCCAGTACGATGCCATGCTCCACGCCGTGCTCCTGGGCTTCGTCATGGCCATGATCTTCGGGCACGCGCCCATCATCTTCCCAGCCCTGTTGGGAATCCCGGTGACCTTCCAACGGAGCTTCTACGCCCACCTCATCCTGTTACACCTCTCCCTGCTGATCCGGCTGGTGGGCGACCTGGCGTTTTGGTGGCCAGGGCGACGATGGGGTGGCCTCCTGAACGTGATCGCCGTGCTCCTGTTCTTGGGCAACACGATCCGGTCCACCACGCGCCAGGCGGCTCCCCGCGAGCCCGCCAGCGACGTCAGGGCATAAGCGGGCGACGGAGCGTGCGTGGAGAACACACCACAGGCACGAAGGACGGAGGATGAGCCAGGGGACACCTGCCCCCCATCCGGGGGCCGAGATCGCGGAGGGGAGCGTCCGAGCGTTCCTGGATCGGCTGGCCGCCGCATCGGCCGCGCCGGGAGGAGGTGCGGCCGCCGCGCTGGCCGGAGCGATGGGGGCCGCACTGGTGAGCATGGCGTGCCGGCTCACCAGCGGACGGGCGCGATTCGCCGCCGTCGAGGAGGAGGTCAGGGACATCCTGGACCAGGCCGAGCGCCTGCGAGGCCGCCTCATGGAGCTGGCGGACAGCGATCGGCGTGCCTTCGATCAGGTGATGACGGCATACCGCCTGCCCAAGGGGACCCAGGCGCAGCGGGAGGAGCGGCACGAGGCCGTACAAGCGGCGCTGAAAGAAGCCACGCGGGTCCCGCTGGAGACCGCGGAGGCGTGCGCTTACGTTATCCGCCTGGCCGGTCAGGCGATCCCCCTGGTGAACCCGAACGCTCGCAGCGACATGAGCGTGGGGGCGCTTTTGGCGGACGCGGGCCTGCAAGGCGCCCACCTCAACGTCCGCATCAATCTATCCGGCATCGAGGATCGTGCCTTTGTACAGGAGAAGCGCCAGGCGCTGGATCGGCTTCTGGCGGAAGCGGCGCCGGAGCGACAGAAAGCCCTCTCCTACCTTCGTGAGCACACGGGCGGCCCTCCCAGCCCCCCTTCCCCGTGAAGCGCTACAGGCCGAAGGCGTAGCCCACAACCACCAGCGTCGCGTTGATCAGGCCAAACGCGATCTCGCCAAAGCCGATCGCCTGCGGGCGCGCGGGGCGACGATAAGGGGAAAGGCCCTTGAGCGCCCGGGCCAGTTGGATGGCCATCGCCACCGCGGCCAACCACGGGGCGCGACCGACATAGGAGAGCGCGGCCAGCCCGATTAACGCCGCGAGATGCATGCCCCAGGACGACAAAACGTCCGCGGGTTCCTGGCGCTCCAGACGCAGCCGGGCGCGCACATACGAGATCGAGGTGACCGCCCTGGCGATCTGAATCCACCACAGCACCAGGGCATCCCCGAGCGACCACCCACCGGCCATCGCGATCGCCGAGGCCACCGCCCCCAGGGCGATCGCCCCGGAGACCTCCGAGATCCACTGTCGTCCCCGGTTCTGGATATCGGAGTAGATCTGCACAAGGGCAAAAGGAGCCCCCAGGATCAGAGGGACCCAAAAGGCCGAGCGAGCGCCTCGCAGGGCCAACGCGAAGGCCGCCAGGGCCATCAAGCCATAGAGAAGGGCGAATCGCTCCGCCCACAGGGTGCGAGGGTAATATCGCCCCCGGCGCCGATCGCCCCACGCCAGCTTCAAGGGATGGCGCGCCAGAAAGCCTCCCAACGTCGCCAGTCCCAACCATCCCCCGGCGGCCGAGAGAGCCACCCCAAGCCCCAACAGGAGGGGTTCGATCAGGAATCCCCAGCCGCCGTGCTCGGTGGGGAGCGCGATCGATCGCAGCCGGAGTCGGGAACGCGCCCATCCTCGCCTGCTTGCGATGCTTCCTTCCTCGTTCACCAATGCCGTCCGTCCTCCCCCGGGCAGTAAAAATGCAAAATCTACAAAGACGATTGTGATCGTCTTTATAGTACATATCGGCCCGCAGGTCAAATCGGACGCGGGCCGATGTACAGTTGCTCAGCCCCGGCTCGTCCCACGGATGGGCATCACGCGGCCGCCCGCCGCGTGAGCGCAGGGCGTGATCCCCCCACGGTGCCGACGACGAGCAAATAGCTAAGATAAGCGACGACCTCCAGGAGGGAGGGATTGCTGTTGTAGCCGAACAACGTCTTTAGGACGCCCTCCACTAACCCGTCCTCCGCGAGGATGGGGCTCAGATCCCAGACATGCTCAACGAAGACCGGCAAAAGTCTGGCTTCCTGCAGCCCGTAAACGCCGTGGGCCACCAGGCCCGCCGCCACGAGAAGCAGAAGCCATCCCGTCACGCGGAAGAACGTGCTGATGTTCAAACGCAAGCCAGCCTTAAAGCCCAACACGCCCAACAGGATCGCCAACACGAGCCCGGCCACCCCTCCCCCCAGCGTCGCCAGCGCGTTCCCCTGAAACGCGGCGGCGGTCAGGAAAAGGGCCGTCTCCAGCCCCTCGCGTAGCACGGCGAAGAATGAGATACCAAAGAGCGCCCGGCCTCCCTCCGAGACGGCCCGGCGGGCGTTCACCTCCAAGGCACGGGCCAGCTCACGTCCGTAACGCCTCATCCAGAAGATCATCCAGGTGAGAAAGCCGGCGGCCAGAAGCATCGTCGCCCCCTCAAAGGCCTCCTCCCACCTTCCCTCGAACGCGACACCGGTGCTATACAGGATCCCCCCGGCCACCAGGCTGAGCAGGCTCGCCACCAGGGCACCGACCCACACGAAACGCTTCAGATGATCCTGGCCCAGCCGGGTCAGCACGCCCAACACGATGCCCAGGATCAATGCCGCTTCCATACCCTCTCGCAGCGTGATCAGCAACGCAGCTCCCATTCATCTCCTCCCGTCTACATCGGTAGTGTATCCAAGATGATGGAAATTCCGCCAGGCCCATCGCAAGCACACAGGGGAGGTGCGGAGAGACCTCCCTCCGCCAAAACATCCTCTCTTTCCGCTTTGCACCGGCCCTTGCCCGGCCTGCTTCGGGCGGGCACGGGCGGGCAAGGCACGTGAGGGGCGGAACCCGGGAAGTCTCTTTTGAGGGGCTGCGCCACTCA